>NZ_JAINFC010000108.1 GCF_020740835.1 Streptomyces sp. UNOC14_S4
GGTAGGGGTTCCTCGCGCAGTTCCCCGCGCCCCTCAAGACGGGGCTTCGCCCCGCCCTGTAAGGGGCGCGGGGAACTGCGCGCTCAGCCCCTACCGGCCCGTAGCCGCGCGCCGAGCGCAAGTGGCACCCCGGTGGGCGCGGGGTTCGGGGCGGGGCCCCGCCGTGGCGCGGCCCGCGCCACGGCGGTTCTCATCTGGTGCGGTCGTTGCTACCGTGCCCCACCTCTGACGCTCCATCAGCCAGGAGGTCGGGTCATGCGCGCACTGGTCGCGGCGGCCATAGGGATGGCCGCCGCGTTCGCCCTCGTCCTCGCCGTCACCGCGATCGGGCCGCCGGGCGGGCGGACCTCACCGAAGCCGCTGCTCACCACCGTCCCCGCGCACCCCTGACGCGGGGGCCCGGGCGTGCGCCGCCGCGCGAGTCTCGTCCTGCTCGCCTTCGCCGTCTTCTTCGCCGTCCTCGCGCCGCTGCTGCGCTGGTACGCGTTTCCCCGGCTGGCGAAGGTGCCCGCGGACCGCTATCAGACCGTGGTCCTGGAGGCGAAGGACGCCACGCTCATCGACTACAGCACCCTCGAACCCCGCAAGGTTTCCAGGATCACGATGGTCGAGACCCTCAGGGGCAATACGGAGCGGGCCCGCGAGGTCAGGGACGAGACGGGGCGTGACGTCGTCGTCTGGGACACCCTGACGTTCGTGGCCGGGCCCGACGGTGCGATGGTCTCGAAGATCCCCGAGCGCTACGTCTTCGACGCCCACAGCCAGCAGCCCGTGCACGAGGGCGGCGAGCACGTCGACGGCGCGCCGGTGCGGCGCGACGGCATCGAGTTCAAGTGGCCCTTCCTCGTACGGAAGCGCGACTACCAGTACTTCGACATGCAGACCCGTACGTCCGCCCCGATCCACTACCGCGGCACCCGCCGCTTCCACGGCCTGGACGTCTACTACTTCGAGCAGACCGTGCCGTGGACCCGGGTGCCCGTGCCGCAGGCGCTCCCGCTGGGGCTCACCCCCGAGGCCATCCGGCAGCTCGGCCTGGAGCGCTGGTACACGACCAAGCGCATGTTCTGGGTCGACCCGACGACCGGTGCCCCCGTCAACGGCGAGGAGATCCACCAGGAGGAGATGCGCTGGACCGGCCACCCGGAGAAGAAGCCGATCACCGCCTTCGCCGGGCACGTGAAGATGCGGCCCGACTACGTCGACTCCACGGTCGCCCTCGTCACCTCGCAGCGGCGCCTGGTGCTGCTGCTGACCAGTTGGCTCCCGTGGGGCTTCCTCGGCCTCGGGGGCGGGCTCCTGGCGCTGTCGCTCGTCCTGGAGGCCCGGTCGCGCCGTGCCCGTGCGCAAACGGCGGATGTGTCACACGATGGAGGGAAAAACCGGACTGCCACCCCCGGCGGGGGCTGGCCGCTGAGAGGAGACCCGCCGTGAAGGAGAGCCCCGAGGACATGTCCACCTCGTCCCGGCCGAGCCGGCTGTACACCGGCGGCGAGCGGCCTTTCGATCCCGAGGATCTTGTGATGGCGTCCGGCCATGACATCACGCCGGAGCGGCTGGAGCTGGCGAAGCAGCTGATAGAGGAGAAGGGGGCGGCGGCGATCGAGCGCTACCTGCCCTGACGCGGCGCTGGCTGTGCGGTGGTCCGGGTGCGCCCACCGGTCGGCGAGGCTAGCGCCGCGGGTTCGTCCGTCGGGTAGGCGGCGCGGCCATCGGGTCCTCCGGCCACGGGTGCCGCGGGTAGCGCCCGCGCAGTTCCGCCCGTACCGCCCGGTACCCGTCCCGCCAGAACGACGCCAGGTCGGACGTGACGGCCGCGGGCCGCCCTGCCGGGGAGAGAAGGTGGACGAGTACGGACACCCGTCCGTCCGCGACGCGCGGCACGTCGCGCCAGCCGAAGAGTTCCTGGAGCTTGACCGCGAGGACCGGCCGTTCGGCGCCGTAGTCGAGGCGTATCCGCGAGCCGCTCGGGACCTCGATGCGTTCGGGGGCCAGTTCGTCGAGACGTGCGGCGTCGCCGGATGCCCAGGGGAGCAGCCGCTCCAGTGCCTTGCCCGCGTCCAGGCGTTCCAGGTCGGCCCGGCGCCGGGCGCGGTCCAGGTCCCAGCCCAGCCAGTCGTCCAGGTGCGCGAGCAGTGCCTCGTCGGAGACGTCCGGCCAGGGTTCGCCCAGTTCGCGGTGGAGGAAGGCGAGACGCTGCCGCAGGCCGGCCGCCTCGGGGGTCCAGCGGAGGAGGCCCAGGCCCTCCCGTCGCAGTCCCTCGCACAGGGCCTCGCGGACGAGTGCGGGGTCCGGGTGCGTCAGCGGGCGGGCGGTGAGTTCCACCGCGCCGAGGCGCTCGACGGACCGTGCCACCACGTCCCGTCGCTCCTCGGACCAGCCGACCTCCTCGTCCGCGAGGAACAGCGCCCCCGCCGCCGCGCGGGCGGTGTCCTCGTCGATCAGCGCGCCCAGGGTCACGCGTGCCGACGCCGCCGTCACCGGCCGGTCGGCCACCGCGACGGCCAGCCACTGGCCGCTGCGCAGCCGCGAGCCCTCGCCCAGTTCGGCGCCGGTGCCGGAGGCCATCAGGTACGAGCCCTCGCCCCGCGCCCGTGCGACCCGCTCCGGGAAGGCGAGCGCGGCGACGAGCCCGGCGACGGCGTCGTCACCGCGGTCGGCGGCCGGAGGGACTCCCTCCACGGCCTTCTCCACGGCCTTTTCCAGGGCCTTCTCCAGCCGGCGGGTCTCCGCGCGCCAGCGGGCCGCGTACGCGTCGCCTCCGCGTCGCACCGCGCGCCAGGCGGCGGCCAGGTCGTCGCCGTACTCGCGCGGCGGCTCCTCGCTCAGCAGGGCCACCGCTTCGGCGGCCCGGCGCGCGCCCACCTCGCGGGCGCCGTCCAGCAGGGCGCGCGCCAGCCGCGGGTGCAGTCCGAGGCGGGCCATGCGGCGGCCCCGGTCCGTGGCCCGGCCGTCGGCGGTCACGGCCCCCGTGGCCGTCAGCACCTCGCGCGCGGCGGCCATGGCACCGGCGGGCGGCGCGTCGAGCAGCGCGAGCCCGGACGCGTCGGGGTCGCCCCAGCAGGCGGCCTGCAGGGCGAAGGCCGTGAGGTCGGCGACGGTGATCTCGGGGGCGGGGAAGCGGGGGAGCCGGGTGTCGTCGGCCTCTGTCCAGCAGCGGTACACGGTGCCCGGTGCCTCGCGTCCGGCGCGGCCCGCGCGCTGCCGGGCGGCGGCCCGGGAGGCCCGTACGGTCGTGAGGGCGCTCAGGCCGCGCGCGTGGTCCGTGCGGGGCTCGCGGGCCAGGCCCGCGTCCACCACGACGCGTACGCCCGGGACGGTCAGGCTCGACTCGGCGACCGAGGTCGCCAGCACCACCCGGCGGGTGCCCGAGCCGCCCGCCAGCACCGCGTCCTGCACGGCGGCCGGGGCCCGGCCGTGCACCTGGAGCACCTCGGCGCCCAGTGTGCCGGGGCCGCCGAGCCGCCCGGCCACCCGGGCGATCTCGCCGACGCCCGGCAGGAAGCACAGGACGTCGCCCTCGCGCTCGGCCAGCGCCTGCCGCACCACGTCCGCGACGTGGTCCAGCAGGGCGGGGTCCACGCGCATGCCGTGCGGGGGCCGCACCGGGCGGCGCGGCGGTGCCCATACGGCCTCGACCGGGTGCGAGACGCCCTGGGCCGCCACCACGGGGGCGTCGCCCAGCAGCCGGGCCCAGCCCTCCGCGTCGGTGGTGGCGGACGCCGCGACCAGCCGCAGCTCGGGCCGGAGCGCGGAGCGTACGTCCAGGAGGAACGCGGCGACCGTGTCGGCGTCCAGGTGCCGTTCGTGGCACTCGTCGAGGATCACCGTGTCGACGCCCGCCAGCTCGGGGTCGCGCTGCAGCCGCTGCAGCAGCACGCCCGTGGTGACCACCTCGACGACCGTCCCCGGCCCGGCGCGCCGCTCGCCGCGCACGGTGAAGCCGACGCGGTCGCCGACGGACTCGCCCAGCAGCCAGGCCATGCGGCGGGCGGCGGCCCGCGCGGCGATCCGGCGCGGCTCGGCGACGACGACGCGCCGCGGGCGCGTGCCGTCGTCCAGCAGTCCGGCGAGGGC
The DNA here is from genome assembly GCF_020740835.1 of Streptomyces sp. UNOC14_S4. GTDB lineage: Bacteria > Actinomycetota > Actinomycetes > Streptomycetales > Streptomycetaceae > Streptomyces. Next base: position 4,078 of record NZ_JAINFC010000108.1, read on the forward strand.
CAGCGGCACCAGCGTCGTCTTGCCGGTGCCGGGCGGTGCGCACAGGACGGCCGCGCCGTGGCCGTCGAGGGCCTCGGCGAGCGCGGGCAGGGCGGTGCGGACGGGCAGCCGGTCGAGTGCGTCGGTGCGGATCACGTGCTCAAGTCTCGCTCAGGCCGCGCGGGGTGCCGGACGGGTCAGTCGCGTTCGCAGACGAAGACGGCCGTGCCCGGGATCAGGTGGCCGCGCAGCGGCGACCAGCCGCCCCACTCCTGGGTGTTCCAGTCGGGCCACTCCGGCTCGACCAGGTCCACCAGCCGGAAGCCCGCGGTGACCACGTCGCGCACGCGGTCGCCGAGCGTGCGGTGGTGCTCGACGTAGACGGCGCGGCCCTGTTCGTCCTGCTCGACGTAGGGAGTGCGGTCGAAGTAGGACGCGGCCACGGACAGCCCCTCGGGGCCGGGCTCGTCCGGGAACGCCCAGCGGATGGGGTGCGTCACCGAGAAGACCCAGCGGCCGCCGGGCCGCAGCACCCGGTGCACCTCGCGCATGACGCGCACGGGGTCGGCGACGAAGGGCACCGCGCCGTAGGCGGAGCAGGCCATGTCGAAGGAGCCGTCGGCGAAGGGCAGCGCGCCCGCGTCGGCCTCGACCAGCGGCACGCTGACGGCGCTGTCCGCGTCGTCGCCGATGCGCAGGGCGTGCTGGAGCTGCCGGTGGGAGAGGTCGAGGGCGACGGGCCGGGCGCCCTGTGCCGCCAACCAGCGGGAGCACTGCGCGGCACCCGCGCCGATCTCCAGGATGTCGAGGCCCGCCAGGCCGCTCGCCGGGCCCAGGAGCGCGGCGTCGGCCTCGTCGAGGCCCTCGGGGCCCCAGACGAAGCGGTCGTCGCCGAGGAAGGAGCCGTGTTCGTGCTGGTACTCGTCGGCGTTGCGGTCCCACCAGCCCCGGCTGGCCCGGCTGCTCTCCCGCTCCCCTGTGGCCCGTCGGGTCGCTTCCGGCTCGTACTCTTGGATCATCTGGACCGTGTGCCCTCGGCAGTAGTCTTCTACGACGTTTGTCGTATCTTTGCGGCAGCCGGTGGGTGTCCGGCCGGTTCCTGAGCGTAAAGCCAAGGCGTCCGCCGGTGCCCTCGTGGCCTCGCACAACACAAGTTGTGCCCGGTATGGGGGTTTCGTCCCGGGTGTGCGTCTTCGCGCATTGACCGTGCCCGGCTGCCCCCGTATGCTACAAGTTGCGCTGCGGGCCTGCGCGCCTCAGACGGAGCAGGTCGCGCTCGCACTTGTTGTATGTCCCCTCGGTTGTCGAGGCGCTTTCGATTGTTTTCGAGAGCCTTCGGGGGTTCTTCGGATCCCCCTGGTTCTCGGGACGGTGCGTCTCCTCGCTGTCCGGCTTCGGCGGTGCGATACGGGCTCTCGGCGTAGCAGTACCTACGACTTCAATGTCCGTACCGGAGCCCTTTCCCACATGACGAGCAGCACCGAGACCACCGCCACCACCCCGCAGGTTGCGGTCAACGACATCGGTAACGAGGAAGCCTTCCTCGCCGCGATCGACGAGACGATCAAGTACTTCAACGACGGCGACATCGTCGACGGCGTCATCGTGAAGGTCGACCGGGACGAGGTCCTGCTCGACATCGGTTACAAGACCGAGGGTGTCATCCCCTCCCGCGAGCTCTCGATCAAGCACGACGTCGACCCGAACGAGGTCGTCAAGGTCGGCGACGAGATCGAGGCCCTGGTTCTCCAGAAGGAGGACAAGGAAGGTCGCCTGATCCTCTCGAAGAAGCGCGCCCAGTACGAGCGTGCCTGGGGCACCATCGAGAAGATCAAGGAAGAGGACGGCATCGTCACCGGTACCGTCATCGAGGTCGTCAAGGGTGGTCTCATCCTCGACATCGGCCTCCGTGGCTTCCTGCCGGCCTCCCTGGTCGAGATGCGTCGTGTCCGCGACCTCCAGCCCTACGTGGGCAAGGAGCTCGAGGCCAAGATCATCGAGCTGGACAAGAACCGCAACAACGTGGTCCTGTCCCGCCGCGCCTGGCTGGAGCAGACCCAGAGCGAGGTCCGCCAGACCTTCCTCACCACCCTCCAGAAGGGCCAGGTGCGCTCCGGCGTCGTCTCCTCCATCGTCAACTTCGGTGCCTTCGTGGACCTGGGCGGCGTCGACGGTCTCGTCCACGTCTCCGAGCTGTCCTGGAAGCACATCGACCACCCGTCCGAGGTCGTCGAGGTCGGCCAGGAGGTCACGGTCGAGGTCCTGGACGTCGACATGGACCGCGAGCGCGTCTCCCTGTCGCTCAAGGCCACCCAGGAAGACCCGTGGCAGCAGTTCGCCCGGACCCACCAGATCGGTCAGGTCGTCCCGGGTAAGGTCACCAAGCTCGTTCCGTTCGGTGCGTTCGTGCGCGTCGACGAGGGCATCGAGGGCCTGGTCCACATCTCCGAGCTGGCCGAGCGCCACGTGGAGATCCCGGAGCAGGTCGTCCAGGTCAACGACGAGATCTTCGTCAAGGTCATCGACATCGACCTCGAGCGCCGTCGCATCAGCCTCTCGCTGAAGCAGGCCAACGAGTCCTTCGGTGCCGACCCGTCCGTGGTCGAGTTCGACCCGACCCTGTACGGCATGGCCGCGTCCTACGACGACCAGGGCAACTACATCTACCCCGAGGGCTTCGACCCCGAGGCCAACGACTGGCTGCCGGGTTACGAGAAGCAGCGCGAGGAGTGGGAGCGCCAGTACGCCGAGGCGCAGCAGCGCTTCGAGCAGCACCAGGCGCAGGTCATCAAGTCCCGCGAGGCGGACGCCGAGGCTGCCGCCGCCGGCGACCAGGCCGCTGCGCAGGCCGCTCCGGCCGGTGGCTCGTACTCCTCGGAGTCGGCCGACAACTCCGGCGCCCTGGCGTCGGACGAGGCGCTCGCCGCTCTCCGTGAGAAGCTGGCGGGCGGCCAGAGCTGAGGCTCTGACCGGACAGCTGACAGCTGACTGAGGCAAGGCCCGTTCCCCTCCGGGGGAGCGGGCCTTTCTTCATGCCCGGGGGCCTGCTGTGTGTCCGCACTGTGTCGTGATGCGGGCCGCGGGAATGGTCCCGCCCTCCACGGACGTTCCCCTGTACGGAACATGAGGAGGAGCGGTCACTGTGTTGGATCCGCAGGGTTTGTACGAATGGGAGCCCAAGGGGCTCGCCGTAGCCGACCTCGCCTTGGCGCAGGACTCGGCGGGCCTGGTCATGCTCTACCACTTCGACGGTTACATCGACGCGGGCGAGACCGGCGACCTGGTCGTCGCCCGGCTGCTCGACGGCCTGCCGCACCAGGTCGTCGCCCGCTTCGACCACGACCGGCTCGTCGACTACCGGGCCCGCCGCCCCCTGCTGACCTTCCAGCGCGACCACTGGAGCGCCTTCGAGGCCCCGACGATCGAACTGCGCCTGGTCCAGGACGCCACGGGGGCGCCCTTCCTGCTGCTGTCCGGCCCCGAGCCGGACGTGGAGTGGGAGCGCTTCGCCGCCGCCGTGCGGCAGATGGTCGAGCGGCTCGGCGTACGGCTGTCCGTCAACTTCCACGGCATCCCCATGGGCGTGCCGCACACCCGGCCCGTCGGCATCACCCCGCACGGCAACCGCGTCGACCTGATGCCCGGTCACCGCAGCTACTTCGACCAGGCCCAGGTGCCGGGCAGCGCGGAGTCGCTCGTCGAGTTCCGGCTCGCCGAGGCGGGGCACGACGTCCTCGGCGTCGCGGCGCACGTCCCGCACTACGTCGCCCGCTCCCCGTACCCCGATGCCGCGCTGACCGCCCTGGAGGCGATCACGGCCGCCACGGGTCTCGTCCTGCCGAACACCGCGCACGCGCTGCGTACCGAGGCGCTGCGTACGCAGGAGGAGATAGAGCGGCAGATCTCCGAGGGGGACGAGGAACTCGTCGCCCTGGTCCGCGGTCTTGAGCACCAGTACGACGCGGTGGCCGGCGCGGAGACGCGGGGCAATCTGGTGGCCGAGCCCGTGGAGCTGCCGTCGGCCGACGAGCTGGGCGCCGAGTTCGAGCGCTTCCTCGCCGACCGGGAGGGCGACGGCGGCCACTGAGCGGCAGTCGAGCAGTAGTCATCCCGGGGGGAGGGCGACGGCCGCCGCCGGACCGCCGCCCGCTACCGTGGGGCCCATGGTGAAAGTGGGCCTCACGGGTGGCATCGGCGCGGGCAAGAGCGAGGTGTCACGGCTGTTCGCCTCCTACGGGGCGGTGGTCGTGGACTCCGACCGGATCGCGCGCGAAGTGGTCGAGCCGGGCACGCCCGGTCTCGCGGCGGTCGTCGCCGAGTTCGGGGAGGACGTCCTGACGCCCGAGGGCGCGCTCGACCGGCCCCGGCTCGGCTCCGTCGTCTTCGCCGACCCCGGCCGCTTGGCCGCGCTCAACGCCATCGTGCACCCGCTCGTACGGGCACGCTCGGCCGAACTGGAGGCGGCGGCAGCACCGGACGCGGTCGTCGTCCACGACGTGCCCCTCCTGGTCGAGAACGGCCTGCAGTCCCTCTACGACCTGGTCGTCGTCATCGACGCGAGCGAGGAGACCCGGCTCGGCCGGCTCGTACGGCTGCGCGGCATGAAGCCCGAGGAGGCGCGGGCTCGGATGGCCGCGCAGGCGACGCGCGAACAGCGCCTGGCCGTGGCGGACTTCGTCATCGACAACGACGGCCCGCTGGAGGCACTGGCCCCGCAGGTCGAACGGGTCTGGAAGCGGCTCGCGGAGCGCGCTGCCGAGTAGGGGCAGCACGAGGGGAAGTCAACTCCCCTTTCGAGTGAGCGGGTTCGACGCCGGTGGGCGCGACTGCGTTAGCATGCGGCCGCGTTGATCACCGGCGACGGAAGCGACCCCCCATGGCTTTATCTGTACCGGCGGCAAAACTGCACGACTTCGCGGACCTGCTGCGCCGGGCCGCCGACGACGCCGCCGAGGCGCACGGCTACGCGCGGCGGTACGGCGTCGTCGCCCGCGGCGAGCAGGGCCTGCTGACCAGGATCATCGACCTGCACGACGAACTGGCCGCCACCGTGACCGCCACGATGGGGCGGCTGGAGGCCACCCTGCGGGCGTCCGCGGGCGACGTGGACACGGCGGCCGGTCACTACCGCGCGTCGGATCAGCGGGAGGAAGCGCGCATGCGTGCCGCCCGGGTGAGGGCGGCGGAGCGATGACGGGCGGCGGCACGGACATCAAGGGCGCGACGCGCCCTGTCGACCACCTGAAACCCCCTGGCGAGCCCGAGGAGTTCTTCTCCCCGCTCGACCTGCTCAACGACGCCGGAGACCTGGTCAGCCCGGCGTTCTGGGTGTCCGAGGTCCTGGAGTTCGCGATCTCCTGCAACCCGCTGGAGGAGAGCAGGAAGTACTTCGCGGGGGACTGGGAGGCGTACGCGCGGGTCGCCGGGACGTGGGCGAACCTCGCCGCGTTCTGCGAAGCGCTCGCCGCCGATATCGAGTCCGGGAACCGCCTGCTGGGCACCGACTGGCAGGGCGAGGGCGCGGACGCGGCCGGTGCCCGTTTCACCGCGCTGTGCGCGAAGCTCCGTGCCATCAAGGGCGCGCTGGAGAACATGCGCGACGAGTACGGCGCGGCCGCGCACGCGATCTCCGTGGCGAGCGAGGCGGTCGGGCAGTTCCTCGGCCTGATCGGCGACGCCGCGGCGACGGCCGCGATCGCGTGGGCGGCGGGCGCGGCCATGTCCTGGACGGGCTGGGGCGCGGGCGTCGGCTACGGCCTGGCGGCCACCGAGGTGCTGCGGATCTGCGACCTGTGGGCCGAGGCGACCAGGACCGTCAACAGCCTTCAGCTCGGGATCGACGCCGTGTACGGGGTGCTGGTCGACGTCGGTGCCGAGCTGGCGGCCGTTCTCGAGGACTTCCCGAGCCTTCCGGCTCCGTCCGCGGCGCCGTCGGCAGGGAGCGTGGGACATGTCTGAACAGCAGGTCGGCCACGAGGAGTTCCTGGCCCCCGGGCGCGGCCGGGCGCAGGCCCGCGCCGTTCGCGAGGCCCTGCGCGTGATGGCCGACGGCGGCGCCGGTGAGGTCCTCCAGGAAATGGCGCAGGACGTCCTCTCCGGCCGGACCGGCCTCCGGGAGGCCCTGCGCGTGGGTCCCTACGCCGCCGCCATCGGTGAACGGGTGCGCGCCGCACACGCCGAGTGGCGGCGCATGCCCGCCGCCGAGCGCGACCGGCTGCTGGCGGAGGCCCGCCGTCTGCTCGCGGAGCGGGACCACGAGGGCCCGGGCTGACCCGGAATCCTCACCTCACCCCGTCCGGGCTCCGGGGGGGTAGGGCGTAGTGGCCGGTCGTAACAGGTCCGCCGAGCCCGCCACTTCCGCGAGCGCGTTCGCGAGACCGATGAGCACCTCCCGCACCGTGGCGATCTCGCCGCGCAGCTCCGCCGCGTGCTCCCAGCTCCGCTCGTGCGCGACCGGGTCCGTGCCCGACGGGCGCAGGGCCTCGTGGGCGGCCAGGCGCGGGTGCCAGTCGGCGAGCAGCGGGCGCAGCGCCTGGTTGAGTACGGTCACGGCCAGCGCGCCGAAGGTGAGGCGGCCGGGGCCGCGGCGCGGGGCGACGTCCGGGCCGTAGCGGCGCAGGATGTCACGGGTGGTGCCGAAGAGGCTGTAGAACGAGGTCAGGGCCTCCCTCAGGAAGCCGTCGTCCGGGCCCAGTTCCACCGTCGAGACCCGCGTGGCCAGCTCCACGTACAGCTCCCAGGCGGCCTTGCGCTCGGCCTCGACCGGCTCCCATACGCCGGTGACCTCCCCGAGCAGCGGAATCGTCAGCCGGACCGTGACCTGCTTCGGCCTTCCCCGGCCCGCGGCGTTGCGCATCCGTCGCATGATCTCCCTCCCCGGGACTCCACAGTAGGCTAGGGCCCGCCGTGCGGCAGGGGATCGGCCCGGAAGAGCCCAGAAGGGGCCTGGAAGGGGCCTGGAAGAGGCCGGAAGCCGGCAGGATCTCCGGGGAGAGCCGCCGGGGAGAAGGAGAAGAGAGCGTGGCGGAACGGACTCCCCCGGTGTGTCCCCCGGAGTGGGACGTGTTCCTCAGCTACAGCCGTGGTGACGCCCGCCGCATCGCTCCGCTCCGCGACCGGCTGCTCGCGAGCGGCCTGCGGGTCTTCGTCGACGAGGTCACCGTCGTCGGGTTCGCGGGTATCAGCGACAGCATCCGGGACGGCCTGGCGCGTTCCAAGGCGCTGCTGGCCTGGTATTCCGCGGGCTATCCCGAGCGGCTGGCCTGCCAGTGGGAGCTGACGGCCGCTTATCTCGCGGGGCTGGGCGAGGGCGACCCGCGCCGCCGGGTCATGGTGGTCAACCCCGAGCGGTCCGCGGACCACATCCACCCCGTCGAACTGCGCGACGCCAGGCACTGGCCGCTCCCGGACGGCCCGGCCGCGCTGGACGCGCTGGTCGCGGATGTACGGGCGCACGTCGCGGCGCTCGCCGGGCCGATCGGCGCCACGGAGACCGTGCCCGCGGCGCACTGGCTGCCCGGCCCCGCGCCGTCGCCCGCCCCGTCCTTCACCGGCGGGCTGCCGCTGCTGTGGCAGGTGCACAGCTTCCTGCACCGTTATGCCGCGCCGCTCACCACCGGTCACACCGCTGCCCGACCGGTGCAGATCCGGGGCGCGGCGGGCATGGGCAAGACCCTGCTCGCGCAGGAGTACGCGACGCGGTTCGCCGCGGCGTACCCCGGCGGGATCCACTGGCTGGCCCGCGACCCGGAGCCGTTCCAAGGGGTGGCGGGGCCGCCGTACGGGCCGTTCGGACCGTACGAGGGCGGCCTGCGGGCGCTCGCCGCGGCCCACGGCCTGCAGTCCGCCGGGGGAGTGGAGGAGGTCGTCGCGCGGCTGCGGGAGCATGTCGCGCGGCTCGGCGAACCGTTCCTCTGGGTCGTCGACGACCTGCCCGGCGGGCTCACCACGCACCAGGTGGCCCGGCTGTGCGCGCCGCACCCGCTCGGGCACACCCTGCTCACCACGCGCAGCCGTCACTACGAGGCGCTGGCCGCGTCCGTCGAACCGGGCCCGCTCGGCGCCGACGCCGCGTACGCCCTGCTCACCCATGCCGCCGAGCCCTCCGGCCCGGAGGAGCGGGCCGCCGCCGAGGCGCTGTGCGCCGCGGTCGCGGGGCATCCGCTCGCGCTGGACCTGTTGTCGTCGGGCGCCGCCGACGGCTACATCACGCTCCACGACCGCTTCCACACGCCCGGCCGCTCCCTGCTCGACCGGCTCGCGCAGGGCCGTGTCCTGCCCACGGGGTATCCCGCCGAGGTGACGGCCGCTCTCGTGCGTGACGTGCCCGCGGCCGGGCCGTCCGCGATGGACGTGCTGCGCCTCGCGGCCGCTTTCTCGCCGACCCCGCTGACCAGGGACGACGCCGTACGGGCCCTGTCGTCGGCGGTCGCGGTCCCGGACATCGCGACGGCCCGGCGCCTCGACGCGGGCATCGCCGAGCTGCGCGGCCGCAGCCTGCTCGCCCCCGAGGGGGCCGGGGCCTGGTCGACGCACCCGCTGACCGTCCACGCCTGGCTGCGCCACGATCCGGAACCCGCCCGTGCCGAACTGCTCCGCCACGCCGTGCTGCAGACCCTGCGCACCGCGTACGGCACTACCCTGGTCCGCGGCGGAGGCCGCCCCGGCACGACCGGTACGAGCACGAGGGAGCCGCAGATGAGGCCGTACACGCCCACGCCCATGCAGCGGAACGGCGTGCCCAGCGAGCTGGAGCGCATGGCCGCCTTCGACCTCCAGGTCGAACTCGCCACCCGTATCGGGGTGCAGGAACTCGCGCCCGGCTCCGGCAGCCTGCGCGAGGCGCTCGGCTCGCTCCACGCGATGTTCGAGTTCACGCGCTCCACGCTGCGGCAGTACAGCATCGGCCTGGCGGCGGACCAGTCGTCCGCCGACGGCGGGGTGCGCACCGTGCACGGCATCGCCTACGACCTGCTCAACCGGATTCTGCGGCCCTTCACCTCCGAGTGGCATCCCCGGCTGTCGGCATACGAGGCCCAACGGCCGGAGGGCGTCAGCCCTGTGGCCCACGAACAGGCATGGTCGGACGGCCCCTCGATGCGCGCCGCCCTCACGGGTCTGCGGGAGCCGCTGCTCCGCGTCGTCGGCGAACTGGCGGAGATCTCGGGGGCGGACTTCGGCCTGCCGGCGGCGGGCTGAAGCCACGGGAGTGGGACGCCCCGTTTAAGGGGCGCGGGGAGCTGCGCGACAAGGCCCCACCGACCTGCAGACGCGCACTGGCCGTCTGTCCTTCCCCGGTGGGCGCGCACCCGCAGCGGGATCCAGGGGCGGTCACCGATCATCACGGCGACGTACCGGCTCGTACGGGGGCACGTCCCGCCCCGGTTGGAAGTGCGGCCCCTGCCGTATGCGGTGGATGACGACGGCCAGGTCCACCGCCGTCACCACGACGAGTACGGCGCACGCGATGGCCCACCCCGGGTGCCCGGCGACGGCGAAGAGGACCGTACCGCCGATGGCCCAGGCCAGCCCCCACGCGGCGAGTCCGCACCGCAGCCGCAGCGCGCTCCGCGCGTTCATCGGTTCGTTGCCGGTACGCATGGGCAGCATCTCCCACTACCAGCATCCACCCTCCGGCGCCCGCGCGCGGGCGCCGGTCCGCGTCAGAGGTCCGCGTCAGAAAAGAGGCTCCGGAAGCACCCCTTCGAGGGACAGCAGGGCCCGTTTGATCTCCAGTCCGCTGCCGAACCCGCCGAGTCCGCCGTTGCTCTCGACGACGCGGTGGCAGGGCACCACCACCGGCAGCGGATTGCTTCCCATCGCCATGCCCACGGCCCGCGCCGCCCCGCGCTCCCCGAGACGGTCGGCGAGGTCCTGGTAGCTGACGACGGTGCCGTACGGGACGCGGTCGGCGAGCTCGCGCAGCGCCCTGCGGTTGAAGCCCGAGGTCAGCGACCAGTCCAGGGGGACGGAGAAGGTCTTCCCGTGCCCGGCGAAGTACGCGACGAGCTCGGCGGACGCCCGGGTGAGGACGTCCTGCGCGGGGCCCGGGCGGGACGTGGGCGCGGCGCCGATACGCCGCGTGAGGCGTTCGACGGTCTTCGCCGCCCGCTTCCCGTCGGCGCGGAACTCGATCGCGAGCAGCCCGTCCGGCGTCGCGGCGAGCCCCAGTGGGCCGATCGGCGACCCGATCGTCGTCCAGGCCCACTCCCGCGCGCCCGGCTCGCGCGCACCGGACTCCTGCACCCCTGGCCGCCGGGCCGTCTCGTCCCCGCTCACCTTTTCTATGTCCGTCACCCGTTCAGCGTAGGGCGTTCACCGTCGCCTCGGAGAGCTGTGCAGTGTCTGGCATGATGGCTGCTCCGCATGCGAGTTGCGAAGGCACAAGCCCGGCCGTGGCCGGTGGACCCGGTTTCCCGCGACGCTTGAGCATGCGAGACCTGCTGGGTGTAATTCCCGGCATGCGGGGCGTGAGTCACGCGTCTCGACCGCCCGGTGCCAGGGCGGTCAAGATGCAGGAGGTATCACCACCGCCAGTGGTGCCCTACTTGCAAGTTCGGCTGTTCACGGCTGAGAAGCTGACAAGAAGTCCAGGGGCCCCAGAAAGGAGAGCGGCAGGCCCGGCGTCGCGTAGTCCTCCTCGTCGGTCAGCGCCGCCTCCACGACCTGCGGGGCGTTGCTGATGATCGCGTCCACGCCCATGCGCGCGAGCGCGACGGCCCTGTCGCCGTCGTCGACCGTCCACGCGGACACCTCCAGCGGCCTGCCGTGCGGGCCCTTCACCGCGTGCACGGCACGCACCCAGGCCGTTGTGACCCTGCGCTGGCTCGGGTTGATCTGGTCGGCGAACGCCGCGTACGCGCGCAGCTGCCGGGCCCCGGGCGCGCCCAGGAAGCCCGTCCGCACCTCCGGGCGCAGCCCGTGGAAGGTCCGCAGGGAGCGCGCGTCGAAGCTCTGGACGACCAGGGAGTCCCGGACGTGGGCGGCGTCGAGCCACCCGGACCGCCGCAGTTCGGCGGCCAGCTGCCGCTCGATGCCCGGGTAGAGGTCCGGGGCCTTGATCTCCAGCAGCAGCCGCTGGTGATTGTGGTCGACGCGCTGGAGGTAACGCCTGAGCGTGGGCACCCGTTCCCCGGTGAAGCGGCGGCCGAACCAGCGCCCGGCGTCGAGTTTCTCGATCTCGGTGAGGGTGAAGTCCGCGACCTTCCAGGGCGCGCGCCCTGGGAAGCGCCGCTTGACGTCGGTCGTGCGCTCCAGGGTCGTGTCGTGCACGACGACCAGGGCCCCGTCCTTGGTGCGCTGCACGTCGTTCTCCACCCAGCGGATGCCGAGCGCGGCGGCCTTGTCGATCGAGGCCAGGGTGTTCTCGGGGGCGCGCACCGGCACACCCCGGTGGCCGATGGTGACCGGCAGCCGCGTCTGCTCGGCGGCCCGCGCGTGCTGCACGGGGAGCACAGGGAGCAGGGGGAACACGAGGGCCGCCAGTCCGAGCAGCGCACCGGTCACGGCGGAGACGGGACGGACGCGCATACGGGCTCCTCGCTGCCTGCGGCCACGGGCCGCGGCCGTGGGCACGGCGGCGTGCCGGACCCGGGCCCCGGCGTACGGGACGGTCGTACAGCACACGAATACGCGATCATGCCGAGGCAGGTACACAGGATCCACGGTCCCGTATACGCTTCCCCGTCGCGCGTCCACCCGGGAGAACGGGTGGGCGAGAGGGCGGCGCGGTGGCGGGCGGCGACGGGCCGGAGAACCGTGGCCGGGCCAGGGGAGAGCCGGGGGAGAATCCGGCACGCGGCCGTTGTCAGTGGGGGGCCGTACGGTGGTGACATGCGGCCCGTATCGAAGATCGAACGCAAGGTGGCGCCTTTCGAGGTCGTCAGCTCCTTCCAGCCCAGCGGCGACCAGCCGACGGCCATCGCGGACCTGGAGCGGCGTATCCGCGCAGGTGAGAAGGATGTCGTCCTGCTCGGCGCGACCGGCACCGGCAAGTCGGCGACCACCGCGTGGATGATCGAGAAGCTCCAGCGGCCGACCCTGGTGATGGCGCCCAACAAGACCCTCGCGGCCCAGCTCGCCAACGAGTTCCGCGAGCTCCTGCCGAACAACGCGGTCGAGTACTTCGTCTCCTACTACGACTACTACCAGCCCGAGGCGTACGTCCCGCAGTCGGACACCTACATCGAGAAGGACTCCTCGATCAACGAGGAGGTCGAGCGGCTCCGCCACTCGGCGACGAACTCGCTGCTCACCCGGCGTGACGTGGTCGTCGTCGCCTCGGTGTCCTGCATCTACGGCCTCGGTACGCCGCAGGAGTACGTGGACCGGATGGTGCCCCTCAAGGTCGGCGAGGAGATCGACCGGGACCAGCTGCTGCGCCGCTTCGTGGAGATCCAGTACACCCGCAACGACCTGGCGTTCACCCGGGGCACGTTCCGGGTGCGCGGCGACACGATCGAGATCTTCCCGGTCTACGAGGAGCTCGCCGTCCGGATCGAGATGTTCGGCGACGAGATCGAGGCCCTCTCCACACTCCACCCGCTCACCGGCGAGGTCATCTCCGACGACCAGGAGCTCTACGTCTTCCCCGCCAGCCACTACATCGCCGGTGCCGAGCGCATGGAGAAGGCCATCGCGGGCATCGAGCGGGAGCTGGAGCAGCGGCTGGCCGGTCTGGAGAAGCAGGGCAAGCTGCTGGAGGCGCAGCGGCTGCGCATGCGCACCACGTACGACATCGAGATGATGCGTCAGATCGGCTCCTGCTCCGGCATCGAGAACTACTCGCTGCACATGGACGACCGCGAGCCCGGCTCCCCGCCCAACACCCTGCTCGACTACTTCCCGGAGGACTTCCTCCTCGTCATCGACGAGTCGCACGTCACGGTCCCGCAGATCGGCGCCATGTACGAGGGCGACGCCTCCCGCAAGCGCACCCTGGTCGAGCACGGCTTCCGGCTGCCGTCGGCCATGGACAACCGGCCGCTGAAGTGGGAGGAGTTCACCGAGCGGATCGGGCAGACGGTCTATCTCTCGGCGACCCCCGGGCCGTACGAGCTGTCGCGCTCCGACGGCTTCGTGGAGCAGATCATCCGGCCCACCGGCCTCGTCGACCCGGAGGTCGTCGTCAAGCCGACGGAGGGCCAGATCGACGACCTGGTGCACGAGATCCGCAAGCGCACCGAGCGCGATGAGCGCGTCCTGGTCACCACGCTCACGAAGAAGATGGCGGAGGACCTCACCGACTACTTCCTGGAGCTGGGCATCCAGGTCCGCTATCTGCACAGCGACGTCGACACGCTGCGCCGTGTCGAGCTGCTGCGGGAGCTGCGCGCCGGTGAGTACGACGTGCTGGTCGGCATCAACCTGCTGCGCGAGGGCCTCGACCTGCCCGAGGTGTCGCTGGTGGCCATCCTCGACGCCGACAAGGAGGGCTTCCTGCGGTCCGGGACGTCCCTGATCCAGACCATCGGCCGCGCGGCGCGCAACGTCTCCGGCCAGGTCCACATGTACGCGGACAAGGTCACTCCGGCGATGGAGAAGGCCATCGACGAGACCAACCGCCGCCGTGCGAAGCAGATCGCGTACAACAAGGAGCGGGGCATCGACCCGCAGCCCCTGCGGAAGAAGATCGGCGACATCGTGGCCTCGCTGGCCCGCGAGGAGATCGACACCCAGGAGCTGCTGGGCACGGGCTACCGCAAGGGGGACGACGGCGGCGGCAAGGGCAAGAAGGGCAAGGCTCCGGTGCCCGCGGCCTCCGGCAAGGCCGCGAAGGGCAAGAGCAAGGGCAAGGGCGCCGTGGTGCCCACGGACCGTCCCGCCGCCGAACTCGCCGAGACCATCGAGGAGCTGACCGAGCGTATGCGGGCCGCCGCCGCGGAGCTCCAGTTCGAGGTCGCCGCACGGCTGCGGGACGAGGTGAGCGAGCTGAAGAAGGAGCTGCGCCAGATGAAAGAGGCGGGGCTCGCGTAAGGG
>NZ_JAINFC010000109.1 GCF_020740835.1 Streptomyces sp. UNOC14_S4
AAGAGGGACAGGACCGCCTCCGGAAGCGCCGCGTCCACCCCCGCGTCGCGCGTCGTGTGCACGATGTGGTCGACGCTCGCCGTCCCCATCGCGAGCTTGTCGACATCGCCGTCATGCCGCCCGGCGTCGAGCCGAGGCGTGTAGAAGGCCATGAAGTTGGGGAGCGAGGTGGCTATCGAGCTGGCGTACGGCAGGAACTCCTCGGCCGTGATGCCCTGCGCCTCGGCCACCGTGACGGCGTGGAGGTAACCGGTCATGGCGGTCCAGAAGATGTCCATCATGATCTGGTAGTAGAGAGCGGCCAGCCCCGGGTCGGCACCGCGGTAGTCGGTACCGGTGATGACCTTGAGGGTCTCCTCGTGGGCCTCGAAGACATCCTTGGGCCCACTGTAGAACGTGCTGGACTCAGGCCGGCCGATGCCCGACGGCGGCACCTGCACCCCGCCCGTGAGGTGCTCCGCACCGTGCCGACCCGCCCACGCCGCGGCCTCACGGGCACGCTCCGGCGTGTCCGAGCTGAGGTTCACGAGGACGCGGCCGCGCAGTGCCGAAACAGCGGGTTCGAGAATCGCGTACATCGCGTCGTAGTCGGTCAGGCTGAGGACGACCAACTCGTTGGCGGCCAGCGCCTCCTCGACCGTGGCGGCGCGCTCGGCGCCCTCGGCGACCAACCCGTCCGCCTTGGCGGCGGTGCGGTTCCACACGGTCACGCGGTGACCGGCGGCCAGGAAGGCCTCGGCCATCGCCGTACCCATGGGCCCGAGGCCGATAACGGTGACGGACTGCCGCGAAGGCTGCGAAGGCTGCGAAGACATGGAGATGTACCCCCTCTAGAACGAACGCTCTATCTAGAGAAGAACCTAGCACGACCCCTGGAACGAACGCTCTATTCGATACGCTGACGAGATGAAGGCCACCACGCAAACAGAGCAGACGGCGCAAGCGGCGCAAACAGCCCCGAACGACACCCTCGGCACCCGCGAGCGGATCGTCCGGGCCGCCTCACGGCTGATGCAACGTCAGGGCTACGAGGGGACCGGGATCAAGCAGATCTCCCGGGAGGCGGAGGCCACGCTCGGCTCGGTCTACCACTTCTTCCCGGGTGGCAAGCAGGAGCTGGCCACGGAGGCGGTCCGGTACGGGGACCGGGAGTTCGCCGACACCCTGCGGGCGGTGCTGGACAGCGAGGAGGACCCGGCGGCGGCGGTGGCCGCCACGGCACGGGTCGTCGCCGAGGAACTGCGCGCCTCGGACTGGATCGACGGCTGCCCGGTCACGGCGACGAGCCTGGGCACGGCGACGACCGCCCCCGACATCCAGCAGGCGGCCGCGGAGGCGTTCGCACGCTGGCGGGGCCTGATGGAGGACCGGCTCCGCCGCGCGGGGATCGGTGAGGAGGACGCGCACGACCTCGCGCACACGGTGATCCACACCTTGGAGGGCGCGGAGCTGGCGGCTCAGGTCGCGCGGAGCGACGAGCCGTTGCTCATCGCAGGGCGGCACCTGGCCCGGCTGGTCAATTCCTATCGCTGATCCGTATACGCCGAACACATCCGTGCGGCGAAGTCGGCGGAGCCGGCAAAGTCGGAAAAGTCGGCAGAGCCGCAACAACACAGTCCCGCGCCCCGCACGGGGCGCGTCACCGCGTCAGGCCGTGCCGTGCGGCCGCGCCACCGCACCGCCCCCGGCCGCCGACGGCCCGAAGACCTCCCCCGCCAGAGCCCGCCGCATGCCCTCGACCAGTTCGGCGCCCGTCGGCGCGCACCCGGGGTCGATGATCCACTGGACCCACAGGCCGATGAAGAGGGTGTGGTAGAAGACGCCCGCGGTACGCCTCACCTCCTCGCTCACCTCACCGTCCTCGACACCCTCGAAGACCGCGACCATGCCCTCGCGGCCCTCGGGGAAGACTCCGGCCAGCCACTTCTTGAGCTCCGGGTTGGCACCCAGCTGCCCGACGACCTCCAACTGGACCTCCCAGAACTTCCTGCTCTCCTCGAAGCCCGCGATCAGCGTGTCCCACCTGGCCGCGAGGAGTTCCTCCCGGGAGGTGCCCACGGGAACCCGCGCCACCATGGCCCGGCCCATCTCGTCGCCCCACTCCTCGGTCATCTTCATGAACGCCGCCATCATCAGCGCGTCCTTCGACCCGTAGTGGTAGCCGATCGAGGCGAGGTTGGCGCCGGAGGCGGCGACGATGTCGCGCGCGGTCGTGCGCACCCAGCCCTTCTCCAGCAGGCAGGCCTTCGCACCCTCGAGCAGATCTTCGCGATGTCCCATGTCAGCAGCCTAACGGCCACCTCATACACCCGTACAGGACAAGCGTCTCACACACCCGTCCTACACGAACGTCCTACACGAACGTCATAGACAAGCGTATAAGACGCTCGTATATTCCTCGGCATGACGAACCCCAGCACTCGTGCGGGGCGCAAGGAATGGACGGCCTTCGTCGTCCTGCTGCTGCCCCTCCTCCTGGTCTCGATGGACGTATCCGTCCTCTTCTTCGCCGTCCCCGTCATCAGCGAGGAGCTCGCGCCGAGCGCGACGCAGCAGCTGTGGATCTTCGACAGCTATGCCTTCGCCCTCGCCGGGCTGCTGATCACCATGGGGTCGCTCGGCGACCGGATCGGCCGCCGCAGGCTGCTGCTCCTCGGGGCGGTCGCGTTCGGCGCGGCCTCCGTGGCCGCCGCCTACGCCCGGAACGCGGAGATGCTCATCGCGGCACGGGCCGTGCTCGGGGTCGGCGGCGCGACGCTGATGCCGAGCACGATGGCGCTGGTGCGCACCATGTTCCGGGACGACGCCCAGCGCACGAAGGCGATCGGCATCTGGTCCGGGGCCATGGCGGGCGGCATCGCGCTCGGTTCCGTGCTCGGCGGGCTGCTGCTCGACCACTTCTGGTGGGGTTCGGTCTTCCTGGTCAACGTGCCGGCGATGGTGCTGCTCCTGGTCCTCGCGCCGGTGCTCGTACCGGAGTCCAAGGATCCGGCGCCCGGCCGGTTCGACCTGCTGAGCGTGCCGCTGTCGATGGGCGCCGTACTGCCGGTGATCTACGGGCTCAAGGAGATCGCCGCTTCGGGGTTCACCGCGCCCCGGGCGCTGTGCGTGGCCGCGGGCGCGGTCGTGGGCGCCGTGTTCGTCCGCCGTCAGCGCACCCGGGCGGACGCGATGATCGGCCGCGCGCTCTTCCGGCACCGCGCGTTCGGGGCGGGCATCGGCATCAACACGGTCGCCGCGTTCGGGATGATGGGCTCCGCCTACTTCACGTCGCAGTACCTCCAGTCCGTCCTGGGCAAGAGCCCGCTGGAGGCGGCGCTGTGGGGCACGCTCCCGTCGCTCGCGGTGGGTGCCGCGGCGCCGCTCGCGACGGTGGCGGGCCAGCGGCTGCCCAAGTACCGCGTCATAGCCGCCGGTTTCGTCATCGGCGCCGCGGGCTACGCGCTCCTCACGCTCTGCGGGCCCCGCTCCCTGGTGCTCACCCTCGTCGCGTCGGCCGTCGTGAGCTGCGGCATCGTCACCGTGATGGCCCTGGTCTCGGACATGGCGCTCGGCACCGCGCCGCCGGAGAAGGCGGGCAGCGCCGCCGCCCTGCTGGAGACCGGCCAGGAGTTCGGCGGCGCGCTCGGCATGGCGCTCTTCGGCAGCGTCGGCACGGCCGTCTACCGCCGCGACATCACCGATTCGTTCCCCGCCGGGCTGCCGCACGGCGTGCTGGAGGCGGCACGCGAGACACTCGGCGGGGCGGTCGGCGCCGCGTCCGGGCTGCCGGGACGGGCCGGGCACTCCGTACTGGCCGTGGCGCGCGAGGCGTTCACGCACGGCATGAACATCGCCGCGGTCGCGGGCACGGCGGTGCTGCTGCTCTCGGCGGCCCTGACCGTGGCCGTGCTGCGGGGCGTCCGCACGGAGGCGTGATCCCACGCCGGGGCTTCGCCCCTGGACCCCTTTTCGTCCGCATCCGGGTGGGTCGGGTGCGCCCACCGGGGTGCCTCTTGTGCCCCGCACGCGCCTGCGGGTCCATTGTGGCCGGTCGCGCCCACGCGGCGGAGCCGCAGATCGATGCAGCCCCGCGCCCCTTACGAGACCCCGTCGACGTACGCGGCCAGGCCGTCCAGCAGCCGCAGCAGGCCGAAGTCGAACAGGGCGTCCAGGGCCAGGGCCGCCTCCGGGCCCCGGCCCGGCTCCAGGGCGAGGCCCCGGACGTAGCCCGCCAGCGTCCCGGTGATGTGCCGTACGGCGCGCGGGTGCAGCCCCAGGCGTATCAGCGGTTCCGCCGCCCACTCCTGATGCGGGAACGGGAGCCGGGCGCACGGCACCGCCCCCGCGAGCCAGGAGTGGCGCCGGTAGAGCGCCCACTGGCGGCGCGCGGCCGACTCCAGGCGCCCCCGCCAGTCGGCCGGGACACCGCCCGGCGGCCCCGCCGCACCGAAGACGGCGTCCGCCATCAGGCCGACCAGCCCTTCCTTGCTCGGCACGCAGCGGTACAACGCCATGGTGGGGACGCCCAGTTCAGCGGCGACAGCCCGCATGGACGGGGTAGTGGTGCCGTCGGCGTCGGCGATGGCCACGGCGGTGCGGACGACGCGCTCCCGGGTGAGCAGGGGCACGGTCTCCCGGCCCCTCTCCCGGCGCGCCGCCCGCACCACCCGCGCCGGGCGCACCCGCGCCGGGCGGCCCCGCGGGGCACCGGCGGGCGGCGCCTCGACGACGGTGCCGACGCCGGGCACGGCCCGGACGAGTCCTTCCCGCCGGAGCACCGCGAGGACCTTGCTCGCGGTGGCCGTCGCGACGCCCCATTCCTGAGTGATCTGACGTGTGGAGGGCACCCGGCCGCCCGCGCGGAGTTCGCCGGAGGAGATGCGGGCGCGGAGTTCGGCCGCGATGCGGAGATACGGGGCCGGTGGCCCCGCTTGAGGCAGTGCACCCATGCGGCAAAGGGTGAACTTCACACGAGCCGCCCGCAAGCGGCCCACAAGAACGGCATGATGATAGGACCGCCGAAAAGGCAGGGAACTTCGCCGACTTTTCCCCGCTCTTTCTCCCCTTTCTTCCCTCCTTTCCCTCCCCTTGAGCGCGACACCGGCGCCGACCTGCGACGAGGGGCGCTCGGCAACCGCCATTGGTCGGTACAACTGTCGCCGCGCGCGCCGTGCACCACCGACGCCTCCACTCGGCCGGACCCACCCGTTTGCTGCTCGACGGGACGCGGGGAATCTCCGGACAGGCCACGCGCAAAGCCACGGCCGAGGGCCGGAGATCTGCGGGGTGCCTGCTGGGGGGAGTGATTCCATGGCATACGCACGCATGCTGCCCCCACCACCTTCTTGCTCGTTCCTCCCTCCCGGGCCACGGGTGTGCGGGACACGACCGGGAAAGGTCCCGTTACCTCCACCGTGCCGTCCGCCCGCGAGACAGCCACCGAGGCGATACCGGAGGGACTGCCTCTTATGACCACCCTTGACCTCGCGACCGCCCATCTCGATCTCCCGTCGATACGGAATCGCGTCGACATCGCCCTGGGCGACTTCCTCGACGGAAAGGCGCGGGCCGCCGCCGCGAACCGGCAGCCGCCCGAAGTCATCGATTTCCTGCGGAGCTTTCTCTTTTCGGGCGGAAAGCGTCTCCGCCCTCTGCTGTGCGTCATCGGCTGGCACGCCGCGGGAGGACACGGCTCCCCGGCGCCGCTGCTGCGGGTGGCGTCCTCGCTGGAAATGTTCCACGCGTTTGCGCTCGTCCACGACGACATCATGGACAATTCCGCGACGCGGCGCGGCCGTCCCACCGTCCACCGCGCCTTCGCGGAGCACCATCGCGCGGGCCGCAGGGCGGCCGCCGCCGACCGTCTCGGCAGCAGCGCGGCCATCCTGATCGGCGACGTCGCCCTGGTCTGGTCGGACGAGCTCCTGCACACGGCGGGGCTGCCCACCCCGCAGCTCACCGAGGTGCTGCCGCTCGTCGACGCGATGCGCACCGAGGTGATGTACGGCCAGTTCCTCGACCTCGTCAGCACCGGCCGCCCCACCACGGACACCAAGCGGGCACTGGCGATCAGCCGCTACAAGACCGCCAAGTACACCGTCGAACGGCCCCTTCACATCGGGGCCGCCCTCGCAGGGGCCAGCAGGGCGTTCCGGGCCCGCCTGAGCGCGTACGCGCTCCCGCTCGGCGACGCCTTCCAACTGCGCGACGACCTTCTCGGCGTCTACGGCGACCCGGCCGTCACGGGCAAACCCGCCCTGGACGACCTGCGGGACGGCAAGCACACCACCCTCGTGGCCCTCGCCCTCCAGCGCGCCGACCGGACACAGCGGCGCACCCTGCGCAAGCTGCTCGGCGATCCGGAACTGGACGACTCGGGGGCCGACCGGGTGCGCCGGCTGCTCGACGGGACCGGGGCCCACGCGACCGTCGAGCACCTCATCCGGATGCGCCGCGCCCAGGCCGAGGAGGCTCTCGACCACAACGTTCTCCCGCCCGCCGCGGACAGTGCGCTGCGCGCGCTGGCCCGTGACGTCACGATGAGGTGCGCATGACGATGACGACAACCGGCCCTCTCACACGGCGCCCCGCGCCCGGCACGCCGTACTGCCTGCCCGTCCTGGACATCCGGCTGCCGACGCTGTGCAGTCCGTACTGCGCGGAGGCGGAGCACGTCACGCACGAGGAGGAACGCCCCCTGCTGGCCAGCTACTTCGGCGGCGAACGGGCGGCCCTCCGCTATCAGAAGCAGCGTGCCACGCACTGGGCCTGCCTGTGCTTCCCGCGGGCGTCACGGGAACGGCTGCTCGACATGCTCCCGGTGATGCACCCCCTCGCGCTCATGGACGACGTCTTCTCCCTGCCCGCGGTCCGGGGGGACCACGAACGGATCCAGCGCTACCGCGAGCTCTTCGAGGCCGCCTGCGCGGGACAGGCGGTCCCGCCCGGCCTCCCCGAGGTCCGGCTGGTGCGGGACACGGTGCCGCGCGCCGTGGCGCACATGCCCTCCGGCCTGGCCGCGCGCTATCTCGCCGGGCTGCGCGACATCGTCGTCCGGACCGCGGCACAGAGCGCGGGACACGACACGCACACGCTGCGCACGCTCGACGCCTATCTGAAGGTCCGCAGGGTCGACGTCTTCGGATTCTGGTCCGCGCACCTCGTGGAATACACGGCCGAAGTGGATCTGACCGAAGAGCTGGTCCGGTACGAGGATCTGGCCACGGCCCAGGAACTGGCCATCGACAGCCTGATCTGGGTGAACGACCTTTATTCCTTTCCCAAGGAACTGGCCCGCGGGGATTCCCTCAACAGCGTATGGATCTTGATGGACGTCCAGGAAAGGGAACTGCAACAGGCCGTCGACGAGGTCGCCCGACTGGTCGAGGACACCGAGCGGCGATTCGTCGCGACGTGCGCGCGGATCGGGAAAGGCCCCTTGGGCGGCAGGCCCGACGTCCGCCGTTATCTCACCGATCTCGGATATCTGATGACGGGAAATCTCGCCTTCCACCGGATGGCCACCCGCTACCACGGCGACGACTACGCGGGGGACGGCGCCCTCTCGGGCCCACGGACCCTGCGGCCGATCGTGTCCACGGCGACCATCGACCACACCCCTTCGGACGACTGACATCTGGGAGGAAGACGGTATGACGGCACGCCTCCGGGCCACTGGGACGACAGCGAAGGAGCCGGACACCGTACGCGCGCCGGGAGCGGTCCCCCTCGCGGGGCACACCCTGCGGCTGCTGCGCGACCCCCTGGGCTTCCTGCTGGCCCAGCACGGCGGCGCCGAGTCGGTGGAGCTCCGGCTCGGCCTCCGGCCGGTGTATCTGCTGACCCGCGCGGAGACCGTACGCCGGGTGCTGGTCACCGACCAGCGCCACTACGACAAGGGCGGGCCGATCATCGAGGGGGCGCGTCCGCTGTTCGGCGACGGCCTGGGGACGTGCCCGCGCAGCGAGCACCGGCGGCAGCGTTCGCTGCTGCAGCCCGCCTTCCACTCCGCGCGCATCGCGGCCTACTCCCCCGTCATGCAGGCGTGCGCCGAAGAGGTGGCGGGTTCCTGGCAGGACGGCCGGACGCTCGACCTGGGCCGGGAGATGTACCGGATCGCGGCCCGGGTCATCGGGCGGACCCTGGCGTCCGACCCGGCCGCCTCCCGGCTGGTCCAGGACATCGAGGAGGCGCTGCCGACGCTGATGGGCCACGGCTTCCTGCGGGTGGTCGTCCCCTGGTCCCTGCCCCACGAACTCCCGCTCGCCGCCAACCGGCGCTACCAGGAGGCCCGGTCCGTCGTACGCGCCTCCATCGACGACACCATCGCCGCCTACCGCCGCTCCGGTACCACCCGCACCGACCTGCTCGGGCACCTCGTGACCGTACGGGACGAGCACGGCGCCGGGCTGGACGACCGGGAGATCCACGACCAGATCATGGTGATGCTGATCGCGGGCATCGAGACGACGGCCACCGCGCTGGGGTGGACGTTCCACCTGCTGGGGCGGTCACCGGAGGCCGAGCGGCGGGTGACCGCCGAGATCGACGCGGTGCTGTGCGGCCGGTCCCCCACCGTCGAGGACCTGTCCCGGCTGCCGTACCTGACCCGGGTCTTCACGGAGGCGCTGCGGCTCTATCCGACCGTGCCGCTGCTCAGCAGGGTCGCCACCACCGAGGTGACCCTCGGCGGACGGACGCTGCCCGCCGGTACGGAATTCTTCCTCAGCCCTTACTGTCTGCACCGCGACCCGGAGGTGTTCCCCGAGCCGGAACGGTTCGATCCGGACCGCTGGCTGCCCGAGCGGGTCGGGCCGGAGCAGCGCCGGGGTTTCCTCCCCTGGGGGGCGGGCGCGCGCAAGTGCATCGGCGACACGTTCTCACTGACCGAGGCGTCGCTGGCCCTCGCGACGATCCTCCGCGACTGGCGACTGCGGCCTGACCCCGCGAGTCGGGTCACCCCGACGGTGCGCTTCAGCCTGCACCCGTCGGGCCTGCGCATGACGGCGCACCGACGCAGTTCCCCGCACCCCGCCAGGGGCGCGGGGAACTGCGCGACCGGCCACGACGCACCCGCAGCCGCGCGCCAAGCGCAAGACGCACCCCGGTAGGCGCCGGGGCGAAGCCCGAAGCGGGGCCTCCCGGGGGCGGAGCCCAGGATCGGGGTCCGGGGCTCCGCCCCCGGGAGGACAACTGCCGGTCTCAGTCCGTCAGGTCGACCGACCTGGCGGACGCGGCTCCGATTTCCTGGGAGATCTCCGCGAGGACGGACGCCGGGATCGACTCGTCGACCGTGAGGGCGACGAGCGCCTCGCCACCCTCCCGCGCCCGCGCGACCTGCATGCCGGCGATGTTGATGCCCGCCTCGCCGAGGATGCGGCCGAGCGTGCCGACGACGCCGGGGCGGTCGGCGTAGCGGAGGAAGGCCATGTGGTCGGCGAGCGCGAGGTCCACGTCGTGGTCGTCGACGGCGACGATCTTCTGCTGGTGCTTGGGGCCCGCGAGCGTGCCGGAGATGGAGACCTCGTCACCGCCCGAGAGCATGCCGCGCACGGTGACCACGTTGCGGTGCTCGGGCGACTCCGAGCTCGTGGTGAGGCGTACCTCGACGCCGCGCTCCTGGGCGAACAGCGGGGCGTTGACGTACGACACCGTCTCGTCGACGACGTCCTCGAACACACCCTTGAGCGCGGAGAGTTCGAGCACCTTCACATCGTGCTGGGTGATCTCGCCGTACACCTCGACGTCGAGCCGGACCGCGACCTCGCCCGCGAGCGCGGTGAAGATGCGGCCGAGCTTCTCGGCGAGCGGCAGGCCCGGCTTGACGTCCTCGGCGATGACGCCGCCCTGGACGTTGACCGCGTCCGGCACCAGCTCACCGGCGAGCGCGAGCCGCACCGACTTCGCGACCGCGATGCCCGCCTTCTCCTGCGCCTCGCCCGTGGAGGCGCCCAGGTGCGGGGTGGCGACCACGTTGTCGAACTGGAACAACGGCGAGTCCGTGCACGGCTCCTGGGCGTAGACGTCCAGGCCCGCGCCCGCGACCCGGCCCTCCTTGAGGGCCCCGGCCAGCGCCGCCTCGTCGACGATCCCGCCGCGCGCGGCGTTGACGATGCGCACGCTCGGCTTGACCTTGCGGAGCGCCTCCTCGCCGATGAGGCCGAGGGTCTCGGGGGTCTTCGGGAGGTGGACGGTGATGAAGTCCGCGGTCTCCAGCAGCTCGTCCAGCGTCAGCAGCTTGACGCCCATCTGCGCGGCGCGCGCGGGCTGCACATAGGGGTCGTACGCGACGATCTTCATGCCGAAGGCGGACATGCGCTGCGCGACGAGCACGCCGATCCGGCCGAGGCCGACGACGCCGAGGGTCTTCTCGGAGAGCTCGACGCCGGTGTACTTCGAGCGCTTCCACTCGCCGTTCTTCAGGGCCGCGTCGGCCTGGGGGATGTTGCGGGCGGTGGCGATCAGCAGACCGCAGGCGAGCTCGGCCGCGGTGACGATGTTGGAGGTCGGGGCGTTCACGACCATCACGCCCGCCTTGGTGGCGGCGGCGACGTCCACGTTGTCCAGGCCGACGCCGGCGCGGGCGACGACCTTCAGCCGCTTCGCGGCCGCGACGGCCTCGGCGTCGATCTTCGTGGCGCTGCGGACGAGCACGGCGTCCACATCGGCGATGGCGGGCAGCAGGGCGGCGCGGTCGGCGCCGTCGCAGTGCCGGATCTCGAAGTCCGGGCCGAGCGCGTCGACGGTCGCGGGCGAGAGCTCTTCCGCGATGAGTACGACGGGTTTACGGGGCGAGGCAGCAGTGCTCACGGGGTCCTCACTAGTCCTTTGCGGACGGCCGTCCCGACGGCCGCAGGCGGTGAAGGGCAGCCGCGTGTGACGCACGACGCTGTGAGCCCGGCGCGGTGTTGCTCCGCAGTGTATCGGGGCCGGGGCCCGGCTCCAGGGGGTCTGCGCAAACCTCGCAAACCTGCCCGGAGCCGGGCCCGTACGCCCGGTGCGGCCTACTGCTTGTCGTCGACCCAGCTCATCAGGCGGCGCAGCTTCTTGCCCGTGGTCTCCAGGAGGTGGTCCTGGTCGGCCTTCTTGTACTCGTTGTACTTGGGCAGGCCCGCCTCGTACTCCTTCATCCAGTTGGTGGCGAAGGTGCCGTCCTGGATCTCGCCCAGGACCTTCTTCATCTCGGCCTTGGTGGCGTCGGTGACGATGCGCGGGCCGGTGACGTAGTCGCCCCACTCGGCGGTCTCGGAGACCGACCAGCGCATCTTCTCCAGGCCGCCCTCGTACATCAGGTCCACGATCAGCTTGAGCTCGTGGAGGCACTCGAAGTAGGCGATCTCCGGCTGGTAGCCCGCCTCGACCAGCGTCTCGAAGCCCGCCTTCACCAGAGCCGACGCACCGCCGCAGAGCACGGCCTGCTCACCGAACAGGTCGGTCTCGGTCTCCTCGGTGAAGGTGGTCTTGATGACGCCGGCGCGGGTGCCGCCGATCGCCTTGGCGTAGGAGAGGGCGAGCTCGAAGGCCTTGCCGGTGGCGTCCTGCTCGACGGCCGCGATGCACGGCACGCCGCGGCCCTCCTCGTACTGACGGCGGACCAGGTGGCCCGGGCCCTTGGGGGCGACCATGCAGACGTCCACGCCGGCCGGGGGCTTGATGAAGCCGAAGCGGATGTTGAAGCCGTGGCCGAAGAACAGGGCGTCGCCGTCCTTCAGGTGGTCCTTGACGGACTCCTCGTAGACCTTCGCCTGGATCGGGTCCGGCACCAGGATCATGATGACGTCGGCCTCGGCCGCGGCCTCGGCGGGCGTGACCACGCGCAGGCCCTGCTCCTCGGCCTTCTGCTTGGACTTGGAGCCCTCGTGCAGGCCCACGCGGACATCGACGCCGGAGTCGCGCAGCGACAGCGCGTGGGCGTGGCCCTGGCTGCCGTAGCCCAGGACCGCGACCTTGCGTCGCTGGATGATGGACAGGTCGGCGTCGTTGTCGTAGAACAGCTCGGCAGCCACTGAGGTATCTCCTTGTTTCCGGGTTTCCGGTTGTGCGTCCCACCGTATGACGGGTGGGCAGGGGGACGGGAAAGGGTCTGCGGGCGGCACGGGCGGCGGTGTGCCCGCGCCGCGGGGTCAGGCCGTGCGGTCGAGTGCGCGCAGGCTGCGGTCGGTGATGGAGCGGGCGCCGCGCCCTATGGCGATGGTCCCGGACTGCACCAGTTCCTTGATGCCGAAGGGTTCCAGCATCTTGAGCATCGCGCCCAGCTTGTCGCCGCCGCCGGTGGCCTCGATGGTGACGGCCTCCGGGGAGACGTCGACGGTCTTGGCGCGGAAGAGCTTGACGATCTCGACGATCTGGGAGCGGGTCTCGTTGTCGGCGCGGACCTTCACCAGGACGAGCTCGCGATGGATCGCGGAGCTGTCCTCCAGCTCGACGATCTTCAGCACGTTGACGAGCTTGTTGAGCTGCTTGGTGACCTGCTCCAGCGGCAGCGACTCGACGTTGACGACGATGGTGATGCGGGAGATGTCCGGGTGCTCGGTGACGCCGACGGCGAGCGAGTCGATGTTGAAGCCGCGGCGGGCGAACAGGGCGGCGATCCGGGTGAGGATGCCGGGGGTGTTCTCCACGAGGACGGAGAGCGTGTGCTTGGTCATGGTCTCTTTTCTCTCCTGGCCTCAGTCGTCTTCGCTGTCGCCGAAGTCCGGGCGGACGCCGAGCGCCGCCTGGATCTCGTCGTTGGAGGTGCCGGCGGCCACCATCGGCCAGACCATGGCGTCCTGGTGGACGATGAAGTCCACCACGACCGGGCGGTCGTTGATGGCGTTGGCCTTCTCGATGACGGAGTCGAGCTGGGCCGGGTCCTCGCAGCGCAGGCCCACGCAGCCCATGGCCTCGGCGAGCTTCACGAAGTCCGGGACGCGGGTGCCCGCGCAGCGCTCCGTGCCGGGCCCCGTGGCGGAGCCGCCGTCGGACACCGCGGAGCCGGTGTGCAGCACGGTGTTGGAGTAACGCTGGTTGTAGAAGAGGGTCTGCCACTGGCGGACCATCCCCAGCGCGCCGTTGTTGATGATGGCGACTTTGACGGGGATGTCGTTCAGCGCGCAGGTGACGAGCTCCTGATTGGTCATCTGGAAGCAGCCGTCGCCGTCGATGGCCCACACGGTGCGCTCGGGCAGGCCCGCCTTGGCGCCCATCGCGGCGGGCACGGCGTAGCCCATGGTGCCCGCGCCCCCGGAGTTGAGCCAGGTGCGGGGCTGCTCGTAGTCGATGAAGTGCGAGGCCCACATCTGGTGCTGGCCGACGCCCGCCGCGTAGACGGTGCCCTCCGGCGCGAGCTGACCGATCCGCTGGATGACCTGCTGCGGCGAGAGACTGCCGTCCGCGGGCTGGTCGTAGCCGAGGGGGTAGGTGTCGCGCCAGCGGTTGAGGTCGCCCCACCAGGCGCTGTAGTCGCCGATGTGGCCCTCGGCGTGCTCGGCCTGGAGCGCGACGATCAGGTCGGCGATCACCTCGCGGGCGTCGCCCACGATCGGCACGTCGGCGGCGCGGTTCTTGCCGATCTCGGCCGGGTCGATGTCGGCGTGCACGATCTTGGCGTACGGGGCGAAGGAGTCGAGCTTGCCGGTGACCCGGTCGTCGAAACGGGCGCCGAGCGCCACGATCAGGTCCGACTTCTGCAGCGCCGTGACGGCGGCGACGGAGCCGTGCATGCCGGGCATGCCCAGGTGCTGCGGGTGGCTGTCGGGGAAGGTGCCGAGCGCCATCAGCGTGGTGGTGACGGGGGCGCCGGTGAGCTCGGCGAGCACCTTGAGCTCCGCGGTGGCCCCGGCCTTGAGCACCCCGCCGCCGACGTAGAGCACCGGCCGCCTGGCCTGGGTGATCAGTTTGGCGGCCTCGCGGATCTGCTTGGCGTGCGGCTTGGTGACCGGCCGGTAGCCGGGCAGGTCGGTGTGCGGGGGCCAGCTGAAGACCGTCTGCGCCTGGAGGGCGTCCTTGGCGATGTCGACGAGCACCGGGCCGGGCCGTCCGGTGGAGGCGACGTGGAAGGCCTCCGCGATGGTCCGCGGGATCTCCGCCGGGTCGGTGACCAGCCAGTTGTGCTTGGTGATCGGCATCGTGATGCCGCAGATGTCCGCCTCCTGGAAGGCGTCCGTGCCGATCGACTTGGAGGAGACCTGTCCGGTGATGGCGACCAGCGGGACGGAGTCCATGTGGGCGTCGGCGATGGGGGTGACGAGGTTGGTGGCGCCCGGCCCCGAGGTGGCCATGCACACCCCGACCTTGCCGGTGGCCTGCGCGTATCCGGTGGCGGCGTGACCGGCGCCCTGCTCGTGGCGGACGAGCACGTGGCGGACCTTCGAGGAGTCCATCATCGGGTCGTAGGCGGGGAGGATCGCACCGCCGGGGATACCGAAGACGACCTCCGCCCCCACCTCCTCGAGCGAGCGGATGAGGGACTGCGCGCCCGTGACGTGCTCGACGGTGGCGGGCTGCTGCTGCGCCGCGCCGGTACGGGCCCGCGGCTGCGGATGGTGGGCCCCGGTGGCCTGCTCGGTCATCGACATTCTCTTCTCGAAGGAGGTTCGAACAGTAGGGATTCGACGGTTTCGACAGCTTCGGCGGGTGGGCGGTTCAAGGGGTTTTGCGTGGTTCCGTGCACTTCCAGTGCAACAAAAAACCCCTCGTGCCGGAAGGCAAGCGAGGGGAGCGCGTCGGTGTGGTCAGCAGGGCTTCATGAGCGGCCTGCTTCAGCCGACGCGCTGTCCAAGTACGAGAATTCGGGTGCGCATGGGACCGACCCTCCACCCGTCGGCCCGGGAGTGTCAAGTGGGTGGGATCGGCGTCTCAGTATTTGAGCGCAATGGAGCATGGGCGAGGGATCCGGCGCCGCCTCCGGCCCCCGAGGGGATGCCCGGGACACCTCCCGAGGACAGGCCCGGGGAGAGCGCCGAGGAGAGTCCCGAGGAGACCCCCGACGCCATGACTCCCGAGACTCCCGAGACGACGACGGCGGCGGCCTCGACCGGCGGCGCGCCGCCGACCAGCACTCCTCCGCCCTCGGCGGCGGGGCGGGGCACGGGGTAGCTGCCGAGATCGAGAGCGTAGCGCAGCCGGTGCTCGTCGAGCGGGCCCGCGAAGGCCTTGCCCAGGGCGTGGGTGCAGCCCATGGCCCGCAGGGCGAGGGCCTGCGCGGGCAGGTCGACGCCTTCGGCCACGGACTGCATCCCGAGGTCGGTGGCGATCCTCAGCAGCCCGGCCGTGATCTTGTGCAGCCGGGCGGACTCCACCACGCCGTCGACGAGCCCGCGGTCGAGCTTGAGCGTGTCCACGGGGAGCCGCCGCAGCGCGCTGATCGCCGCGTAGCCGCTGCCGAAGCCGTCCAGGGCGATCCGCACGCCGAGCCTGCGCAGGGCGGACAGCCGCCGCTCCAGCTCGTCCAGCGGGACGCGGGGATCACTTCCGGTCAGCTCCAGGACCAGGGCGCCCGAGGGCAGACCGTGGTGGATGAGCAGCCCTTCCAGGTACTTGGCCGGGAGCGACTTGTCCATCAGCCGGGTGGCCGACAGCTGCACGTAGACGGGCACGTGGTGGCCCGCCCGGCAGCGCTGGGCGGCCTGCTCGACGGCCTTCTCCAGCGTCCAGCGGCCGAGTTCGGCGCAGCGCGCGGCCTCGTCCCCGCGCTCGCTCTCGGCGACACGCAGATACTCGGCGGGAGTGAACAGTATCCCCTGGGCGGAGCGCCAGCGGGCCTGCGCGGCGACGGCGGTGACCCGCCCGGTCTCCAGCTCCACGACGGGCTGGTGCAGCAGCGTGAACTCACCGTCGTGCAGCGCGGTGCGCAGCCGGGTGGCGAGCTCGGTGCGGCGCACCACGTCGGCCTGCATCTGCGGCGCGTAGATCTCCACGCGGCCCTTGCCCGCCTGCTTCGCGCGGTACATCGCAAGGTCGGCGTTGCGCATCAGGACGCCGGGGGTGATGCCCGGCTCGGCGAAGGCCACGCCGATGCTGGCGGCCACCCGGACCTCGGTGCCCCCTTCCACCGTGTAGGGCTGGGAGAGGGTGTGCCGGAGGCGGTCGGCGATCTCGTGGATGCGGTACTCGCGGGCCGCGGGGTCGCGGGTGCCGTCGCCGACGATGAGGGCCGCGAACTCGTCGCCCCCGAACCGGGCCGTGCTGTCGCCCGCGCGCACGGAGTCCTGGAGGCGACGGGCCGCCTGCACCAGCAGCTCGTCGCCGGCCTGGTGACCGACGGTGTCGTTCACCGCCTTGAAGCCGTCGAGGTCGATGAAGAGCACGGCCGTCCCGGCGTCGGTCGCTCTGCGGCCGGTGAGGGCCTGCTGGACACGCTTGGTGAACAGGGCGCGGTTGGGCAGGTCGGTGAGCGGGTCGTGCTCCGCGGTGTGCTGGAGCTGGGCCTGGAGCCGGACCCGCTCGGTGACATCGCGGCTGTTGAAGATGAGGCCGCCGTGGTGGCGGTTGACCGTGGACTCGACGTTGAGCCACTCGCCGTCGCCGGAGCGGAAGCGGCACTCGATGCGGGTGGTGGGCTCCTCGACGGGAGGTGCCGCGAGGAAGCGGCGCACCTCGTGGACGACCCGCCCCAGGTCCTCCGGGTGGATGAGCGAGGCCAGTTCGGAACCCTCCAGGTCCTCGGCGTCGCGGCCGTAGACCCCCGCGGCGGCCGGGCTGACGTAGCGCAGTATCCCGGTGGGCGCGGCGATCATGATGACGTCGCTGGAGCCCTGGACCAGGGACCTGAAGTGGTCTTCCCTGTGGGCCAGTTCCTGGGTGAGCGAGATGTTGTCGAGCAGCATGATGCCCTGGCGGATGACGAGCGCCAGGACGACCGTGCAGCCCGTGAAGAGCACGACGCGGTCGACGCGGTGGCCGTCCAGGACGTTGTAGAGGATGCCCAGGGTGCAGACGGCCGCGGCCAGATACGGCGTGAGCGCGGCGAGCGAGCCCGCGATGGGCCTGCTGGGGTGGGACGTGTGGCGGGCGGAACGCCCGCTGCCCGTGCCGCCGTCGTCCTCCTCCCGGGCCACCCAGGGCGCGTACGCCATCAGGAGATAGCCCGCGAACCAGCCCGCGTCGAGGATCTGGCCGGAGCGGTAGTGCGAGCGCAGCAGCGGCGAGGTGAACAGGGCGTCGCACAGGACGGTCAGCGCGAGGGCCGCGATCGCCGTGTTGATGGCGGAGCGGTTGGCGGTGGAACGGCGGAAGTGCAGCGCCAGGACCATGGACACCAGGGCGATGTCCAGCAGAGGATAGGCGAGCGAGAGCGCGGCGTGGGCGACGCTCTCGCCCTGGAAGTGCGCGGTGTGCGCGAGCGCCAGGCTCCAGGACAGGGTGAGCAGGGAGCCGCCGGTCAGCCAGGCGTCGAGCGCGAGACAGACCCAGCCCGCCCGGGTGACCGGGCGCCTGGCGAGGACGAGCAGTCCGATGATGGCGGGCGGCGCGAACAGCAGGAAGCAGAAGTCCGCCGGTGAGGGGGTGGGCACGCGCGCGTCGAGCACGACCTCGTACCACCCCCAGACGATGTTGCCCAGGCCCGCCATCGCGGAGGAGACCGCGAACAGCAGCCAGGCCGGCCGGAACCGGGTGCGGTGCGTCCTGCCGTACCAGAAGCAGGAGACGGCGGCGAGGGCCGCGGCTCCGCCGAGGCCGAAGTCGCCCATGGCGGAGGCCAGTTCGCTCGAACCCCAGCCGAAGGCGGCCCCCGTGGCATAGCCTCCGCAGACCAGGGCGAGCAGGAGCTGGGACGCGGGACCGGACCCGCCGGCCGCGCGCCGGGGCAGGGCCGCTCCTGGGGCGCTCACCGCGCCGCCGTCCCGGGCGAGACCCTGAGCCAGGCGAAGCGGACACGGAGCGCGGAGCGGTGCGGGCGGCGGGGCGGGTGCCGCGGTCGCGGCCGGGC
>NZ_JAINFC010000011.1 GCF_020740835.1 Streptomyces sp. UNOC14_S4
GGCTGGGCGCGGGTTCCGGCTGGGGGATCGGCTTGGGCTTCGGCATCGGGGTCGGCGCGGGCTCCGGCTCCGGCAGCGGGTCCGGCTTCGGGGCGGGCCCCGGCGTCGGCCCCGGGATCGGACCGAGCGGCCCGGGGTCGGGAATGGTGTCCGTGGTCGCCTGCGCGGGCAGGGTGGCCACCGCCTCCGGCGCCGGGCCTGTGTTCTGCTGGGGGACAGTGGGTTCGTCGCGCTCCGCCACGGCGGCTTTGTTTCGGCCGAACGCGTTCCGCAGCAGACTCCGGATGCCCATGGGGAGAAATTCCTTCACGTCTCGTGGGAGCTATCATTTGTCCGGAGTAGGGGTTTTTATCCCTTTGTCCGGGCGGTGACGTAAGGCTAGCCGTCACGCTGTGCCCGGTGTGTGCCATGGGTCGTGTCAGGTGAATTCTTTCTCCTGACCACTCGGCCGATATGCAACCCCCAACACGCCCCTCGCACCTCATCACGCCCCCCGTACGAGGTGACGCCGATCAGATCGACCGACTACCCTAGGTAGCCATAGAGTCACGCTGCGAATCCGTGACTGCTGAGGGGGAGGGGAGCTCGGGTGGCAGGGCCTAGGCCCTGCCACCCGAGCAGCGCCCCATAGGGGCGCGGGGCTGCTGTCGATATGCGGCTCCGCCGCGTGGGCGCGACCAGCCCCCACCGGCCCGCAGACGCGCGCGCAGCGCAAGAGGCAGCCCGGTAGGCGGACCCCCGGTGGGGCGGAGGGTCACACCAGCGCGGTCACCAGCGGAGCGCGCGGGCAGCAGCCCGCCGCCGCATGCACGGCCCGCAGCAGCCGACCGGCCGTCAGGCCGCGCAGCCACAGCACCGACCGCACCCCGTACTCCGCGACAGCCATCAGCTCCAGCTCGCCGAGCACCTCCGCCACCAGCACCACCCGGCGCTCCAGGGCGAGCGAGAGCCTGCGCAGCTCCGCGGCCGCCGGTGCGTCGTCGGTGCCCATCAGGACGAGGGAGACGTCACCGTCCTCCCGCACCACCCGTACCTCGGGCAGCTCCCGCAGCCGGCGGACGAATCTCGCCCGGTTGAGCTCGTCGGTCGCGTGGACGGTCACGGTGATGCGTTTGTCGGGCACGGCTCGTCTTCCTCGTCTTCCCCGTTTTCTTCCCCCAGGTCTCTACGCGTCCCACCTTGCAGGGCCGGCGTCAACGAACGATTGCCGAACGATCAATACAAATAAACCGGGCCCGGGACCATCAGGTCCCGGGCCCGGTTCACACCACCTGGTTCACACCAGGAGAAGCGGAGCCGCTACGCGTCCTCGCCGCCGCCGAAGCGCTCGCGGTACGCGGCCAGGTCGTCCTCCGTGATCTTCGCGAAGAGCACCGGGGGGACGGTGAACGGCGTACCGGCCGGGACGAAGTCCAGCGAGCGCGCCTCGTCCGGGGTGACCCACGTGGCCCGGGTCCGATCAGGCGCAGTGTCGGAGAGGGCGAAGGCGGAGCGCATCGCGGCGGCGCTCGCCGGGATGAAGGGCTCGGAGATCACCGCGTAGAGGTGGATGAGGTTCATCGCCGTGCGCAGGGTGAGCGCGGCGCCCTCGGGGTCGGTCTTGATCTC
Source organism: Streptomyces sp. UNOC14_S4 (assembly GCF_020740835.1). Lineage (GTDB taxonomy): Bacteria > Actinomycetota > Actinomycetes > Streptomycetales > Streptomycetaceae > Streptomyces. Next base: position 1,609 of record NZ_JAINFC010000011.1, read on the forward strand.
CAGCCAGGGGGCCTTGGTCTCCAGGTAGGAGTTGCCCGCGCTCCACAGCGCGCGCAGCGCCTGCGCGGCCTTGCGGAACTGGAGCTCCTCCATGTGGCGCTCGTACTCGGCGAGCAGCTCGGCGACCTCGTGGCCGAGCGCGGCCTCCGCCTCGCCCGCCTCGCTGCCCGCGGGCACCTCGTCACCGAAGCGCTTGCGCGAGAAGGACAGCACGCGGTTGACGAAGTTGCCGAGGACGTCGGCCAGGTCCTTGTTGACCGTGGCGGAGAACAGCTCCCAGGTGAAGGAGGTGTCGTCCGACTCGGGGGCGTTCGCCATCATGAAGTAGCGCCAGTAGTCGGCGGGCAGCAGCTCCAGGGCGTCGTGCGTGAACACGCCGCGCTTCTGGGAGGTGGAGAACTTGCCGCCGTAGTAGTTCAGCCAATTGAAGGCCTTGACGTAGTCGACCTTCTTCCAGGGCTCACGGACACCGAGCTGGGTGGCCGGGAACATCACCGTGTGGAACGGGACGTTGTCCTTGCCCATGAACTGGGTGTAGCGGACGTCGGTGGCCTCGTACCACCAGGACTTCCAGTCGCGGTTCTCCGGGTCCGCGTCCGCCCACTCCTTCGTCGCGCCGATGTACTCGATCGGGGCGTCGAACCAGACGTAGAAGACCTTGCCCTCGGCGGCCAGCTCCGGCCAGGTGTCGGCCGGGACGGGCACGCCCCAGTCCAGGTCGCGGGTGATCGCCCGGTCGTTCAGGCCCTCGGTCAGCCACTTGCGGGCGATCGAGGAGGCCAGCACCGGCCAGTCCTTGCCGTGCTCGTCGATCCAGGCCTCGACCTCGCCCTGGAGCTTCGACTGGAGCAGGAAGAGGTGCTTGGTCTCGCGTACCTCCAGCTCGCTGCTGCCGCTGATGGCGGAGCGGGCGTCGATGAGGTCCGTCGGGTCGAGCACACGGGTGCAGTTCTCGCACTGGTCGCCGCGGGCCTTGTCGTAGCCGCAGTGCGGGCAGGTGCCGACGATGTAGCGGTCGGGCAGGAAGCGGGCGTCCGCCAGGGAGTAGACCTGGCGGATCGAGCGCTCCTCGATGAAGCCGTTCTTCTGCAGCTGCCGCGCGAAGTGCTGGGTGATCTCACGGTTCTGCGCGGAGGAGCTGCGGCCGAAGTAGTCGAAGGAGAGGCCGAAGCCGTCGTAGATCGCCTTCTGCGCGTCGTGCTGCTGGGCGCAGAACTCGGCCACGGGCAGGCCGAGCTCCTTGGCGCCCAGCTCGGCCGGGGTCCCGTGCTCGTCGGTGGCGCAGATGTAGAGCGTCTCGCGACCGGTCTGGCGGAGGAACCGGGCGTACACGTCGGCCGGGAGCATGGACCCCACCATGTTGCCCAGGTGCTTGATCCCGTTGATGTACGGAAGGGCGCTGGTGATGAGGTGTCGAGCCATTGCGGCTGCTCCCTGGTCGCGGTCTTGTAGAGACCTTTAGCGTATCCGAGGGGCAGGGGGTGCCCGCGCGGCGATTTCCCCGGCCTTTTCGCCGGTCCGCCGCTCAGGACACCCACCCGCGCCGCGGCTTCCGGGGGCCGCCGGAGACCGCCGGGAGCTCCGGCGTCCGTGCGTCCCGGAGGGGGCCGTGGCGGCGCCTCACGCCATCCACGCACGCCACGGCCTGGTGATCACCTCCCGGTAGGTGTGGTGGGACGGATTCCGCCCGGCGTGCCGGAAGGTCCAGCCCTGCGCGTCCGAGAAGTCCTCGACCACGCCGGAGCTCGCCTCGCAGACCGCGCACTGCATCGCGTACGTGACCGGCTCGGCGTCCGGCTCCCGGTCCGGCTGGAGCGTCCAGTCCCCGAAGAGGAACACGGCGCGGGCGCTCAAAGCCCCCACCTGCTCTCGGCGTTCCGCCGCGCGACCTTCGCCCGCAGGGTCTCCGCCTCGGACGCGGGCCGGGCGTACTCGGGCGGGCAGTCCCACTCGACGCCCCCTTGCGGGGGGCGCAGCTGCAGACAGCCGGCGTGCCGGTCCATGACCTGACCGAGCCGGTTGGTACGCGTGTCCACGGCATAGCTCACGGTTTCGGAATCGGAGTCGGTGCGGTCGGGGAGCGCGGGGGGATTCTCATTGCTCACACGGTGAGGATGCCCACGAAGACGCCACCCTGATCAGTCACCGAGTGGGTACACAGAGTGAGGTACGGACTCCGGGCCAGAAGGTCACGGTCTGCCGACCGGGCAGCCGTTCACGCAGGACGCCACCAGCGGAGACACCGTTTGAGCGCCGCCGAAACGTTCGACGCCGCCACATATTTGACGGACGATTCGTCACGGAACGTCAATTTGATCACCGGGTGGGGAAGGCGGCCGGTCGCACCGGACGGCGCCCCTCGAACTCCTGCTCCCTTCACGGCGTGTTGGCGTTCGTACGCCCGGTGTCAACGGCGCGCCGTACGCGTTCACGCCGGGGCGGCCCCGGGCGTCCCGGGCGTTCCCGGCTCGCGCTTCGGGGCGGGCGCCGCACTCGTTACCCTTTGGCCCATGTACGGCTACGACCAGAACGCGGGAACGCAGGGCTACGCACCGCCGCAGCAGCCCGGGGGCTACGGCGAGCAGCCGCTCTACCCCGAGCCGTCCCCGCCGTCGCTCGCCGACGCGGTGCGGGCCTTCACGACGGGGTCGATGTCCGCGGAGGACTTCCAGGTCGTCTTCGCGGGCTCCAAGGTCTACTGCCCGCGCGGCGAGAACCCCGGTTTCCTCGCGCTGCACAACACCCAGCAGCCGGTGATCCCCATGTTCACCTCGCTCAAGGAGCTGCGGCGGTACGCGGGCAAGGAGTCGAAGTACTTCGTCATCACCGGCGCGGAGGTCATAGACCTCCTGCCCACCGGTTACGGCTTCGTCCTCGACATGGAGGGCGACCACCGGATGGTCTTCGACGCGAAGGCGGTCGAGCAGATGGTGGACTTCGCGATGCGGCGCATGTACGGCTGAGGGGGCCCTGGTGGGGCGTTGCCTCACCGTCCGGGGGCTCCGCCCCCTGGGCCCCCTTCGCCTACCGAATTGCCTCATGGGCCCGGTGCGCGGCTGCCGGTCGTGTTCGGCCAGCCGCGCAGTTCCCCGCGCCCCTGACGGGGCGCGGTCCTGCGTCCCGCACCCCGAGGGTCACCCCTCCGCCGGGATCACCCCGAGGCGGCCCGCCTGGTAGTCGTCGAAGGCTTGCGCCAGCTCCGCGTGGGTGTTCATAACGAAGGGGCCGTAGTGCATCATCGGCTCCCTGATCGGCCGCCCACCCAGCAGCACGACCTCGAAGTTCGGGCTCCGGGACTCCTGCGTCGCGTCGGCGCGCAGCGTGAGGGAGTCACCGTCGCCGAAGACGACGGTCTGGCCCGTACGGAACGGGCGGCCTTCCGGGCCCGCCGTGCCGCGGCCGGCCAGGCCGTACGCCAGGGCGTTGAAGTCGGAGCGCCACGGGAGCGTCAGCTCGGCGCCCGGGTTGAGGGACACGTGCATCATCGTGATGGGCGTGTGGGTGATGCCCGGCCCCTCATGCCCGTCGATGTCGCCCGCGATCAGCCGCAGCAGCGCACCGCCGTCGGACGAGGTCAGCAGCCTGACCCGGCCGCGGCCGATGTCCTGGTAGCGCGGGGCCATCATCTTGTCGCTCTTCGGCAGGTTCACCCACAGCTGGAGGCCGTGGAAGAGGCCGCCCGTCATCACGAGCTCCTCCGGCGGCGCCTCGATGTGGAGGAGGCCGGAGCCCGCGGTCATCCACTGGGTGTCGCCGTCGCTGATGGTGCCGCCGCCACCGTGGGAGTCACGGTGCTTCATGGTGCCGTCGATGATGTACGTGACGGTCTCGAAGCCGCGGTGCGGGTGCCACGGGGTGCCCTTCGGCTCGCCCGGGGCGTACTCCACCTCGCCCATCTGGTCCATCATGATGAACGGGTCCAGGTAGCGGTAGTTGATCCCCGCGAACGCCCTGCGGACGGGAAAGCCCTCGCCCTCGAAGCCCGACGGCGCGGTCGAGACGTGCAGAGCCGACCGCTGCCCGGCGTCCGCCGGAGCGGCGACGCGCGGCAGGGTCAGCGGGTTCTCTACGGTCACAGCCGGCATGACAGCCTCCTCGGTTGTTCTGCTCCCAATTTAGTTGAACACTGAACAACTGGCAAGGGTTCCGGCATTCCCGCACGCGCCGACCGTGGACACTGGATCAATGCGCCTGAAAGTCAGCGGGACCGGCCCGGCCGTCATCGCCGCCCTCGTCGCCACCGTCCTGGTCCTGGGCGGCATCGCGCTGGCGCTGGGCGGACACGGTCCCGCCCCGGACTCCCCCGTCGCCGAGGGCGACGCCGCCGGGCACTACACGCAGCCCCGGGAACAGGCCGACGCGGCGGCGAAGGCCCTGCTGGCGGCCGTCCGCAGCGAGCCCGCGCCCGCCGCTCCCGGCACCCGGGCCGTGCGCTCGGACCGTACGGACCCGCTGCCCGCCTCGGAGCCGCTGGAGGCGTCCGACGCCAAGCCGTCCCCGGCCGTCGGGCCGCTGTTCTACACGGGCCAGGGCACGCCGGGGCACGGCTGCACGGCGAGCGTGGTGCACAGCCCGAAGGGCGACCTGGTCATCACCGCGGCGCACTGCGTGCACCAGGACGGCTTCCGTACGGACATCGCGTTCGCGCCCGGCTACCACGACGGGGTCGCGCCGTACGGGGTGTGGGTGCCCACCTCCATCGACATCGACCCCGAGTGGGCGGAGGACCGCGACCCCGACCACGACGTGGCCTTCCTGCGCGTCCGCAGACTCGGCGACAGCACGCCGGTCGAGCAGGTCACGGGGGCCGAGAAGCTCGGCCTGAAGCCGACGGCGGGCAAGGCCGCGCGGCTGATCGGCTACCCGGCCGACAGGGACACCCCGGTCGCCTGCCAGAACACGACCGCGATGCGCGGCGCCACTCAGCTGCGCTTCGACTGCCGCGGGCTGACGAACGGCACGAGCGGCGGGCCCGTCCTCACGGACGTCGATCCGGCGACGGGGCTCGGGACGGTCAATGGTGTCGTGGGCGGCTATCAGGAGGGGGGCGACGACGACACGTCGTACAGCTCCTATTTCGGTGACGCGGTCGCTGCGCTGTACAAACGGGCTACTACGTCCAGCTAGTCCGTAGGTGCGCCCACTGGGGTGCCTCTTGCGCTCCGTGTGCGGCTGCGGGCCGTTTGTGGCTGGTCGCGCAGTTCCCCGCGCCCCTTACGGGGCGCCGTCCGTTTCGTACAGCTCGAACCAGATGTTCTTGCCCTCGCCCCGGGGGTCGACGCCCCACGCCCCTGCCAGGAGTTCCATCAGCACCAGGCCGCGCCCCGAGGACGCCATCTCGCCGGGGTGCCGCCGGTGCGGGAGCTCGTCGCTGGAGTCGGCCACGTCGACGCGGACGCAGCGCCCGCCCGGCGCCCCCGTGATCTGGGCGGACAGGAGCGCGTCCCCGTCCGTGTGCACCAGCACGTTCGTGACCATCTCCGAGACCATCAGGACCGCGGAGTCCACCTGGTCCTCGTCCGGCCAGTCGTGCAGGAGGACGCGCAGCTGCTGCCGGGCCTCGGCGATGCGCTCCGGTTCGGCCTGGGCGATGGTCAGGACCGTACGGCGCACGGGGTGCGGCAGGGCCGCGACCGCGCCGCCGGGGGCCGCGCCGTCGCGGGCGAGCAGGAGGACGGCGATGTCATCCTCGCGCCGGTCCACGAGCGGGCCCGTCGTGTAGTGGGAGGACGGCCCGTGCACGGCCTGCACCAGCGCGTCGGCCAGCGACTCCAGCGCCTCGGAGATGCCCGCTCCCTGCCGTTCGTAGGACTCGAAGGAGTGGCCCTCGATGATGCGGCGCAGCCGCGCCCAGCCCGTCTCCAGGTCGTGCCCGCCGGTCTCGATCAGGCCGTCGGTGCAGACGAGCATCGTCTCCCCGGGTTCGAGGACGAGCCGGGTGGTCGGGTAGTCGGTGTCCGGGTCGATGCCGAGCGGCAGGCCGCCGGCCGTGGGGCGGATGAGCATCGTGCCGTCGGCCAGCCGGATCGCCGGGTCGGGGTGTCCGGCGCGGGCGATGGTGAGCCGCCCCGTACCCGGGTCGACCTCGATGTAGAGGCAGGTCGCGAAGCGCGGCTCCACGTCGTCGCCCTCGGTCTCGCTCGCGTTGATGCCCGCGAGGAAGCGCGAGGCCCGGGAGAGCACCGCGTCCGGGTGGTGGCCCTCGGAGGCGTACGCGCGCAGCGCGATCCGCAGCTGTCCCATCAGGCCCGCGGCCCGTACGTCGTGCCCCTGGACGTCCCCGATGACCAGGGCGATGCTCCCGGTGGGCAGCGGGATCATGTCGTACCAGTCGCCGCCGACCTCCAGACCGCCGCCGGTCGGCACATAGCGCGCGGCCACCGACATCCCGGGGATGTCCGGTTGCAGCGTGGGCATCATCGAGCGCTGGAGCCCCACGGTCAGCTCGCGCTCCGACTCGTGCACGCTGGCCCTGCTCAGCGCCTGCGCGAGCATCCGGGCGACCGTGGTGAGCACCGACCGCTCGTCGGGGGTGAAGGAGACCGGCACGCTGAACCCGGCCATCCACGCGCCGATGGTCTGGCCCGCGTTGATCAGCGGCAGGAAGGCCCACGAGCGGCGGCCGAAGTGCGCGACCGCCCGCCACGCCTCGGGGAAGCGGCGCTCGTAGTCCTCGGGCGCGGGCAGATAGATCGCCCGGCCGGTGCGGATGACCTCCGAGGCCGGGTAGCCGGCGTCCAGCGGCAGGTCGAGGAAGGGAGCCGCCTCCCCCGGGCCGTAGCCGTGGTGGCCGATGACCTTGACCCGGCCCGCCTGCGGGATGAAGACCGCGAGGCCGGACGGCACGAAGCCGGGCATCGAGAGCCCGGCCGCCACCCGCAGCACCTCGGCGGTGGATCTGGCCTCCGCGAGCGCCCGCCCGGCGTCCAGCAGGAACGCCTCCCTGTTGCGCCGCCAGTCGCCCGTCACGGACGTACGGGACGCGGTCGTCCCCTGGATGATCGGCGCGGGTACCTCCTCCAACGTACCGACCAGGACGTGCTCGCCACCCTGCACGCCCGCCCTGGTGCGGCTGCGCAGCGTCCGCAGCACCCGGCCCTCGCCGTCCACCACCCGCAGCCGGGACTCGGCGAGGGTGTCCTCGGCCACCGCTAGGCTGATGATCCCCTGGAGCTCCACCCAGTCGACGGCGTGGAAGCGGCCGCGGGCCGCGGATTCCGACAGCTCCACCCGAGCGGCGGGAAGGCCGATGAGACGGGCGGCCTCGGCATCGAAGGTGACGACGCGCGTGGCGTTGTCCCAGTGCCACAGGCCGGTCGCTACTGCGGCCAGTACGTCCTCGGTGCGCATTGCCCCACTTTATGCGGGTCCGTCCCATGGACACCACCGAGGCCGCTCGTGGCAGTGGGTAGGCTTGCACAGGGGCTGCTGCGTCTTCGACCCGGCGGCCCGGCCCGATCAGCGACTCGATCACTGACCGATCACTGACCTCGGACCGACCCCGGCTCGGCCTCGGCCCGACGGGGCCGGTCACACCTCGACCAACGACTTGGATGAACGATGCATCGGTACCGGTCCCACACTTGCGGCGAGCTCCGTGCGGCTGACGTCGACACGGACGTGCGACTGAGTGGCTGGCTGCACAATCGGCGCGACCTGGGCGGCATCCTCTTCATCGATCTCCGCGACCACCACGGTCTGGTCCAGCTCGTCGCCCGTCCCGGCACCGCCGCGAACGAGGCCCTGAGCCACCTCACCAAGGAGACCGTCGTCCGCGTGGACGGCAAGGTCATGAGCCGCGGCGCGGACAACGTCAACCCCGACCTGCCCACCGGTGAGATCGAGATCGAGGTCACCGAGGTCGAGGTGCTCGGCGCCGCCGAGCAGATCCCCTTCACCATCAACGCCGACGACGGTGTGAACGAGGAGCGGCGCCTGGAGTACCGCTTCCTCGACCTGCGCCGCGAGCGCATGCACCGCAACATCATGCTGCGCTCGGCGGTCATCGCCGCCATCCGACAGAAGATGGTCGCGCAGGGCTTCAACGAGATGGCCACCCCGATCCTGTCCGCCACCTCCCCCGAGGGCGCGCGCGACTTCCTGGTGCCGTCCCGTCTGCACGCGGGCAAGTTCTACGCGCTGCCGCAGGCCCCGCAGCAGTTCAAGCAGCTGCTGATGATCGCGGGCTTCGACCGCTACTTCCAGATCGCGCCCTGCTTCCGCGACGAGGACGCCCGCGCCGACCGCTCGCCGGGCGAGTTCTACCAGCTCGACGTCGAGATGTCCTTCGTCGAGCAGGAGGACGTCTTCCAGGTGATCGAGAAGGTCATGACCGAGCTCTTCGAGGAGTTCGGCAACGGCCGCCACGTCACCTCGCCGTTCCCGCGCATCCCCTTCCGCGAGGCGATGCTGAAGTACGGCTCCGACAAGCCGGACCTGCGCGCCAAGCTGGAGCTGGTCGACGTCACCGACGTCTTCGAGGGCTCCGAGTTCAAGGCCTTCGCGGGCAAGCACGTCCGCGCGCTCGCCGTGCCGGCCGTCCAGGACCAGCCGCGGAAGTTCTTCGACGGCCTCGGCGAGTTCGCCGTCGAGCAGGGCGCCAAGGGCCTGGCCTGGGTCCGCGTCGGCGAGGGCGACGTGCTCAGCGGCCCGATCGCCAAGTTCCTCACCGACGAGAACGTCAAGGCCCTCGTCGGGCGCCTGGGCCTCACGCCGGGCCACGCCGTCTTCTTCGGCGCGGGCGAGTTCGACGAGGTCTCCAAGATCATGGGCGCGGTCCGCGTCGAGGCCGCGAAGCGCGCCGGCCACTTCGAGGAGAACGTCTTCCGCTTCTGCTGGATCGTCGACTTCCCGATGTTCGAGAAGAACGAGGACACCGGCCAGATCGAGTTCTCGCACAACCCGTTCTCCATGCCGCAGGGCGGCCTGGAGGCGCTGCGGACGATGGACCCGCTGGACATCCTCGCCTGGCAGTACGACATCGTCTGCAACGGCACCGAGCTGTCCTCCGGCGCGATCCGCAACCACGAGCCGGACGTCATGTACAAGGCGTTCGAGATCGCCGGTTACAGCAACGAGGACGTCGAGCGCGAGTTCGGCGGCATGCTCCGCGCGTTCAAGTTCGGCGCCCCGCCGCACGGCGGCATCGCCCCGGGCGTCGACCGCATCGTGATGCTGCTGGCCGACGAGCCGAACATCCGCGAGACCATCGCCTTCCCGCTGAACGGCAACGCCCAGGACCTGCTCATGGGCGCCCCCAGCGAGGTCGACGAGGCCCGCTGGAAGGAGCTCCACCTGGCTCCGCGCAAGCCCGCCGTGAAGTAGTCCGCGGCGCGGTCCTGCCCTGGAGGAGGACCCTGCATTCACCGGCCGCAGGCCGGCTCGATCGGATCGAGCCGGCCTGCGGCCGTTTTTCATGGCGCCCTCACGGCTCCTCATGGCTCCCTTTTTGACCACTTGACGCTGGTCACAGTTCGCCGAACAGGGGTTGCACTTTATTACTCACGGGTAGCATCATGCGGGTTACTGCCCGGTACGAAGTTTGTGTGTTCACTCCCACCCTTACGGAGCCGTTCTCATGGGCCACTACAAGTCGAATCTCCGCGACATCGAGTTCAACCTCTTCGAGGTCCTCGGGCGCGACAAGCTGTACGGCACCGGCCCGTTCGCGGAGATGGACATCGAGACCGCCAAGGACATCCTCTCGGAGATCACGCGGCTCTCCGAGAACGAGCTGGCGGACTCCTTCGCCGACGCCGACCGCAACCCGCCGGTCTTCGACCCGGAGACCAACACCGCTCCGGTCCCGGACACCTTCAAGAAGAGCTACCAGGCGTACATGGACGCCGAGTGGTGGCGCCTGGGCATCCCGGAGGAGATCGGCGGCACCACCGCGCCGCGCTCCCTGATCTGGGCCTACGCGGAGGCCATCCTCGGCTCCAACCCGGCCATCTGGATGTACTCCTCGGGCCCCGCCTTCGCGGGCATCCTCTTCGAGGAGGGCACCGAGCAGCAGAAGCACATCGCGAAGCTCGCGGTCGAGAAGCAGTGGGGCTCCACCATGGTGCTCACCGAGCCCGACGCAGGCTCGGACGTGGGCGCGGGCCGCACGAAGGCCGTGCAGCAGGAGGACGGCTCCTGGCACATCGAGGGCGTGAAGCGCTTCATCACGTCCGGCGAGCACGACATGGCGGAGAACATCCTCCACTACGTCCTCGCCCGCCCCGAGGGCGCCGGTCCGGGCACCAAGGGCCTCTCCCTCTTCCTCGTCCCGAAGTACGAGTTCGACTTCGAGACCGGCGAGCTGGGCGAGCGCAACGGCGTCTACGCCACCAACGTCGAGCACAAGATGGGCCTCAAGGCGTCCAACACGTGCGAGATGACCTTCGGCGACAAGCACCCCGCCAAGGGCTGGCTCATCGGTGACAAGCACGACGGCATCCGCCAGATGTTCATGATCATCGAGTTCGCCCGGATGATGGTCGGCACGAAGGCCATCGCCACCCTCTCCACCGGCTACCTCAACGCGCTGGAGTACGCCAAGGAGCGCGTCCAGGGCCCGGACCTGGCCAACTTCATGGACAAGACCGCGCCCAAGGTGACCATCACCCACCACCCCGACGTGCGCCGCTCCCTGATGACGCAGAAGGCGTACGCGGAGGGCATGCGCGCCCTCGTCCTCTACACGGCCACCGTCCAGGACGAGATCATGGTCAAGGAGGCCGCGGGCGAGGACGCCAAGGCGCTGCACGGCCTGAACGACCTGCTGCTCCCGATCGTCAAGGGCTACGGCTCGGAGAAGTCCTACGAGCAGCTCGCCCAGTCGCTCCAGACCTTCGGCGGCTCCGGGTACCTCCAGGAGTACCCGATCGAGCAGTACATCCGTGACGCGAAGATCGACACCCTCTACGAGGGCACGACCGCGATCCAGGGCCAGGACTTCTTCTTCCGGAAGATCGTCCGCGACCAGGGCCAGGCGCTGAACTCCCTCGCCGAGGAGATCAAGAAGTTCCTCGCGAGCGAGGCGGGCGGCGAGGAGCTGGCCGCCGAGCGCGGCACGCTCGCCAAGGCCGCGGTGGACCTGGAGGCGATCGTCGGCAAGATGATCACCGACCTCACCGCCACCGGCGAGGACGTCAAGAACATCTACAAGGTCGGCCTCAACACCACCCGCCTGCTGATGGCCTCCGGCGACGTCGTCGTCGGCTACCTCCTGCTCCGGGGCGCGGCCGTGGCCGCCGAGAAGCTCGAGGGCGCCTCCGCGAAGGACAAGCCGTTCTACGCGGGCAAGATCGCCGCGGCGAAGTTCTTCACGGCGAACGTGCTTCCGCAGGTCTCCCTGGAGCGCGGGCTGGCCGAGTCCGTCGACAACTCCCTGATGGAGCTGGACGAGGCGGCGTTCTAATACCGCGGGAAGTGGGGCGCCCTGGTTTCTGCCGGGGCGCCCATTCGTCTGCCGGGCGCGGCAGTCGCGCGACTGCGGGTGCGTGGGGGCTGGTCGCGCAGTTCCCCGCGCCCCTGACGGGGCGCGGCCTTCCGCTCTACCTTCCCGTTTGTGGGCAGGCGTTCCGCACGGCGGAACGGGTGGGCACAAACGGACCACCGAGCCGCACCGAAACGGGGTCCAGGGGCGCAGCCCCTGGCGGGGTTCCGGGGCGGAGCCCCGGTGGGCGCCCACCGGACGGTCCGGTTCCAGTGGCGGCGCCGTCACACATCGGCACGGGCCCCCGAGGCGGCGGGCCCGTTGTCCTTATCCTGAAGCCCATGAGCCCTGCGCACCGCTTCGACCGCGGCCACACCGACGACCTGATCTCCTTCCTCGCCGCCAGCCCCTCCCCGTACCACGCGGTGGCCAACACGGCCGCGCGCCTGGAGAAGGCGGGCTTCCGCCAGATCGCGGAGACCGACGCCTGGGACGCGTCGGCGGGCGGCAAGTTCGTGCTGCGCGGCGGCGCGGTCATCGCCTGGTACGTCCCCGAAGGCGCGACCCCCGCCACGCCCTTCCGCATCATCGGCGCGCACACCGACTCCCCCAACCTCCGCGTCAAGCCGCTGCCCGACACCGGCGCGCACGGCTGGCGCCAGGTCGCCGTGGAGCTCTACGGCGGCACGCTGCTCAACACCTGGCTCGACCGCGACCTCGGGCTCTCCGGCCGGGTGACGCTGCGCGACGGCAGCAGCCACCTCGTGAACATCGACCGGCCGCTGCTGCGCGTCCCGCAGCTCGCCATCCACCTCGACCGCGGTGTCAACGAGGGCCTCAAGCTCGACAAGCAGCGCCACATGACGCCGATTTGGGGCATCGGCGACCCGAACGAGGGCGACCTCATCCGCTTCGTCGCGGAGGAGAGCGACCTGGCCGCCGAGGACATCACCGGCTGGGACCTGATGGTCCACAGCGTCGAGGCGCCCGCCTACCTCGGGCGCGACCGTGAGCTGCTCGCCGCGCCGCGGCTGGACAACCTGCTGTCCGTGCACGCCGGGACGGCCGCCCTCGCCGCGGTGGCGGGCGAGCCTCTGCCGTACATCCCGGTGCTGGCCGCCTTCGACCACGAGGAGAACGGCAGCCAGTCCGACACCGGCGCGGACGGCCCGCTGCTGGGCACCGTGCTGGAACGATCCGTCTTCGCGCGCGGCGGTACGTACGAGGACAAGGCCCGGGCCTTCGCGGGCACCGTCTGTCTCTCCTCCGACACCGGCCACGCCGTGCACCCCAACTACGCCGAGCACCACGACCCGGGCCACCACCCGATGCCCAACCGCGGCCCGATCCTGAAGGTCAACGTCAACCAGAGGTACGCGACCGACGGTACCGGCCGCGCCGTGTTCGCCGCCGCGTGCGAGCGGGCAGGCGTGCCGTGGCAGCACTTCGTCTCCAACAACGCCATGCCCTGCGGCACCACCATCGGCCCCATCACGGCCGCCCGGCACGGCATCGCCACCGTCGACATCGGCGTCGCCTGTCTGTCCATGCACTCCGCGCGCGAGCTGTGCGGCGCGGACGATCCGTACCTGCTGGCCGCCGCGCTGACGGCCTTCCTGGAGGGCTGATTTGGAGTTCTCCCTGCTGGGCCCGGTCACTGCCGCCACCGTCGCCGCCGGTGAGCTCCCGCTGGGCCCCGCCAAACGGCGCAGCGTGCTCGCCATGCTGCTGTTGCAGGCCAACACGACGGTCTCCGTGGCGCAGCTGATCGACTCGGTCTGGGAGGACGAACCGCCCGCGCATGCCCGTACGGTCGTCCAGGGCCATGTCTCCCGGCTGCGCGCGACGCTCGCGGAGGCGGGCGCGGACGCGTACGGGGTGTCGCTGGCCACCCACGGTTCGGCGTATCTGCTGCGGCTGCCGGAAGCGCTCGTGGACACCTACCGCTTCGGCGAACTGGTGGCGCGCGCCCGGCCCGTGGAGGCCCCCGCGGAGGCGGTGGGGCTGCTGCGCGAGGCGCTCGGGCTGTGGCACGGCCCGGCGCTGACGGGCACGGTCCCCACGCCGCCGTTCGCGGCGGCCGCGCACGCCCTGGAGGAGCGGCGGCTGCACGCCGTCGAGTCCCTGGCGCGCGCGTACGGCGCGCTGGGCGCCCACGACCATGCCGTGGCCGCCCTGCTGCCGGAGGCGGCGGCCCAGCCGCTGCGCGAGTCGCTGGTGGCCACGCTGATGCTCGCCCTGCACCGGGCGGGCCGCCGGTCCGAGGCGATGGAGTGGTACCACCGGACGCGGCGCCTCCTCGCGGACGACCTGGGCGTGGACCCGGGCGAGGCGCTGCGGGCCGCGTACGGGACGCTGCTGGCACCCACGGTGGGTGCTGCCCCGCCCGTCTCCCCGGAGAGCCCGGAGAGAACGACGCGCACCGACCCCTGGGCCACGCCGCAGCTGCTGCCCCGGCGGCCCGCCGGCTTCCTGGGCCGGGACGGGGAACTGGACGGGCTGACGCGCCTGCTGACCGGTTCCGCCGAGGTCGCGCTGGTGACCGGTCCGGCCGGGGTCGGGAAGACCGCGTTCGCCGCGCACTGGGCGCACGTCCACGGGGAGGCGTTCCCCGACGGCAGGCTCTTCGCCGATCTGCGCGGGTTCAGCGGTGGCGAGGAGGCGCAGCCCTGTGAGGTGCTGCGGGAGTTCCTGCTGGCGCTCGGCACCCCTGCCGACCGCATCCCTTCCTCGCAGCAGGCCGCCTCCGCGCTCTACCGCTCGATCGTGGCGGGCCGGAGGCTGCTCGTCGTGCTCGACAACGCGCGCAGCTCCGCGCAGGTGCGGCCGCTGCTGCCCGCGGGGGCGGAGTGCGCGACGATCGTCACCAGCCGCAGCCGGCTCGACGGCCTGGTGGCCACGGACTCGGCGCGGCCGCTGCGGCTGCGGGCGCTCGGTACGGAGGAGGGCGTGGCCCTCCTGGGCGCGGTTCTCGGGCCGGACCGGGTCGCCGAGGACCCCGAGGCCGCGGCCGAACTCGTCGCCCTGTGCGAGGGTCTGCCGCTCGCGCTGCGCGCGGCTGCCGCGCAGCTGACGGCCCGCCCCCGGTGGCGGCTCGCCCGCCTCGCGTCGGCCCTGCGCGACGAACGCCAGCGGCTCGCGCTCCTCTCCGCCGAGGACACGGGCGTGGCGGCGGCCCTGCGCGCCTCCGTGGCACGCCTCTCCGAGGACGACGCCCGTCTGCTGAGCGCCCTGGGCACCGGTTTCTCCCGCGTGGTCGACGTCTCGGCCGTCGCCGCACTGGCGGGCGCGGACCCGGACGTGACGCGGTACGGCCTGGACCGCCTCGCCGAAATGCACCTGGTCGACGAGGAGTCGACGGGCCGCTACGTCATGACGGACCTGGTGAAACTCTTCGCCCAGCGCCGCCCGGAGTAACCCCGGGGCCTCGCCCCGGGGCTCCGCCCCCGGCCCCCTGCGCCTGTGGGGGTGCTTCTTGCGCTCGGCGCGCGGCCGCGGGCCAGTGGTCCGTGCGCCCACTGGGGTGCCTCTTGCGCTGCGTGCGCGGCCGCGGGCCGGTGGGGGTTGGCCGCGCAGTTCCCCGCGCCCCTGACGGGGCGCGCCCTTACCTCCCGCCCCGGTTGTGGGCAGGCGTTCCGCACGGCGGAACGGGTGGGCACAACCGGCCCACGGACCGCACCAAAACGGGGTCCGGGGGCGGAGCCCCCGGGAGGGTGACCCATCGCGCGACGTTAGCCGCGCGTTAGTGCCGCGCCAGCCCGCCGCGCAATGATTCCCTCGTATCGACCGGCCGCCATCCCACCCCGGGGGACCCAAAAATGCCTCGCACCCGCCGCCCCGCCCACCTGACCCTCTGCACCCTGGCCGCCACAGCCGTCCTCGCCCTCACCACCGTCACCGCCTGCGGCAGCAGCAACAGCGGTGCCAAGACGAGCGGCAAGGCCGACACCTCGGTCGACGGCGGCCAGCAGGCGCAGGACTCGAAGGACGGCCAGGTCATCGAGGACGGCGGGCAGAACGACTCCACGGCGTCGGCCGCGAGCGACCAGAAGGGCGGTCCGAAGGGCGGTCAGAAGAACGACAAGAGCGGCGGCAAGGGTGGCAAGTCCGCCTGCACCGCGGCCGACGTGAAGATCGAGGCCCAGCCCGTGCGGTCGCCGATCAACCACATGCTGCTGGTGGCGACCAACACCTCCAAGGCCACCTGCCACGCCTACGGCTTCCCCTACCTCCGCTTCGACCTCGACCAGGCCACCGCGGGCGTGGTCGAGGAGAGCAAGGCGCAGTCGGTCACCACGCTCGCCCCCGGCAAGTCCGCGTACGCCGCCGTCATCCTCTCCGCCGCCGACGGCTCGGCGGGCCCCGGGCGCGAGGCGAAGAAGCTCTCCGTCTCGTTCCAGGGCCCGAACGGCGGCGGCAGCATCGGCGGGCAGGCGTCCGTGACACCGCCCGGCGGCGCCGTGCACGTGGACGACTCGGCGCGCGTCACCTACTGGACGACCGACTCCGCCGCCGCCCTCAAGTGGTGACGGCGGCGGTCCGTACCGCTGCGCCCGTTCAGCCGTCCAGCCCCGCGAGCACCAGCGGCAGGCGGTCCGCCCCGCCCCCGGTCACCCGTACCGGCACGCCCCAGTCCTGCTGGTGGACGTGGCAGGCGGGGTACTCGTTGGCGGGGTCGTCGTCGCAGGAGGCAGCCATCGCCGAGACGTGCAGGACGCCTTCGGTGACGCCGTCCGCGAGGACCAGGTCGCGGCCCAGGTCCGTGCCCGCGCCCGCGCCCTCCGCCAGCAGCTCCGGCGGCGTGGAGCTGACGAGCAGCCGCGTCGAGGGCCCGTAGCGCGTGTCGAGCTTCTGGCCGGCCGGGGCCTGGAAGACGACGTCGAGCCGCAGCCGCCCGGGGGCCACGTCCGTGGCGGCCCGCTGCGTGCGGTGGGCGACGGACTCGACCCGTACGGCCTCCTCCGGCAGCCGCAGCCGGGTCAGCCGGTGCCGCGCGGATTCCACGACCAGGATGTCGTCGTCGGCGAGCACCGCGCCGGACGGCTCGCGCAGGTCGGTCGCGAGCGTCGTGACCTCGCCCGTCGCCGGGTCGTAGCGGCGCAGCGCGTGGTTGTAGGTGTCGCAGACGGCGACGGAACCGTCCGGCAGGGCGGTCACGCCGAGCGGGTGCTGGAAGAGCGCCTGGGCCGCGTCGCCGTCGCGGTGCCCGAAGTCGAAGAGGCCGGTGCCGACGGCAGTGCGTACGGCGAATCCGTCACCGTCCCGCTCGACCCAGCGCAGGGCGGACGTCTCGGAGTCGGCCACCCACAGCCGGTCCCCGGCCGCCGCGAGCCCGGACGGCTGGGCGAACCACGCCTCGCGCGCCGGTCCGTCGACCAGGCCCTCGTTGGTCGTGCCCGCCGCGGCCTCGACGGTGCCGGTGGCCGGGTCGTACGTCCACAGCTGGTGGACGCCCGCCATGGCGATCCACAGGCGGTCGGCGAACCAGGCCACGTCCCAGGGCGAGGAGAGGTCCACGCCGAGCGCGGGGCCGGAGGTGGGCTGCCCCTGCATCCACTGGCGGCCGGTGCCCGCGATCGTGGTGATCTCGCCGGTGGCCGGGTCGTACGCGCGCAGCGCGTGGTTCACGGTGTCGGCGACGACGACCTCGCCCCCGGGGAGCAGCGCGAGCCCCTGCGGCTCGTTGAAGGTGTCCGGGCCGAAGCCGCGCTCGCCGGTGCCGATACGGCGGACGACGGTCTCGGCGTCGGCCGCGAGCTCCACGAGCTGGTGACGGGTGGAGTCGGAGACGAGGAAGGTGCCGCCGGGCAGCGGCAGGGCCTTGCCGGGGAAACGCAGATCGGTGGCGACAGGCTCGGGCGCGACGTACGGCCCTCCCCCAGAGCCTGAACGGCCTGGGAGGTACCCCCATCCGCGCCGCAGCGTGCCCTTGGCCTCGTGCTCGGCCTCCAGCTCCGCCACGAGCGTCTCCAGCGCGTGCGCGTGGCCCTCGCCCGCGTGCTGGGCGACCACGTACCCCTCGGGGTCGATGACGACGAGCGTGGGCCACGCGCGTACGGCGTACTGCTTCCACGTGGCGAGCTCCGGGTCGTCGAGCACCGGGTGCTCCACGCCGTAGCGCTCGACCGCGTCCACCACGGCCTGGTGCTCGGCCTCGTGGACGAACTTCGGCGAGTGCACGCCGATGATCACCAGGGTGTCCCGGTGCTTCTCCTCCAGCTCCCGCAGCTCGTCCAGCACATGCAGGCAGTTCACGCAGCAGAACGTCCAGAAGTCGAGGACGACGATGCGTCCGCGCAGGTCGGCGAGGGTGAGCTCGGTACCGCCCGTGTTGAGCCAGCCGCCCTTGCCGATGAGCTCGGGGGCACGGACACGGGCGCGGCGGGGGGAGGGGGAAGCAGCGTTCATGGCGTCAAGGGTGCCACCCGGGCATGAACGGGCCGTCACGACGTCATTATGTGGACGCACCACGCGAAGAGCCCCGACCGCATAGAGTTGGGGCCGCCGGGGCTCGGCCCCGGAGACGGTCCGGGGAGCCGCGCGTACGCACGCCTCCCCGGGTTTCACGGTCGGACCCCGGTCAGGATCCGCTGTCGTTCCCGACAAGCTCGAGGACCAGTCGAGCCAGATTGATCAGGAACGTGCACACAGCGATGAGGATCCCGGCTGGGGTCTTTCCCCGGGCGGGTGGTCGCGGTCGATCAGCGGACATGGATGTCGTTCTCCGTGCGCAGTAGGGAACCTGTAGTGGGCACGGGATGGCAGCACA
The DNA here is from genome assembly GCF_020740835.1 of Streptomyces sp. UNOC14_S4. Lineage (GTDB taxonomy): Bacteria > Actinomycetota > Actinomycetes > Streptomycetales > Streptomycetaceae > Streptomyces. Next base: position 19,800 of record NZ_JAINFC010000011.1, read on the forward strand.
TGACGCGGACCCTTGCCGATTCCGACTCCGCGGTCGAAACCCTACGCAGCCCACCGCGGCAGAGGCCCCGAGTCCCGCGTTTTCGCCAGGGGTTCGCCAGGGTTCGCCAGCTCCCAGCCAGGCGCATGAGCAGGGAAGACTGATTCCCTGGAGACAGCGAAGCCTGGAATGGGGGTCGTCCCTTTGCCCGCACGCAAGAAGTACGCGACCGACCTGCGGCAGGAGGCCGTCCGCCGGGTCCACGACGAGCGCAGCAGGAACGGGACGTCCTACGGGTCGATCTCCAAGGTCGCCCAGGACCTCGGCATCGGCCGCGAGACCCTGCGCCAGTGGATGCGGCAGGTGGAGATCGACTCCGGCATCCGGCCCGGCACGACGACGGCGGACGCCCAGCGCATATCGGAGCTGGAGAAACGGCTCACGGAGCTGGAGCGGGCCAATCGCATCCTGCTGGACGCAGGGGGTTTCGTCGCGCGGGAGCTCGACCCGCGCTCCGCTCGCTGATCGCCTATGTCGACAGCCGGCACCGGGAGTTCGGGGTCGAGCCGATCTGCAGAACGCTGGCGATCGCCCCGTCCACCTACTACGCGCACCGCACCGCCCGGCACACGACGGCGCGGAAGGAGCCTCCTGCCCCACGCCACGACCGCCACGGCGCGCGCGCCTCGGCGCGGACGGTGGCCCTCGACTACCTGCCCCTGAGCGCGGCGAGATCGGGCGTCCCGTCCGAGCCGATCTACATGCTCTTCGCCGTGGACCTGTCCACCTGCGTCGTCCTCCACTGGGACGTCAAGGGGGACGTACGCCCCGAGTTCGTCCTGGACCTGCTGGAGACCGCACTGGCCAGACGCACCGTCCGGCTCGCCGACGTACCCAGCACCCCGCCCCGCACGGTGGTCCGCTGCACCCGCCGCCTCCACGACACGGACGCGGCCCGCACGGTGGCGACGCCGGGCGACGACGAAGTGGAACACGCCATGCACGAGCACAGACGCGAGTACCAGGCATTCCTGCGCCGACAGCAGGGCGGCGTACCGTTCACGATGGCGGGAGTCCACGCCAAGACATGGACATGGAGCGACCGCCACAACGATGCGGTGACGTACGCCCCGTAAGGGGCGCGGGGAACTGCGCGACCAGCCCCAACGGACCCGCAGCCGCCGACCCACAGAACGAACCGAGCTTGTAGGCGAAGCAGAAGCAGCAGAAGCACTCGCCACCGCTCAGCCAGCGCTAGCGACCAAGCACACGATCCTTCAACGCGGGGAATTCCTCCCGCGTCTTCACCACCCGCTCCACATCGAGATCCACCGTGAGGACCTCCTCACGGTGGCCCGCCTCGGCGAGGACCTCGCCCCACGGGTCGATGACCATGCTGTGCCCCGCCTGGGGGACGTTCGCGTGCGTGCCCGCCGTGCCACAGGCGAGGACGTACGACTGGTTCTCCACGGCCCGCGCCCTGGCCAGCAGCGTCCAGTGGCCGAGGCGGCGCTCCGGCCAGCCGGCCGGGATCACGAGGGTCTGGGCGCCCGCGTCGACCAGAGCCCGGAAGAGCTCGGGGAAGCGCAGGTCGTAGCAGGTGGCCAGGCCCAGCGTGGTGTCCGGGTGCGGGACGGTGACGATCTCGCTGCCCGCGCTCATCAGGACGGCCTCGCCCTTGTCGAAGCCGAAGCGGTGGATCTTGCGATACGTGCGGACCAGTTCGCCGTCGGGGGAGAAGACCAGGGAGGTGTTGAAGACAGCACCGGAGGGATCTTGTTCGGCGATCGAACCGGCGTGCAGCCAGACACGCGCATCGCGTGCGGCTTCGGCCATCGCCCCGGCGGTGGGGCCGTCCAGCGGCTCCGCGCGGGTGGTGAAGGAGTCGTACGCGAAGGCGCCGACGTGCCACAGTTCGGGCAGCACCACGAGGTCACTGCCCTGCTGTTCGCGTACGAGTCCGGCGGCGCGTTCCCGCCGCTCGTCGACCGACTCGCTGTCCGACACGGCTATTTGGATCAAGGAGACGCGCACCAGTACCACCACTCTCAGGGTTCGAAACCACTGCCAGCCTGCCCGTGCGCAGCGTAACTTAACTGCTGTGGGGCCCTGAGAGCACGCACCCACCCCGCAGCAGACGCACGAGCAGCCAGTTCTCCCGCTTCTTCCGCCTCTTCCGCGCACGCACCGCCCGAGGGATTCCGTGACCGTCCATCCAAGCCTGCAGCCCGTCATCGACGCCTGGACCCACTCCATCGAAGCGATTCACGAGCTGGTGAAGCAGCTCGCCGAAAGCGACTGGAACCGTCCCACCGAGTGCCCCGGGTGGTCCGTCCGCGATGTGGTTTCACATGTCATCGGTGTCGAAACCGAATTCCTGGGCGAGCCCCGTCCGATCCACACCCTGCCGCGCGATCTCCGGCATGTCACCGACGAGTTCTCGCGGTACATCGAGGTGCAGGTGGACGTCCGGCGCTGCCATACGGCCCTGGAGATGGCCTCGGAGCTCGACCTCGTCATCCTGCGGCGCTGCCGTCAGCTGCGCAACGAGAACCGCAGCCCGCAGGCCCCCGTCCGCTGGCCGCTGGGTTCGGGCAACGACCAGCCGCTCGAACGGGCCCTGACCGTGCGGGCCTTCGACGTCTGGACGCACGAGCAGGACCTGCGCCGCGCGCTCGGCCTGCCGGGCAACCTGGACTCGCCCGCGGCGGTCATCGCGCGGGACTTCCTGCTCGCCGCCCTGCCGAAGGTCGTGGCCAAGGACGCGGGCGCGCCACCCGGCTCGGCGGTCGTCTTCGACGTGCACGGCCCGCTCGAATTCCTGCGGACCGTAAGGGTCGACACCCAGGGCAGGGGAAAGATCGACAGCAGCGTGTCCCTGGGCCCCGCGGTGACCCTGGTCATGGACTGGGAGACCTACGCGCGCCTGGCCTGCGGCCGCGTACGCCCGGACACGGTCACAGACCTGATCAAGGTAGAGGGCGACCCGAGGCTGGCCCGCTCGATCCTCAGGGAATTCGCGATCACACCGTGAAGCAGCGCGCCCCGTAAGGGGCGCGAGGCTGTTCCGATATGCGGCTCCGCCGCGCGGGCGCGACCAGCCACGACCCGCAGCCGCACGCCGGAGGCAAGAGGCACCCCGGTAGGCGCAAGCGCAGCGGTCCCGCAGCCGCGCACGCAGCGCAAGACGCACCCCCATAGGCGAAGGGGGCCCGGGGGCGAAGCCCCCGCGAAGGCTCACCCGGCGGAGTGCTCACGCCCATACGGGTCCTGCGCCGCAGGCACATGCACCGTCTCCACCCGGGAAGCCACCACCCGCTCCTCCTCCCGCCGCAAGGCCCGCGTCCGCAGCCGCAGGATCTGGGAGAGCCCCACCCCCTCCAGGACGAACACCGCGCAGAACGCCGCGCGGTAGTTCTGCCCGGTCGCGTCCAGCAGCAGGCCGACGGCGAGCAGCGTGGTGATCGAGGCGATGAAGCCGCCCATGTTGACGATGCCGGACGCCGTGCCCTGGCGCTCGGGCGGGTTCGCGGGGCGGGCGAAATCGAAGCCGATCATCGAGGCGGGGCCGCAGGCGCCGAGGACGAGGCACTCCACGACCAGCAGCCAGAAGGGCGCGTGCGCGCCGGGCCAGGCGAGGACGCTCGCCCACAGCAGGGCGGTCGCGGCGACCGTGCCGAGCGCGAGCGGCAGCCGGGCGTCGTGGTGGCGGCCGACGATCTGGCCGTAGACCAGCCCCACGGCCATGTTGGACAGCACGACGAGGGTGAGCAGCAGCCCCGCGGTACCCCGGGAGAGGCCCTGGGCCTCGACGAGGAAGGGCATGCCCCACAGCAGCAGGAACACCATCGCGGGGAACTGCGTGGTGAAGTGGACCCACATGCCGAGCCGGGTGCCGGGCTCGCGCCAGGCGCGCGTGATCTGCTGCCGCACGAAGCCCTTGCCGCCCGCGCGCCCGTCCGCGGGCGGCTCGTGGCCCTTGGGGTGGTCCTTGAGGAAGAGCAGGAGCAGGACGAGGACGACGATCCCGGCGGCGGCGCTGGAGGCGAACGTCCGCGTCCAGCCCGTGCTGTGCAGCAGCCGGGCGAGCACGACGGTGGAGACGAGGTTGCCCGCCATCCCGAACAGTGCGGCCACCTGCGCGATCATCGGCCCGCGACGGGCGGGGAACCAGCGGGCGCCGAGCCGCAGCACGCTGATGAACGTCATCGCGTCACCGCAGCCGAGCAGGGCGCGGCTGGCGAGGGCCATGCCGTAGGAGTGCGAGAACGCGAAGGCGAACTGCCCGGCGGTGAACAGGACGGCACCGAGGCCCAGGACCTTCTTCGTCCCCAGCCGGTCGACCATGAGGCCGACGGGTATCTGCATGCCCGCGTAGACGAGCAGCTGGAGTATGGAGAAGGTGGACAGCGCCGAGGCGTTGATGTGGAAGCGGTCGGCGGCGTCGATGCCCGCCACGCCGAGGCTCGTACGGAAGATGATCGCGACGAAGTAGACGCCGACGCCGAGCCCCCAGACGGCGACGGCCCGTGGGCCGCCCGGTGGGTCACCGGGCAGGCCTATGGGGGCCCGGCTCATCGCCTGGCTCATCGGATGTCTCCCTGCGCGAGGTTCCGCACCCAGCTCACGTGCCGGTCGATGATCTCCGTCGCCACGCCGGCGTCCCCGGAGCGCAGGGCCTCCAGGATCTCGCGGTGCTCGGCGTGGTTCTTCGCGATGCGGTCGGGGTGCGCGTGCATGACGGCCACGCCCATGCGGAGCTGACGGTCCCGCAACTGGTCGTAGAGGCGGGACAGGATCTGGTTGCCCGCGCTGCTGACGATCTCCGCGTGGAAGGCGCGGTCGCTGACGGAGACGGCGGCCAGGTCGCCCGCCTCGGCCTGCCGCGCCATGGCGTCGAGCAGTCCCTCCAACCGCGTGAGCAGTTGCTCGGAGGCGGGCACGGCCTTGGCCGCGGCGTACTTCTCGACGAGCAGCCGGGTCTCGACGACGTCCGCGACCTCCTGCGCGGAGACGGCCGTGACCAGGGCGCCCTTCTTCGGATAGAGCTTCAGCAGCCCTTCCGCCTCCAGCCGCAGCAGCGCCTCCCGCACCGGCGTCCGGGACACCCCGACCACCTCGGCCAGCTCCCCTTCGGTGAGCAGCGTCCCGCCCTCGTAATGGCGGTGCAGTACAGCTTCCTTGACGTGGTGGTAGACACGGTCGGCTGCCGGGGGCTGTTTGACGGCGAGCATCGGATCGGCGGAGGTCGCGGTGGGCATGCGTACACCTTAGATACAACACGTATCCGAGGCGAGCCCGTGTCCGCATGGCGGACCCCGACGGGTGTCTACACCCGTCTACCCCGGGGGCTTCGCCCCCGGTCACAGAAGCGGCTACGGCCGCCAGCCGTCCAGCGGCGTGATGAAGACGAAGCGCAGATCCGGCCGCTGTATCGGCAGCAGCACATGCGTCGTCACCCGCACCTCCCGCCGCCCGTGAACCGGCAGGCACAGCCGGAAGACATGCCCGTCCCGGTGCTCGACCACGTCGTGCTCCTCGGACCAGATGCGCCGGCAGTCCGCGTCCGCGTCGAGAATGTCGGCCACCAGCCCCCGCAGTTCGCCATTGGCCGCATCGCTGTTCGCCGCGACGCGCAGCATCGCGAGATAGACGCGTGCGCAGCTGTCCTCCCAGTCGAGCATCTGCTCGCGGGCCTCGGGGTCGAGCAGGGCCCACCGCATGAGATTGGCCCCGGGCCGCCGCGCCCAGGGAAACCACTCGCCCATGAGGGAATTCGTGGCGACGACATTCCAGGCCACGTCGGAGAGATATGCGGGGTAGGAAACCTGCTGTTCGAGCAGCGCTTTCACGCCGTGCGGCAATTCGCCGCCCGCCCCGGGCAGCGCGGGCGGGCGGCGGCCGGTGACGGCGAGGAAGAGCGTCAGCGTCTCCGCGTCGCTCAGCCGGAGCGCCTGCGCGACGCGCAGCAGGAAGCTCTCGGAGAAGTCCTGGCGGCGGCCCGCCTCCAGCGCGCGGTACCAGCCCTCGCTCACTCCGGTCAGCCGCGCCACGTGCGCCTGGGAGAGCTTGCGGCCGGGGGGCGGGAAGGTGCCGCGCAGCTCACGGACGGTGCGCGCGTCGACGCGCGCACGCCACGCACGGAGGAGCCGGCTGATGGACTCTCCGTCCACCCGGTCGACGCCTTCCACGTGGCCTCCAAATCCGACAGTGCAAGTGTCGGTCAATCTTAAGTAAATTGCCCAGCACGGGCTATTCCACCCCCTGCCAGGGTGGTGACCCGAGGCCGCTCCGTAACAGGACCAAGGGCCCGGACGCTTCTTCTCTCCTCACTGGAGGGGGGTGAGGAGAGAAGCGTCCGGGCCCTTGGTCTTGGCCGGTCCTGGCTCCGATCTCGGCCGGTCTCGGCCTTTTCCCAGAATTGGTTTCCCATTCAACCGCTTTCGCGGGTTTCCGGGAATCAGCCCCAGGTGATCAGCCGCTTCGGGTTCTCCAGTACGGCCGCGATATCGGCGAGCACCTTGGAACCGAGTTCCCCGTCGACCAGACGGTGGTCGAAGGAGAGCGCCAGCGTCGTCACATGCCGCGGCTTGATCTTGCCCTTGTGGACCCACGGCTGAAGCTTGATCGCGCCGAAGGCCAGGATCGCCGACTCGCCCGGGTTGAGGATGGGCGTGCCGGTGTCGATGCCGAAGACACCCACGTTGGTGATGGTGACCGTGCCGCCCGCCATGTCCGCCGGGCTGGTCCTGCCTTCCCGCGCGGTGCCGACGAGCTCGCCCAGGGCGGTCGACAGCTCGGGGAGCGTCTTGGCGTCCGCGTCCTTGATGTTCGGCACGATCAGGCCGCGCGGCGTGGCGGCCGCGATGCCCAGGTTCACGTAGTGCTTGACCACGATCTCCTGGTTGGCCTCGTCCCAGGCGGCGTTGATGCCGGGGTTCCGCTTGATCGCGACGAGCAGCGCCTTGGCGACGAGCAGCAGCGGGTTGACCCGCAGCCCGGCCATGTCCGGGTCGTCCTTGAGCTTCTGCACGAGCTTCATCGTGCGGGTCACGTCGACGGTGACGAACTCCGTGACGTGCGGCGCGGTGAAGGCGCTCGCGACCATCGCCTGAGCGGTGGCCTTGCGTACGCCCTTGACGGGGATGCGGGTCTCGCGCGCGGCGAGGCCCGGTGCCCCGGCCGCCGCGGGCACCTCCGCGACCGCCACCGGCTCCTCCGCGACCGGGGAGGGCGCGAGGCGCGCGGCGGCTGCGGCGTGGACGTCCTCACGGGTCACGATGCCGTCGGCCCCGGTCGCCACGACCGTGGCCAGGTCGATACCGAGGTCCTTGGCGAGCTTGCGCACCGGGGGCTTGGCCAGCGGACGGGCCTGACCCGGGACGGCCTCGGGCGCTACGGGTGCCACGGGCTCTGCGGGTGCCACGGGCGCCGCTATCGGGGCGGGTGCCGGAGCCCCGTTGAGCTCCGCCTGCACGGCGGCGGTCACCGAGGCGGAACGGTCCGGCTGCGCCTTGCGGGGCCGGCGCTTGGTGGAGGACGGCGCGGCGCCGTACCCCACCAGGACCGCCTGCCGCTCGGGCGCGGCGGGCGCCTCGGGCGTGGCGGCGGGGGCAGGGGCCGCGGCGGCCGCCGCGGGCGCGGCCGGCGCGTCGGCGGGCCCGGCGCCCGGGTCGGTGTCCACGGAGATGATCACCTGGCCGACGTCGACCGTCGTGCCCTCCGGGAAGCGGAGTTCGTGCACGACACCGTCGAACGGGATCGGCAGCTCGACGGCGGCCTTGGCCGTCTCCACCTCGCACACGATCTGGCCGTCGGAGACGGTGTCGCCCGCGGCGACGTACCACTTGAGGATCTCCGCCTCGGTGAGCCCCTCGCCGACGTCCGGCATCTTGAACTCGCGGAAGCGCATGCTGTTTGCGGTCATGGTCACGACTCTCCTCGTACCCCTCAGTACGCCAGCGCGCGGTCGACGGCGTCGAGCACCCGGTCCAGTCCCGGAAGGTACTCGTCCTCCAGCCGGGACGGCGGGTAGGGCGCGTGATATCCGCCGACCCGCAGCACCGGTGCCTCCAGGTGGTAGAAGCAGCGCTCGGTGATCCGGGCGGCGATCTCGGCGCCGCTGCCGTAGAAGACCGGTGCCTCGTGGACGACGACCAGACGGCGGGTCCGCTCGACGGACGCCTGGATCGAGTCGAAGTCGATGGGCGACATCGACCGGAGGTCCAGCACCTCCAGCGACTTGCCCTCCTCGGCGGCCGCCGCGGCAGCCTCGAGACAGGTCTTCACCATGGGGCCGTAGGCGGCCAGGGTGAGGTCGGTGCCCGCGCGCGCGACGCGCGCGGTGTGCAGCGGTCCGGGGATCGCCTCGGTGTCGACCTCGGACTTGTCGTGATAGCGGCGCTTCGGCTCGAAATAGATCACCGGGTCGTCGCTCTGGATGGCCTGCTGGAGCATCCAGTAGGCGTCCGAGGCGTTCGACGGGGAGATCACCTTCAGGCCCGCCACATGCGCGAACAGCGCCTCGGGGGACTCGCTGTGGTGCTCGACGGCACCGATCGCGCCGCCGTAGGGGATGCGGATGACGACCGGCAGCTTGACCTTGCCGAGCGACCGGGCGTGCATCTTGGCCAGCTGGGTGACGATCTGGTCGTACGCGGGGAAGACGAAACCGTCGAACTGGATCTCCACGACCGGCCGGTAGCCGCGCAGGGCGAGGCCGATCGCGGTGCCCACGATGCCGGACTCGGCGAGCGGGGTGTCGATGACCCGCTCCTCGCCGAAGTCCTTCTGCAGGCCGTCGGTGACACGGAAGACGCCGCCGAGCTTGCCCACGTCCTCGCCCATGATCAGGACCTTGGGATCGTTCTCCAGGGCGGTGCGCAGCGAGGCGTTGATCGCCTTCGCGATGGAGAGCTTCTCTACGGACATCAGTGGCTCTCCTCGGCGAACGAAGCCTGGTAGGCGGCGAACTGCGCGCGCTCCTCGTCGACGAGCGCGTGGCCGTCGGCGTAGATGTTCTCGAAGATCGCCATGTGGTCGGGGTCCGGCATGCTGCGGACGACGTCGCGCACCCGCTTGGCGAGGGCGTCGGACTCCTCCTCCAGCGCGGTGAAGAACGCCTCGTCGGCGTGGCCCTCGCGCTCCATGAGCGTGCGCAGGCGCAGGATCGGGTCCTTGGCCTCCCACAGCTCGCGCTCCTCGTCGCGGCGGTAGCGCGTCGGGTCGTCGGAGGTGGTGTGGGCACCCATGCGGTAGGTGAACGCCTCGACGAGCGTGGGGCCCTGGCCGGTGCGGGCACGGTCCAGCGCGGCCTTGGTGACGGCCAGCACGGCCAGGACGTCGTTGCCGTCGACGCGGACGCCCGGGAAGCCGTAGCCCTGCGCGCGCTGGTAGAGCGGGACGCGGGTCTGCCGGTCGGTGGGCTCGGAGATGGCCCACTGGTTGTTCTGGCAGAAGAAGACCACAGGGGCGTTGTAGACGGCGGAGAACGTGAACGCCTCCGCCACGTCGCCCTGGCTGGAGGCGCCGTCGCCGAAGTAGGCGATCACGGCGGAGTCCGCGCCGTCCTTGGCGACGCCCATGGCGTAGCCGGTCGCGTGCAGGGCCTGCGAGCCGATGACGATCGTGTAGAGGTGGAAGTTGTTCTCGTTGGGGTCCCAGCCGCCGTTGTTCACGCCGCGGAACATGCCCAGGAGGTTCGTGGGGTCGACCCCGCGGCACCAGGCGACGCCGTGCTCGCGGTAGGTCGGGAAGACGTAGTCGTCGTCGCGGGTGGCCCGGCCGGAGCCGATCTGCGCGGCCTCCTGGCCGAGCAGCGAGGCCCACAGGCCCAGTTCGCCCTGGCGCTGCAGGGTGGTGGCCTCCGCGTCGAACCGGCGGGTCAGCACCATGTCGCGGTACAGTCCACGCAGTTCCTCGGACGTCAGGTCGATGGAGTAGTCGGGGTGCTCGACCCGCTCGCCCTCCGGCGTCAGCAGCTGTACGAGCTCGGGCTCGTCCGGCCGGGCGGCCTTCGTGGCCTTGGTCCCGGCGGCGCGCTTGCTGCTGCCCCGGCGCGGCTTGCGCGCGGCAGTGCTGTCCACAGTCACGTTGCTCCTCCGTCTGTCCGGCCCCCGGGGTCGCCGGTGGCCAGATGGGGTCCCCTGCCGTGAGGCAGGAGAGTGCTCGCCCGGTCCCCGACGGCACACGGGGTGGGTGTGCCGAGGCCGGCACCGGGCGTGACAGGCGCCCCGGCCAATGGCCTGCAATAAGCACGTTACCCAGAAGGACGCATTCCTGCGAAACCCCGTCTGACCTGCAATTTTGCTTGGATTTCCAAGTAAATCGAGAAAGCGGGACAACGCTCCTGGTCACGCCCTTGTGAGCACGGCCGTGCAGGCCGCCGGAACGTCCGGAGGTTATCCCGGAGGACAAGAGCAGGGGAAGAGTTGATGTGAGACTCTGGGCCTGTGCCCGAACAGCGAAAAATCACGGTATTTCTGCTCGACGACCACGAGGTGGTCCGCCGGGGCGTGCACGAGATGCTCTCCGTGGAGGCGGACATCGAGGTCGTGGGCGAGGCCGGCACGGCCGCCGACGCCCTCGTGCGCATTCTCGCGACCCGGCCCGATGTCGCCGTTCTGGACGTTCGCCTTCCGGATGGCAGCGGAGTGGAAGTATGCCGGGAAATCCGCTCGCAGGACGAGAACATCAAATGCCTGATGCTCACCTCCTTCGCGGACGACGAGGCGCTCTTCGACGCCATCATGGCAGGGGCGTCCGGCTACGTACTGAAAGCGATCCGGGGCAATGAGCTGCTCTCGGCGGTACGGGACGTGGCGGCCGGGAAATCCCTCCTCGACCCGGTGGCGACGGCCCGCGTGCTGGAGCGGCTGCGCGACGGCAAGCACACCAAGGGCGACGACCGGCTGGCGAGCCTGACCGACCAGGAGCGGCGCATCCTCGACCTGATCGGCGAGGGCCTGACCAACCGCGCCATCGGCGAGCGGCTGCACCTCGCCGAGAAGACCATCAAGAACTACGTCTCCAGCCTGCTGTCCAAGCTGGGCATGGAGCGGCGCTCCCAGGCAGCCGCGTACGTGGCCAGGCTGGAGGCCCGGAAGAACTGACGGGCGCGCCATAAGGGCTCGAAGGGCCCGCCCCCGGTTTCGGCCGTTTGCTGTATTTCAGGACCAACGTCCCTGGACGTAGGGGCGGGTGCCCCTACGGGGGCAGGACACCACCGGGCACAGTGGTGGCCATGCTCACACCGCACGCCGGGGCCCCCGGCGACCACGACGAATACCGGGCGCTCGAACTGCTCGCCCGCATGCCCTACGGCAGGCTCTCCGTGAGCATGCGCGCGCTGCCCTTCGTCACCGTCGCCCGGCACATCGTGAGCGGTCGCTCGGTCCTGCTGCGCCTGCACGGCGGTTTCGGCTACGCGCAGGCCTGCGACGGAAATGTCGTCGCGTACGGCGCCGACAATCTCGGTGACCGCGGCGAGGGCGACGAGGACGTCTGGACCGTGCAATTCGCGGGCACCGCACGTCTCTTCGCCCCGTCCCCCGCCGAACTCGAACGTTTCGGCAGGCCCCCGCGCACGGCGGACGACGCGCCTTTCATTCCCGAATACCTGTGCATCGAACCGCAGTTCATCACCGTGCATCACCTCGGAGGCGTCCCCGTGCGACAGGTCACCCACTCCGCCTGATCTAACATTTGGAGCGTGCCGCGCTCACTTGTCTCTCCGCTCGTCACCCCTCCCGTTCATAATCCCGTTCACAGCGGAATCGGCGGGGACGGCGGACTTCGGGCGCCGGGATTCCGGGTGCCGGACGGCGAGCACGGCACCCCGGACCCCGACGTCCCGGACAGCGGCACGCTGCGCGCGCTCCTGGGGCGTTACGGCGCCGCGGGCACGCCCCTGGTCTGCGTCCCGCTGACCGAGGGCCTGCTCAACCGCGGCTACCGCCTGACCACCACCCGCGGGGACTTCTTCCTCAAGCACCACCTCGACGGCGACCACGCGGCCATCACCCGCCAGCACGGCGTGACGCTGCGGCTGGCGGCGCTCGGCCTGCCCGTCGCCCCGCCCGTCGCGGACGACGAGGGCTCCACGGTCACCGTCCTGGACGGCCGCTGCTACGCCCTGCACCCCTGGGTCGAGGGCCGCCACCACGACGGCGGCGAACTGACCCGCGCCCAGTCCCGCCGCCTGGGCACCCTCCTCGGCCAGGTGCACACCTGTCTGGCGAAGGTCTGCCCGGAGGAGCAGGCGGAAGATCCCGAGAAGGCCCCTGGAGGGGCTTCTGCGGGCCCGGGAGGACCCAGATGGCCACCGGGCCCGGGGAGGTGCCCTCAGGGCGTCAGAGGGGCGACACAGGACGTCTCGGCGGATCCGCAGGACACCTACGCCCTCATCGAGGAGCTCCTCGCGCGCATCCGGCGGCGGCCCCGCGACTCCTTCGACGAGCTCGCCGAGCACCGGCTCGTCGAACGCCGCGCCCTGCTGGAGCTCCACGCGCACCGCCGCCCCGCCGCGGCGCCCGCCCTCGGCTGGGTGCACGGCGACTTCCACCCGCTGAACCTGCTCTACCGGGGCGGCGAACCCGCCGCGATCCTCGACTGGGACCGGCTGGGCGTCCAGCCCCGCGCCGAGGAGGCCGTCCGCGCGGCGGTGATCTTCTTCCTGCGGCCCGACGGCACGCTGGATCTGGCCAAAATACGCCTCTACGCGCGCGCGTACCGGCGCGCTTCCGGCGCCGGCCGGGCCGAACTGGCGGCCGCCGTGCACCGCGTGTGGTGGGAGCGGCTGAACGACTTCTGGATGCTGCGCTGGCGCTACCAGCTGGGCGACCACCGCGCCGACCCGGGCTTCCCGGCGTCGGCGGCCCTGGCCGTGTGGTGGACCCGCTCGTACGAGTCGGTGCGCGCCGCCTTCACGGACTGAACCTTCAGGAGTCTTCACGGACCGAGAGCCCGCGTCGGCCGCACACACGGCTGAGCCCGCCTTCCCTGTCGGCAGGGGAGGCGGGCTCGGTCGTCGGCACTCGTCAGTTGCCCGTGACGCCCGGGATCGTGTTGCTGCCGCCGGTCTGGCCCTGCGGCGTGCCCGTGTCGTGCGTCGGCGGCTTGCCACCGTCGTCCGAGGGCTTGGGCGAGGGGTTGGGGTCCCCCGACGTGCCACCGGTCGGAGGAGCCGACGGATCGGGCGACGGGGGAGTCGAGTGACGGCCCCGGGACGGATTGCCGGTCGGCTCGTCGCTCCAGTCGCCGCCACGCTCACGTCCGGTGCTGCCGTCCCCCGTGCCCTTGGAAGGGGTGTGCTTGGGGCTCGGCGACCCGGAGTCGCTGGCGGAGGTCGAGGGAACGCTGGACTGCTTCGTCGACGGGCCGTCGCTCTTGTTGCCCGCATTCAGGTTGTTCACCGCGTACACCACACCCGCCACGATCGCGAGCACGGCAAGCACGGCGACGAGCACCATCTTGCCCCTGCCGCCGCCTCCGCGGCCCCGGCCGCCGTTGCCCCCGTAGCCGCCGCCGTAGCCGTCGAAACCGCCGTCGTCGCCGTTGCGGGGCGGCAGGAGCGGCTGCTGCGAGGTGTTGCCGTGCACGGGGTGCGGCATGGCGGTGGTGCCCGCCATGCCCCCGCCCATACCGAGCGCCTGCGTGGCGGCCGTGGCGTGGGCCACCGGGCCGGTGTTCCAGGAGCCGGTGTGGGCACCGCCCTCTTGCAGCATCTGGAGTGCGTACTGCACCATGCCGCGCATTTCCTCGGCGCTCTGGAACCGGTCGTCCGGGTCCTTCGCGAGGGAGCGCACGACCAGGCCGTCGAGCTCCGCGGGCACGCTGCCGAGCACCTGCGACGGGGGCACGGGGTTGTCCTGGACGTGCTGGTAGACCACCGAAAGCGGCGTCTCGCCGGTGAACGGCGGACGGAGCGCCAGCAGTTCGTACAGCAGGCAGCCGGTCGCGTAGAGGTCCGAGCGCGCGTCGACCGTCTTGCCGAGCGCCTGCTCGGGCGAGAGGTACTGCGGCGTGCCCATCACCATGCCGGTCTGCGTCATGGTGGACTGCGCGCCGTGCAGGGCGCGGGCGATGCCGAAGTCCATGACCTTGACCGCGCCCGTGTTCGTGATGATGACGTTCGCGGGCTTGATGTCGCGGTGGACGATGCCGTGCGCGTGGCTGTAGGCCAGCGCCTCCAGCACCCCGGAGACGATGATGAGCGCCTGCTCGGGCGGGGGCGCATCGGCGTTGAGCAACAGGTCGCGAATAGTGCGGCCTTCAACCAACTCCATGACGATGTACGGCACGACGCCGCGGCCGACCTGGTCCTCGCCGGAGTCGTAGACGGCGACCACCGCGTGGTGGTTCAGTCCGGCGACCGACTGTGCCTCGCGGGTGAAGCGCGCCTTGGACACCGGGTCCTCGGCGAGATCGGAGCGGAGCAGCTTCACCGCGACCGTGCGCCCGAGGCGTACGTCCTCGGCGGCGAACACCTCCGCCATACCGCCGCGCCCGAGCCGGTGGGTGAGGCGGTAGCGGCCGTCGCCGACCAGCCCGCCGTTGCCCCACATTTCAGGCACATCGGGCATACCGCCCCCGTTGGCGTCAGGGTCGGATGGACCCTGGGCGCTCTGCGTCTGTGCCATCAGTCCTCGCCGTCGTGTCTGGCCGCGGCGCGTGAGTGGCGCTGCGCGGGGAAAACGGTCTTCCGCTAAGGCACGCTACAGGCTCCAGGCCGCGCGCCGGTCCGGGATGGACGCGCTATCAAACCTGTACGGGCGCGAGCAAGGCAAATCTCGTGACGGCTTGTCGCGCATCCCGTCACGGAACGGGCACGCGGCTTGACGTGCCCGCGCCCTGGGGCACACTTGGCCGGGATCCATCGGTGGCACCGGCCCAGGCCGGACCAGTACAGCAGGCCGAGCGCCAAGGGGGAAGCGGAACAATGAGCCAGGACGGCGCGCAGGGCCGTTATGCGGGCAGGGCGGTCGGGCGCGGCCGCTACCAGCTCCGCGACCTCCTGGGCGAGGGCGGCATGGCCTCCGTGCACCTGGCCTACGACACCGTCCTGGACCGCCAGGTCGCCATCAAGACCCTGCACACGGAGCTCGGGCGCGAGGCGTCCTTCCGCGAGCGCTTCCGGCGCGAGGCCCAGGCCGTCGCCAAGCTCACACACACCAACATCGTCTCGGTATTCGATACGGGCGAGGACGACCTGGACGGGTCGACCATGCCGTACATCGTCATGGAGTACGTCGAGGGCCAGCCGCTGCGCTCCGTGCTCGACGCCGACATCCGGCAGTACGGCGCGATGCCCACCGAGAAGGCGCTGAAGGTCACCGCCGACGTGCTGGCGGCCCTTGAGGTCAGCCACGAGATGGGGCTCGTCCACCGGGACATCAAGCCCGGCAACGTGATGGTCACGAAGCGCAACGTGGTCAAGGTCATGGACTTCGGCATCGCGCGGGCCATGCAGTCCGGCGTGACCTCCATGACGCAGACCGGCATGGTCGTCGGCACCCCGCAGTACCTCTCGCCCGAGCAGGCGCTCGGGCGCGGCGTGGACGCCCGCTCGGACCTCTACTCGGTCGGCATCATGCTCTTCGAGCTGCTGACCGGGCGGCTGCCGTTCGACGCGGACTCCCCGCTGGCCATCGCGTACGCGCACGTCCAGGAGGAGCCGGTCGCGCCCTCCACGATCAACCGGTCGATCCCCCCGGCCGTCGACGCGCTCGTAGCACGCGCCCTGAAGAAGAACCCGAACGAGCGCTTCCCGAACGCCGAGTCCATGCGGGACGAGTGCGCGCGCGTGGTGGGCACCGCCCAGTCCGCGGCCTCGCCGGTCATCGTCTCGGGCGGCCCCGCCCCGCGCAGTGGCGCGGGCGTGAGCTCGGCCGTCTTCCCGCCGGTGGACCAGCAGGCACCGCCCGCGCCGGGCCCGCAGGCCGTGCGGACGCCGTACCAGCCGCCGCAGCCGCACGCCGCCCAGCAGAGCCCGTACAACGGCGGCTACGGGCCTTCCA
>NZ_JAINFC010000110.1 GCF_020740835.1 Streptomyces sp. UNOC14_S4
CCGGGCTGCCTCGTGAGCTCGGTGCGCGGCTGCGGGTCGGTGGCCCGTCGCGCCCACCGGGCTGCCACCTGAGTCCGGTGGGCGGCTGCGGGTCGTCTTCGGCTTGTCGCGCAGTTCCCCGCGCCCCTGATGGGGCGCGCTCCCCCCTATCCGCCTAACCCCCGGAGGGAATCCTCCTCCCATCGGGTGAATCCTGCGCCCGACGGCCGGTCCCACCACGCCGTGGGGCCGAGCATCGCGGACACTCGCTCAGTTCCACTCAACGGTGAGCGACGGGTCGAGCAGGAGGTGGGCCGATGAGCACGGAGCAACCCCTCAAGAGCAGGCGCAGCGTTTTCCGGACCAAAACGGTGGAGCGGTGCATCCAGGACACCGAGGAACCGGAGCACGTCCTCAAGAAGTCCCTCACCGCCCTCGACCTCACCGTCTTCGGCGTCGGTGTCGTCATCGGCACCGGCATCTTCGTCCTCACCGGCAAGGTCGCCAAGGAGAACGCGGGCCCCTCCGTGGCCATCGCGTTCGTGCTCGCCGGTGTGGTGTGCGCGCTCGCCGCGCTCTGCTACGCCGAGTTCGCCTCGACCGTCCCGGTCGCCGGGTCCGCGTACACCTTCTCGTACGCCTCACTCGGCGAGCTGCCCGCGTGGATCATCGGCTGGGACCTGATCCTGGAGCTGGCGCTGGGCTGCGCGGTCGTCGCGGTCGGCTGGTCCGGCTACATCCGCTCGCTGCTGGACAACGCGGGCTGGCATCTGCCGGTCGGCCTCTCGGGCACGCACAACGGGCGCTTCGGCTTCGACATCCTCGCGTGCGCGCTCGTGCTGGTCCTCACCTCGATCCTCGTCCTCGGGATGAAGCTGTCGTCACGCGTGACGGCCGTCGTGGTCGCCGTGAAGGTCACCGTCGTCCTGATCGTGATCATCGTGGGGGCGTGCTTCATCACCTCCTCCAACTACCACCCGTTCATCCCGCCGTCCGTGAGCACCAAGGCGGGCAGCGACATCAAGGCGCCGTTGTTCCAGCTGATGTTCGGCTTCTCGCCGTCGAACTTCGGCGTGATGGGCATCTTCGCGGCGGCCGCCGTCGTCTTCTTCGCGTTCATCGGCTTCGACATCGTCGCCACCACGGCCGAGGAGACCCGCCACCCGCAGCGCGACGTGCCCCGCGGCATCCTCGGCTCGCTCGCCATCTGCACGGTCCTCTACGTGGCCGTGTCCGTCGTCGTCACCGGCATGCAGCGCTACAGCGAGCTCTCCGTCGACGCGCCGCTCGCCGATGCCTTCAAGGCCACCGGACACCCCTTCTGGGCGGGGCTGATCAGCTTCGGCGCGGCCGTCGGTCTCACCACCGTCTGCATGATCCTGCTGCTCGGGCAGAGCCGTGTGTTCTTCGCGATGAGCCGGGACGGGCTGCTGCCGAGGATCTTCTCGCGGGTGCACCCCCGGTACGGCACGCCCTACCGCTCCACGATCCTGCTCGGCGCCGTCGTCGCCGTCCTCGCGGGATTCACCTCGATCGACGTCCTGGCCGAGCTCGTCAACATCGGCACGCTGTTCGCCTTCGTCGTCGTCGCCCTCGGCGTGATCATCCTCCGCCGTACCCGGCCCGACCTGCACCGCGCCTTCCGCACCCCGTTCGTCCCGGTGGTGCCCGGCCTCTCCGTCCTGGCCTCGCTGTGGCTCATGCTCAACCTGACCGCCGAGACCTGGCTGCGGTTCGCGGGCTGGATGGTCCTCGGTTTCGTCGTCTACTTCGTCTACGGGCGCAGCCACAGCCGCGTACCGTGACGGACCTCTGCCGGGCGGACCCGGAGCACGTGCCCGCCCGGCACCACCGTCCGCCGGTCACCACGACCGTTCCGGCCGGGCCCCGGGACACCTTCTGGCCGCGCCTGCTGCCCGGGCTCGCCGCTCTCGCCGTCCTGACCCGGCTGCCGTCCTTCCTGCACCCTTTGTGGAACCCGGACGAGGGCTTCCTCGCCACCGAGGCGCGGATGCTCGCCCACGGCGCCGTCCTCTACCGCACCGTCGTCGACCGCAAGCCGCCGGTGCTGCCCTGGCTGTACGAACTGTCCTTCGCGCTCTTCGGCGACCGGACGCTGCTGCCGGTCAAGGCCCTCGCCGTCCTCGCTCAGCTGCTGACGGCCGTCCTGCTGGCCTCGTACGCCCGCCGCCGCTGGGGCGCCCGCGCGGGTCGTACGGCGGGGGTCCTCCAGCTGCTCGCGTCCGTCGCGCTCGCCCCCGACGACGCCCAGGCCGCCGCGTTCGAGGTGTTCATGGTGCCGGGCACCGTGGCCGCCGTGTGGTGCGCGGACCGGGGCCGCTGGGGTGCCGCGGGGCTCGCCGTCGCCGCGGCCGTGCTCACCAAGCAGACCGGGGCGGCGGTCCTGGCACCCGTCCTCCTCCTGCTGCTGCGGACCGCGCCCCGCCGGGTCGCGGCCGCGACGGCGCTGGCCGGCGGGGTGCTGCTGCCCGTCGCCGCAGTCGCCCTCGCCACCGGGCCCGCCCGGCTGCTCTTCTGGTCCGTGACCGGATCGGCCGGCTACGCCTCGGCGGCGGGCGCCGTGTCCCTCGCCGTCGACCGGGCCCTGTCCGGCACGGGCATCTTCGCGACGGGCTGCGCCGGGCTGCTCCTGCCCGTCTGCCACCTGCTCGTGGCGCGCCGCGGCGCCGCGCCCGCCGAGCTGTGGCTGTGGCTCGCCGCGTCGGCCGCGGCCGTGGCCACCGGCTTCCACTTCTTCGGCCACTACTACCTCCAGCTGACGCCGCCGCTCGTCCTGCTCGCCACGGCGGCGCTGGCGGCTCCGGGCAGCCGGCTGCTCACCGGCACGTCGCTCACGCTGTCGGCGCTGTCCTGCGCGTTCTTCCTCGGCTGGGGCCTCACCGACCTGCCGCCCGACCTGCCGCACACGCTGACGGTGGTCCGCGCGGTCCGCGAGCGCACCCCGCCCGCGGGCCGCGTCCTGCTGTGGGGCATGCACCCCGAGACGTACTGGCTCGCCGACCGGCCGCCCGCCGGGCGTTTCCTCACCGCCGGGCTGCTGACCAACTACAGCGGCGGGCGCGGCCCTTCGCACGTCGGCGAGGCGTACGGCGTGCCGGGCGCGTGGCCCGCCTTCCGGCGCGAACTGGCCCGCCGCCCGCCCGCGCTCATCGTCGACGACTCACGCGGCAAGCCGTACGGGCCGTCCCGGCTGCCGTCCCTGCGGGCCGTCCTCGACCGGTCGTACGAGCAGGTGGGCACGGCCGACGGCGCGATCCTCTACGCACCGGCCGCCCACGCCCATATGCCCTCCCACGGTCCTACGGACGTACCGCGCGCGGCCCCGTGACCTCCGCGCCCAGCGCCGTGACGCGCCCGCGCAGCTCCCGGTCCGCCGTGACGACGACGCAGCGCCGCTCCGGCCCGCGGTCCGCCACCAACTCGACGATCTTGTCGTCGCCGCTGCCCTCCGCGGGGACCACCCGCACCCCCGGCACCGACTCGACGTCCCGGGCCGCGCCCTCCACCACCAGGACGACCTCGGGCGGGCCGTCCAGGGGCGGCTCGACGGCGCCCGGCGGCAGGGTCGCGCCCCCGGGCGCGCCGTACGCGACGAGCCGGTCGCGCAGCTTCCGCGCCGCCGCGGGGCGGTCGCGCCACCAGCCGTCGGGCACGGAACCGACGACATTCGCGCCGTCCACGACGAGGAGAGCAGTCATGGCGACAGCCTCCCACGGGAATTCCGCGCGGAATTCGCGGGCACCCACGGTGTTATTGTCGGGGGTCGACAAATAGGGGTCCGCGCTGTGCGCAATGGATACCTCGGCGCGAGAAAGGCTGGCAGCGAGTCATGGCAGTGCGTACCGCCACCCCGGTAACCGGCTGGCTACTGCGGGGCAGGGACGGCCGGCTCACGGCCTACGCGCCCGCCGAGGGCGGCGTCGCGCGCTGGACCGAGACCCGGCCCGGCGGCCCCGACTGGACCGGCCCCGAACTGCTCGAATCGCCCGGTCTCGAACCGCACCTGTCCATAGCGCGGAACGACCTCGACTACGTCTACCTGGTGGGCGTGCGGCAGCGCACCGTCCCCAGCGAGGCGGGCGACTGGATCGCGACCGAGGTGGTCTATGCCACACAGCTCCAGTCGGGCCGTCCGCCGACCAACTGGCGTTCCATCGGCACGCCCCACGGGCAGGACTGGGACCGGGCGGCACAGATCGGCGCCCCCACGGCCGCCGTGGACGCGACCGGCCTCCACGTCTTCGTACGCAACGCCGGTGGCGGGGTGTGCGGCCGCCACATGGACCCGCGCGGCATCTGGGGCCCCTGGACGGACCTGAAGGGCAGCCACGTCCTCGACGGCATGTCCGCGGCCGTCACCGCCGCCGGGCGCCTCGAACTCCTCGCCCCCGCGAACGAGTTCCTCCTCCGCTGGCGGCAGGACGAGCCGGGCGGCGCGCTGCAGCGGATCCGCAACGTCCCGGCGAAGCCGGCCGAGTGCACGGCGTCGTCCGCGGCGACCGGCGACGACCGCGTCACCCACTTCTGGCGCGAGGCGGCGGATCCGGCGCTGCACACGCTGGTACCGCCGGTCGGCGCCTCCGGCCCCGATGACGACGAAGAGCCCTCCGTCGCCTCCCTGTGCGCGCCCGGCACCGGGCCCGTGGCCGCCCTGCGCACCGTCATCGACGGACACGACTGCACCGTGCTCGCGCAGCGGTCCTCCACCGGGCGGCCCGCACTGGCCGTCTTCCCCAGCGGGGACGAGGCGGTGGGCGGCCAGTGGGAGGAGACCGGCGAGGACTTCGCCGGCGCCCCGGCGCTGGCCGTCGACGCGGCGGGCCGCGTGACGGTGGCGGTACTCGGCGCGGACGGCCACCTCCGCGTCGCCCGCCAGAACCTGGCGGAACCGGGCCTGTCTCTGGGCGACTGGCAGCGCGTCTGACCGGCCGGGGGCTCCGCCCCCGGACCCCCGCGGTGGTCGGTTGCGGCCGGTGGTCCGGTTGTGCCCACCCGTTCCGCCGTGCGGAACGCCTGCCCACAACCAGGGGGAGGGGCATACGGGCGACCGCGCCCCGTCAGGGGCGCGGGGAACTGCGCGACCAGCTACACACGACCCGCAGCCGCGCGCCGAGCGCAAGAGGCACCCCAGTAGGCCCCGGGGGCCCGGGGGCGGAGCCCCCGGAGGGCAACCCCGCCCCGGTGGTCACAAGCGCTTCGCGCTGCGCAACCCCGTCGAATAGAACCCGCTCCCGTCCAGCCGCGCCGTCCCGCCCTTGTCACCGAACGTGGGGCCGTTGGCCTCCTCGCGGCTGGAGATGAAGCGGGGCTTGCCGTCGGTGTCCAGGCCCAGGTAGATGCCGACGTGGTCGAGACGGTCGCCGGTGCGCTTGTCGATGTCGAAGAAGACCAGGTCACCCGGTTGCAGCCGGTCCGTGGCCGCCGGGCGCCCGCCCGTGAGCTCCAGGACCGGGACGCCGGGGGAGAAGCGGGCCATGCCGTTCGCCGTGCGCGGCAGACCGTCGCCCTTCACGTCCTTGCCCAGCAGGGGGTAGCGCGCCCGGTAGCCGAAGACCGTGCGGACGAAGCCCGAGCAGTCCATCGAACGCAGCCGCGCCGCCTCGGGGTGTTCCACCGTGCCGTCGCGAAACGTATAGGGAATACCCAGATAGTCGTAGAAATCCGACTGCTCGAGTCGGAGATCACCCGCTTCCGAGCCGTTCGGATTGAGCGGGCCGAACTGCGCGTCGCCCGCGTACTGAATGCCCTGGGCGTCCTTCTTCGCGGGTGCCCCTTCCAGGTATTCCATGGAGAAGGCGAAGATGTCCGGTTCCCTGCTGCCGAGGAATTTCCCGAACCATTCGGTGAACCAGGCGGTCTTCTCCGCGCCCTCGGTCCAGGGCTGCGGCAGCAGCCGTACCCAGCTGTCCGTGGTCACCTTCGCCGAGGTGTACTTGGGCTCGGCGAAGGTACGGCTGGGGCCGGTGAGGACCGCGGTGCGGGCGCCGTCGCTGAAGGTGGCCAGCACCCCGCCGTCCGGGCCGCGCACGACCGTCCGGGCCGGGTTGGCGAGCCGCTCGTAGCGGCGCTCGCCGGTACCCGCCTTGTTGCCGATGGCGGGCGCGTTGCCCGCGACGGCGCGTACGGGCGGCGCGGTGTCCGTGCGCTGCCGGTCGCGGAGTTCCACGGTCAGGTACGCGCTGGTGCCGAGCAGGCCGAGCACGACGAGCGTGTTGACCGCGCGGCGGCGGCCCGGGCCCTTCTTCTTCCGGTTCCGGTCCTGCGACGTGGGGGACATCGGAGCGCTCCCTGGGGTCGGTCGGGTCAGGCGGTGGGCATGAAGCCGAGCAGGATCCCGGCGGTGAGGACGACGTAGTTGGCGAGCGACACCGTGCAGGTGGCCAGCAGCGTCGCGCCCTTCGGCTGGCGCACCAGCTGATAGGCGATCAGGCCGGGCACGATGAAGCCGAGCGTCTGGTTCGCGTACATCAGCGGGAACTGCTGCTGGAGGATGATGTGGAGGGTCGCCTGGAGCACCACGCCGGTGAGCACGACCGCGGCGAACAACCGCTTGCCGTAGAGGATCACGTAGCGCTGGAGGAGCAGCGTGCACAGGTACGTCAGTACGGTGATGCCGACCACCATGGCCGCCCGCTGGAGGTCCTCGACGAGGGTGAGCGCCAGCCAGCCGGGCGTGATCATGCCGCCGGGGGAGAGGTTCGTGGTCAGGTAGCAGACCAGGGAGAACAGCAGGCCCAGCGCGATCCCGATGGCGGCGATCTCCGGGGTGAGGACGGCGGGGATCAACGGAAGTCTCCTGTGAAGGGCGGGGTGTGCGGGGCCTGCGGGTCGTAGGGGGCGTACGCGGCTTGCCCGTACGGATCCTGCTGGTACGGATCCTGCTGGTACGGGATCTGCTCGTACCGATCCTGTGCGGACGAGGGCTGCCCGTACGGCGCCTGCCCGTATGACGCCTGCGGCCCGCTGTCGGCCGGGAGCTCGGCCAGGCGCTCCAGCAGCAGTTCGCCCTGGCCGTGGATGTTGCCGATGGCCACGAGCGAGGCGCCCGGCCCGAGCCGGCCGAGGATCTCGCGTTCCAGTTCGGCGGCGTCGCGGCGGTCGCCGCCGAGGTCGACGACGCGGGAGCGCCACTCGGCGGGGACGGCGTCGTGGGCGCTCCTGGTCGGGTGGCCGATGAGGAACACCGAGTCCGGGGCCAGGCGCGGGATCAGCTCGCCCATCTGCCCGTTGCGCTCGACGCGGTCCGGACGGCAGTTGATCAGCACGTGCAGAGGCCGTTCGATCGCGCCGAGGCTCAGCAGCTGCTCGACGTTCATCAGCGTCGACTCGGGGTCGTTGGCGGCGAAGATGTTGGCGAACCGGAAGGGCAGGCCCGCCGGGGTGCGGTAGCGCTCCACCGACAGCACGCCGGGGTCCGGCGGCGCGTCGTACATGCCCTGGAGAGCGGTGGCCCGGTCGATGCCGAGGAGTTCGGCGACGGCGAGCGCGATGGCGACGTTCTCCTTGAACGTGAACCAGCTGAAGCCGCGCAGTTCGTCGTCCGTGACCGACTCCGGGTCGACGGCGACGAGGCGGCAGTCGCGCTTCGCGGCCTCCTCCTTCAGGATGTGCAGCCGGTCGCGCTCGGCGGTCACGCAGATGCCGCCGTGCGGCATGGAGCGGCTGAGCGACCGCGCGACGTCGTCGAGGGTCGGGCCCATCTCGGCCAGGTGGTCCTCGCGCACGTTGCACAGCACGCCGATCGTGGAGCGGATCAGCTTGGTCTGGTTGACCTCCTGCAGCGCGGGCATCACGGCCATGCACTCGATCACCAGGGCGTGCGGGCGGTACGCGGCGGCGCGCCGCACGATGCCGATCTGCTCGACGACGTTGGCGATGCCGAACTTGCGGTGGACGGGCTCCTCGGTGGCGTCCGGGTGGATGAAGCGGGCCGCCGTCCCGGTCGTCTTGGCGACCGTGGTCAGCCCGCCGCCGCGCAGCGCGCCCGCGCACAGCCGGGTGATGGAGCTCTTGCCGCGGATGCCGTTGATGAGCACCCGGGTGGGTATGAGGTCGAGATTCGCGAAGTGACGGCGCTGCTCGACGACACCGGCGATCAGCACGATGGCACAGCAGACCACCAGCACCGTGTAGAGGAAGAGCACGGCCGTCAGGTCCTTCCGGAGGGGCGCGCCAGCTGCTGGCGGATCAGTTCGAGGTGGCGGACGACCGCGCCCGCCTCGTCGTGGTGCTGCGGGAAGAGCACGGTCTTCCGGTCGCCCGCGGCCAGCGCCTCGGCCTTGCCGGCGAGGGCGCGCAGCGGGCGGACGACGACGATGTGCAGCCAGCCGAGGCAGGCCACGGCGGCGGTCACACCGAGCAGACCGGCGAGCATGGTGTGCCGCTGGGCGGCGTACTCGGGCAGGTCGAGCCAGGCCGCGGGCTGCTCGCTGACGACCTGCCAGTCCAGCCCCTTGACCGCGCCGCCCCCGGTGAAGGGCGCGGCGGCGGCGAGCGTGGCCGAGCCTTCCGCGCGGTGCAGCACGGCCTTGCCGTCGCTGTCCTTGCGGGACTTCGCGGCCAGGTCGTTCAGATGGCTTCCGGGCAGCTTGGCGAAGGCTCGGAAGCCGTGCGGCCGGTCGGCGGCGACGATCCGGTGCTTGCCGTCGACCAGCCAGACCTGCCCGAGGCCGGGCCGGGTGACCATCGAGATCAGGAACTGCGGGTCGTACTCGCCGACCACCGTGCGGCCCCCGCCGCCCGGCACGGCCGCGTACGCGGCGACGACGGGTTCCTTGCCCGACGTGTTGAGCTGGGCGACCGAGTCCTCGCGCGGGCCCTTCCCCGAGGGGTGGCGGGGCGCGGCACCGGCGCGGGAGAGCACCTTGCCGTCGCCGTCGAGGACGTACACGGAGCGGTAGCGGGGATGCTCGCGCAGGGTGGTCTCCAGGACGGCCTTCTCCGCGCCGCCCCTGGCGCTGTCCTTCGCCCCGTCCGTGGCGACGGTCTGGGCGACCGAGGCCACATCGGCCCAGCCCTCGTTGAGCGCCTTGCGGACCCGGTCGGCGGCCGTGTCCGTGCGCCGCCGCTGGTCCTCGACGAGCTGTTTCGGGACGGTGACGCCGCTGCCCGCGCGGTTGAGCAGCAGCAGGAGCGGGGCGGCCCACGCGAGCAGGACCACGCCGCAGACGACGACCGTGCCGCGGGCGCCGAAGCGGCCGCGGGCGCGGCCTGTACGGGTGGGACGGCCGCCGAGCAGCTGCTTGCGCAGGCTCTCCAGGGCGGCGCCGATCCGGGCGGCCTCCCGGCTGCGGAGCCGAGGCACGGGCCGGTCGAGTTCACCGCGGCTGACGCGGCGGCTCTCCAGGTACAGCTGGATCAGCGGCCGCTGGACCGTACGCAGCAGCACCCACGTCACGAGCACGGCGAGCACCAGCAGCACGGCCGCGGCCACCAGACCGAACGCCTGCGTGCGGACGGCCGAGGGGTCCTCGGTGACCTTGACCGAGGTGACGACCGAGAGGCCGAGCGCGCCCGCGGGGCTGTTCTCTCCGGGCGCGCGGCCCGCCGCCGCGTAACCGACGGCCGTACGGCGCTTGTCCGTGCCGCCGGTCAGGTACCCGCTGGCCCCGGGGTGGCCGCCGGGCTCGGGCGTTCTGCCGGACGCGTCGGCGGCGGTCCTGGCGGCACGCTTGGCCCACGCCGTGCGGTGGACCGCCGGGCCGTCCTTGGCCAGGACCGTGCCCGCGGAGTCGACGACGAGCAGGGAGCGGTTCTCGCCGGCGGAGATGCCCGGCACGTTGAGGGTGCCGGAGGCGACGAGCAACCGGGGCCGGTCGTCGCCCGCGCCGCCGCGCAGGGCGGCCGTGACGAGCATCCGGGTGTCGCCGGACGGCAGCTTCACCAGCTGGGGCGTCAGGTCCTGGCCCTTGCCACCCTGGTCGTCCTTGTCGCCCTTGCTGTCGTCGTGGCCGGTGAGGACGGTGGCCAGCGGGATGGTCTCGCCGCGCGCGGCGAGCAGGGTGCCGCTCGCGGGGTCGATGACGGCGGTGCCGCGCCACTTGTTGTAGACCTTGCCGAGCTTGTCCAGGACGGTGTCCGCGGGGACGGCCTCGGGCCCGGTGAAGAGGGCGGCGGCGCGCTTGAGGTCGGTGACGCTCTCGTCCAGGGAGGCCCGCAGCGTCAGCGCGCCGTCCTCCGCGACCCGCTGCTGCGAGGTCAGCACGGCCTTGTCGACGGCTGTCCGGTCACGGTCCCCCAGCACCAGGGCCGTCGCCCCGGCCACCGCGAGCAACAGCGCGAGCAGCGCGGCGATCGGAGGCCGGGCACCGCCCAGGAGGGGCATGTCGGCGCGTCGGCGGAGCTTGCGCCGACGCGGACCGCGCGGAGCGGACAACGGCGTTCCTTTCGGTCGCGGCGCGGGCATGCCGGGACGACGGAATACCGTGACGTGTCTGCCGCAGATGCGGGTTGGGGGGAGTGGTTGAATCCTAAGCAAGGATTAAAAGAAGAGCAAAATCCTATGGTGGGGCATAGGATTGGGGGTGCGTCAGCGCATCACGAACAAAGGTACTTCTGCGACATGAGGCTCACGTCGGTGACCGCGCGGTGCGCGCTGTCCGCGGTGCTCGCGGGCGCGGCCGTGGCCGCCGTACTCACCGGTTGCTCGCGCCCCGCCGACGGCCGCGGCGGCGACGCCCACCGGGACGGCGCGCCCGGCGCCGGGCAACCGGTCGACCTCCGTGAGCACATCACGGACTTCACCGACGGCATCACCCAGGAGGGCACCTACCGCGTCCCCGCGGAACGCGACCGCCGCGCCGTCGCGGACGGCGTCCGCGCCCTGCTCGACGGCGACCGCGCGGCCGCGGGCCGGCTGCTGGCCAGGGCGGGGTACGCCGTACGGGAGCTCGTCGACAGCGACAGCGACAGCGGCAACGGCAACGGCAACGGCAGCAGCGGGCGGCACGTCGCCGAGATCGCCGACGCCACCGCCGACGGCGAGGCCCGGCGCGGCTGGGGCCGCGTCTACGTGGACCTGCGCGGACCGGCCCGCTGGCAGGTGCAGGTGCCGCACCCCACCGCCGACCAGCGCACCGAACAGCTCGGTATCGGCCTGCTGCGCGGAACGCCCGGCGGGGTGCTCGTCCTGGCGGGCGCGCACCGCAACGCGGCGGTGTCCGGTGACCGCTCGGGCACCGACCCCGCGGACGTCGCCCACCGGCGCGACTCCGTCTTCGCCGCGGTCTCCGCCGCGCTCGCCGACCGCGGCCTCCCGGCCGTCCAGGTCCACGGCTTCGCCGACAGCAGCCTTCCCGACGAGGACGTCGTCGTCTCCACGGGCAAGGGCGACGCCGGCCTCGGCGCGGCGCGCCGCCTGGCCGGAGCGCTCCGCTCGGAGTCCTTGCGCGTGTGCGAGGTGTGGGAGCGGTACTGCGGCCGCCTCGAGGGCCGCACGAACGTGGAGGGCGACCACGCGGCGTCGGCCGCCGTGCCGTTCCTCCATGTCGAGCACAGCCGGAGCGTACGGCTGGACGACGGGCGGGTCGCGGAGGCCGTACGCGCGCTGACGGTCGTCACGCGCGAGTGGGCCGCACCCCGTGGCTAGGGCTGCGCCCCGCGTTTTGGGCTGCGCCCCGTCAGGGGCGCGGGGAACTGCGCGAGCAACCATGGACGGTCCGCAGCCGCCCGGTTGGATACGGACCGAGCTCGTAGGCGCCCCACGCCCAAGAGCTCGGTCGAACATGTACATCGGCGACCGCGGGCCGGTGGGGGCTGATCGCGCAGTTCCCCGCGCCCCTTACGGGGCGCGAAACGCGACGGCCGCGCGGTACGGCGAACCGTACCGCGCGGCCGCAGGCCGTATGACCCGGCGTCAGCCGCCAGGCTTACGCCGGGACGCTGGCGACACCCTCTGCCAGGAAACGGCGGCCGTTCACCCGCTCGGAGACGCCCGCCCGGTCCAGGTACGGCGTGATGCCGCCCAGGTGGAAGGGCCAGCCCGCGCCCGTGATCAGGCACAGGTCGATGTCCTGCGCCTCAGCCACGACACCCTCGTCCAGCATCAGGCCGATCTCCTGCGCGACGGCGCCCAGGACCCGCTCGCGCACCTGCTCCTCCGTCAGGACGGAGTCGCCCTGCACCAGGAGGGCCGCCACCTCGGGATCCAGCTCCGGCTTGCCGGAGTCGTAGACGTAGAAGCCGCGCTTGCCCGCCTTGACCACGGCGGCCAGGTTCGGCGACACCTTGAAGCGGTCGGGGAAGGCACCGGCCAGCGTCTCGGAGACATGCAGACCGATCGCCGGACCCACCAGCTCCAGCAGCACCAGCGGCGACATCGGCAGACCCAGCGGCTCGACGGCCTTCTCGGCCGTCTCGACCGGCGTGCCCTCGTCGATGACGTTCTGGATCTCGCCCATGAAGCGGGTGAGGATGCGGTTGACGACGAACGCCGGGGCGTCCTTCACCAGCACCGCGGTCTTCTTCAGCTTCTTCGCGACCCCGAACGCGGTGGCCAGCGACGCGTCGTCGGTGGCCTCGCCGCGCACGATCTCCAGCAGCGGCAGGACCGCGACCGGGTTGAAGAAGTGGAAGCCGACGACCCGCTCGGGGTTCTTCAGCTTCGACGCCATCTCGGTGACCGACAGCGAGGAGGTGTTGGTCGCCAGGATCGTGTGGGCCGGGACGACCGCCTCGACCTCGGCGAACACCTGCTGCTTGACGCCCATCTCCTCGAACACGGCCTCGATGACGAAGTCCGCGTCGCCGAAGGCGGCGGCCTTGTCGAGGGAGCCCGTGACCGCGGCCTTCAGGCGGTTCGCCTTGTCCGCGTTGATGCGGCCCTTGGCGAGCAGCTTGTCGATCTCGCCGTGGACGTAGCCCACGCCCTTGTCGATCCGCTCCTGGTCGATGTCGGTCAGCACGACCGGCACCTCCAGGCGGCGCGCGAAGAGCAGCGCGAGCTGAGAGGCCATCAGGCCGGCGCCGACGACGCCCACCTTGGTGACCGGGCGGGCCAGCGACCTGTCGGGCGCGCCCACCGGGCGCTTGCCGCGCTTCTGCACCAGGTTGAAGGCGTAGATGCCGCTGCGCAGCTCGCCGCCCATGATGAGGTCGGCGAGGGCCTCGGTCTCGGCGTCGAAGCCCTGGCGCAGGTCGCCGTTCTTGGCCGCGGCGATGATGTCCAGCGCGCGGTACGCGGCCGGGGCCGCGCCGTGCACCTTGGAGTCCGCGAGGGCACGGCCCTTCGCCACGGCGTGGTCCCAGGCGTCACCGCGGTCCGGCTCCGTGCGGGGGACCTCGGTCTCGCCCTTGAGGACGGACGCGGTCCACAGCAGCGACTGCTCCAGGAAGTCGGCGCCCTCGAAGATCGCGTCGGCGATGCCGAGCTCGAAGACCTGCTTGCCCTTCAGCTGCCGGTTCTGGCTGAGCGAGTTCTCGATGATGACCGAGATCGCGCGCTCCGGGCCGATGAGGTTCGGCAGCAGCGTGCAGCCACCCCAGCCCGGGACGAGGCCTAGGAAGACCTCGGGGAGCGAGAAGGCCGGGATGGCCTTGGAGACGGTGCGGTAGGTGCAGTGCAGACCGACCTCGACACCGCCGCCCATCGCCGCGCCGTTGTAGTACGCGAACGTCGGGACCGCGAGCGAGGACAGCCGCTTGAAGACGTCGTGGCCGCCCTTGCCGATGGCCACCGCATCCTCGTGGCGCCCCAGCAGCTCGACGCCCTTGAGGTCGGCGCCGACGGCGAAGATGAACGGCTTGCCGGTGATGCCGGCGCCCGTGATCTGCCCGTCCTTCGCCTCCGCCTCGACCTGGTCGAGCGCGGCGTCGAGGTTGGCCAGCGACTGCGGGCCGAAGGTGGTCGGCTTGGTGTGGTCCAGGCCGTTGTCCAGGGTGATGAGCGCGAAGCGCCCGGCACCGAGGGGGAGGTCGAAGTGGCGCACGTGCGCCTGGGTCACGACCTCGTCGGGGAAGAGCTCCGCGGCGCCCTTCAGAAGCTCGGTGGTGCTGCTCACTTGTCCCCCTCGAAGTGCGGGTTCTCCCAGATGACCGTGCCGCCCATGCCGAGGCCGACACACATCGAGGTGAGGCCGTAGCGGACGTGCGGCTGCTCCTCGAACTGGCGGGCCAGCTGGGTCATCAGACGCACGCCGGACGAGGCCAGCGGGTGGCCGAACGCGATGGCGCCGCCGTACTGGTTGACGCGCGGGTCGTCGTCGGCGATGCCGTAGTGGTCCAGGAGCGCGAGCACCTGCACGGCGTAGGCCTCGTTGAGCTCGAACAGGCCGATGTCGTCGATCGTCAGGCCCGCCTTGGCGAGGGCCTTCTCGGTCGCGGGGATCGGGCCGTAGCCCATGACCTCCGGCTCGACGCCCACGAAGGAGTACGACACGAGACGCATCCGGACCGGCAGGCCCAGCTCGCGCGCGACGTCCTCGGCGGCGATCAGCGAGGCGGTGGCGCCGTCGTTGAGGCCCGAGGCGTTGCCCGGGGTGACCCGGCCGTGCGGGCGGAACGGCGTCTTGAGGCCCGCCAGGCCCTCCATCGTGGTGCCCGGGCGCATCGGCTCGTCGGCCGTGACCAGGCCCCAGCCCAGCTCCCCGCCCTCGGGGGTGGTGCGGCGCACGGAGATCGGCACGAGGTCGGCCTGGATCTTGCCGTCGGCGTAGGCCTTGGCGGCCTTCTCCTGGCTGCGGACCGCGTAGGCGTCCGCCCGCTCCTTGGTGAGGTGCGGGTAGCGGTCGTGCAGGTTCTCCGCCGTCATGCCCATGACGAGGGCGGACTCGTCGACCAGCTTCTCCGAGAGGAAGCGCGGGTTGGGGTCGACGCCCTCGCCCATCGGGTGGCGGCCCATGTGCTCGACGCCGCCCGCGAGGGCGATGTCGTACGCGCCGAAGGCGACGCCGCCGGCGACGGTCGTCACGGCGGTCATGGCACCGGCGCACATGCGGTCGATGGACATGCCGGGCACGGTCTGGGGCAGGCCCGCGAGCATGCCGGCCGTACGGCCCAGGGTCAGACCCTGGTCGCCGATCTGGGTGGTCGCGGCGATGGCGACCTCGTCGATCTTGGCAGGGTCCAGGTTCGGGTTCCGGCGCAGCAGCTCACGGATGCACTTGATGACGAGGTCGTCGGCGCGGGTCTCGTGGTAGATGCCCTTCGGGCCCGCCTTGCCGAACGGGGTGCGGACGCCGTCGACGAAAACGACGTCCCTAGCGGTACGAGGCACGTTGGCTCTCCTCCAGGTGCGGATCGCTGCGCGCGGGCATGCCGATACGGCTCCGCCGCGACGCGGACTCATACCGTCATGCTACTTGCGGGTAACCAACCTGCCCAGCCCCTTCGCTGCGCGGCGCACGTCACATCGGGGAACCGCGGAAGGGGTCATTCCTGGAGGCTTCGCCCCCAGGCCCCCGCGCCTACCGGGGTGCGTCTTGAGCCGCGCGCGGCTGCGGGTCCGCTGCGCGGCGCCTACCGGGGTGTCTCTTGCGCTGCGCGCGCGGCTGCGGGTCCGGTGGGGGCTGGTCGCGCAGTTCCCCGCGCCCCTGACGGGGCGCCCCCTTACCTCCTACCTCCGGTTGTGGGCAGGCGTTCCGCAGGGCGGAACGGGTGGGCACAACCGGACCACCGGGCCGCACCACGACAGCGGGGGTCCGGGGGCGCAGCCCCCGGTCACCTCACGAGGTCGCCGCCTTGAGGGCGTCGACCAGCGACGGCGTCACCTGCTCGACCTGCCACCTACGCGCACCGTGCGCGGTCAGGATCTCCGCCACCGACTCCGCCGTCACGGACTTCGGCGGCTCCCAGCACAGCCGCCGCACCGTGTCCGGCGTGATCAGGTTCTCCTGCGGCATGGTGAGGCGTTCGGCCAGCTCCGAGACCGCCGTGCGGGCCGCGGTGAGACGGGCCGCGGCCGCGGGGTCCTTGTCGGCCCACGCGCGCGGCGGCGGCGGTCCGGTCAGCGGCTGGCCCGGCTGCGGCAGCTCCGCCTCCGGGATCGCGCGGGCGCGGTCCACCGCCGCCTGCCACTGCTCCAGCTGCTTGCGGCTCATGCGGTGCCCGAACCCCGGCAGCGCGGCGAGCGCGTGCGCGTTCGGCGGCATGTTCAGCGCGGCCTCGACGATCGCGGCATCGCCGAGCACCTTGCCCGGCGAGACGTCGCGCCGCTGCGCGATCTGGTCGCGCGCGGTCCACAGCTCGCGGACGACGGCCATCTGCCTGCGCCGCCGCACCTTGTGCATGCCGGACGTGCGCCGCCAGGGGTCCTTGCGCGGCGGCGGTGGCGGTGCCGCGGCGATGGCCGCGAACTCCTCGCGGGCCCACTCCAGCTTGCCCTGCCGGTCGAGCTCCTCCTCCAGCGCGTCGCGCAGGTCGACGAGCAACTCCACGTCGAGCGCGGCGTAGCGCAGCCAGGGCTCGGGCAGCGGGCGGGTGGACCAGTCGACGGCGGAGTGGCCCTTCTCCAGGGCGTAGCCGAGGACGTTCTCGACCATGGCACCGAGCCCCACCCGGGCGAACCCCGCGAGCCGTCCCGCCAGCTCCGTGTCGAAGAGCCGCGACGGCGTCATTCCTATCTCGCGCAGGCACGGCAGGTCCTGCGTGGCGGCGTGCAGGACCCACTCGGCGTCGCCGATGGCGTCGCCGAGCGCGGTCAGGTCGGGGCAGCCGACCGGGTCGATCAGCGTGGAGCCCGCGCCCTCGCGGCGCAGCTGCACGAGGTAGGCGCGCTGGCCGTAGCGGTAGCCGGAGGCGCGCTCCGCGTCGACGGCGACGGGCCCGGTGCCCGCGGCGAACGCCGCGACAACGGCGGCCAGGGCATCGTTGTCAGCGACGACCGGCGGGATGCCTTCGCGTGGTTCCAGCAAGGGGATCGGCGCCGAATCGACGTCGTCCGGGGGAGCGCCCCCGGGGGTTCGCAGTGTCGTGTCTGCTGCGGTCTCTTGGGCGTCGGTCACCGGTCAAGGGTATCTGTGTATGGCAAGCGCCCGCCGTCGGTACGTCCTCCCGGCGGGCGCGGTGCCGGTTCCGGTCGCCCGGAACGGCGGTGTGAAGGGGCAGGTGCGGGGGCGGCGGGGTGGCAGGGCGGTCCCGGCGGTCTCGACGGGCTCGGTCGAGACGGGTTGAGCCGGTCGAGTCGGTCGAGTCGGTTGAGCCGGTCGTCTCAGCCGACTCGGCCGTCTCAGTGGATGATGCCCGTGCGCAGGGCCACCGCGACCATGCCGGCCCGGTCGCCCGTGCCGAGCTTGCGGGCGATCCGCGCGAGGTGGCTCTTGACGGTGAGGGCGGACAGCCCCATCGAGACGCCGATGGCCTTGTTGGACTGGCCCTCCGCGACCAGCCGCAGCACCTCGACCTCACGGCCGGACAGCTCGCGGTAGCCGCCCGGGTGACCGGGGGCGCCGGGCGGGCGGCGGTGCATCCGGGCCGCGGCGGAGCCGATCGGCGCGGCGCCGGGGCGGCCGGGCAGCCCCAGGTTGGTGCGGGTGCCGGTGACGACGTAGCCCTTGACGCCGCCCGCGAGGGCGTTGCGCACGGCGCCGATGTCGTCGGCGGCGGAGAGGGCCAGCCCGTTGGGCCAGCCCGCGGCACGGGTCTCGGACAGGAGGGTGAGCCCGGAGCCGTCGGGGAGGTGGACGTCGGCCACACAGATGTCGCGCGGGTTGCCGACACGGGGGCGGGCCTCCGCGATGGACGACGCCTCGATCACGTCTCTCACCCCCAGCGCCCACAGGTGGCGGGTGACGGTGGAGCGGACGCGGGGGTCGGCGACGACGACCATGGCAGTCGGTTTGTTCGGACGGTAGGCGAGGCTCGCAGGTTGCTCGAGGAGAACGGACACCAAGCCTCCAGAGGGGGAGTGGCGGGCACGGGTGCCTGGCGTAGGGGGGTAAGC
>NZ_JAINFC010000111.1 GCF_020740835.1 Streptomyces sp. UNOC14_S4
CGCCTGCCCACAACCAGGAAGGTGAAACGCAGGGCGCGCCCCGTCAGGGGCGCGGGGAACTGCGCGACAAGCCCCCACCGGACCCGCAGCCGCGCGCGC
This sequence comes from Streptomyces sp. UNOC14_S4, assembly GCF_020740835.1. GTDB lineage: Bacteria > Actinomycetota > Actinomycetes > Streptomycetales > Streptomycetaceae > Streptomyces. The sequence goes on from NZ_JAINFC010000111.1 coordinate 100, forward strand.
AGCGCAAGCCGCACCCCGGTGGGCGCCGCAAAGCCCAGCGGCAGCGCTACGGCAGCGTCACGGCCTGATGAGGACCTTCAACGCCGTCCGGTCCGCCATCGCGCCGTACCCCGACGCCACCCCGTCCAGGTCCACCGTCATGTCGAACACCGGCGACGGGTCGATCGTCCCGTCCAGCACGTCCGGGAGCAGTTCGGGGATGTAGGCGCGGACGGGCGCCACCCCGCCCCGTACCGCGATGTTCCGGTCGAACATCAGCCGGAGGTCCAGTGCGTTGCCGCTGCCGTGCGGGACGCCGACGTAGCCGACGGCGCCGCCCGGCCGGGCGATGCGCAGAGCGGTGCCCATGGACTGCTCGGTGCCGACGGCCTCGATCACGGCGTGGGCACCCTGACCGCGCGTCAGCTCCCGTACCGCGGCGACCGCGTCGTCCCCGCGCTCGGGGACGACGTCGGTGGCGCCGAACTTCCGCGCGATGGCTGCGCGCGCCTCGTGCCGTCCGAGCGTGATGATCCGCTCGGCGCCGAGCCGCTTGGCGGCCAGCACCGCGCAGAGACCGACCGCGCCGTCGCCGACGACGGCGACCGTGGCCCCGGGGCGCACGCCCGCGCCCAGCGCGGCGTGGTGGCCGGTGCCCATCACGTCGGAGAGGGTGAGGACCGCGTCCAGCAGCCTGCTGTCGCCGTCGTGGGTGTCGGGGGCGAGCTCCTCGGGGATGCGCACGAGCGTCGCGTCGGCGAACGGCACGCGCACCGCCTCGCCCTGGCCGCCGTCGGAGCCCGGGTCGTCCCAGAAGCCGCCGTGCTCGCACGAGGTGGTCAGGCCCTCGACGCAGTAGTCGCACACGCCGTCGGACCACTTGAAGGGCGCGACGACGAGCTGCCCCGGCTTGACCGACGTCACCTCGGAGCCGGTCTCCATGACCATGCCGAGGAACTCGTGGCCGATGCGGCTGCCGGGCTCCACGGCCGTCTCGCCACGGTAGGCCCACAGATCGCTGCCGCAGATGCAGGACCGCATCACCCGCACGATGGCGTCGCCGGGCCGCTGGATGCGGGGGTCCGGCACCTCCTCGACGCGGATGTCGTACGGGGCGTGGATGGTTGTCGCGCGCATGGTGCTGTCCTCTGTCGCTCGCCGCTCAGGCCGTCATGCTCATGAAGTCGTATGGACCTCACGGTACGCCCGCACCCCACGCGTCCCGGTGGCCGGTGCCGCCCGCAGCAGCCCCTCCGCGAGCAGGAGTTGCGCGGCGAGATAGGTGAGCATGACCCAGAACTGGGGCGCGGGCGCCTGCGGCCAGTCGGCCAGGCCGCTCGCGAGGAGGGTGTCGGACAGCAGGAACAGCGCCCCGCCCGCCGCGACCGGCAGCAGTGCCCTCGTCGCTCCGAGCGCCATCGCGGTCAGCAGCAGGCTGTAGAGGAGGACGGGGACGCGCAGCCGGTCCTCCAGGCCGGGCCACAGGAGCACCACCGTGACCAGCCAGGCCACGCCGTACGCGGCGGCCAGGCCGTACGTCCGCGGGCCGCGCGGGCCGCCGTGCCGGGCGCACAGGACGAGGTAGCAGACGTGCCCGGCGGCGAAGCAGCCCATGCCGAGCAGGAAAGGGGTGTCACCGCCGACGCCCAGCAGGGTGTCGCCGCCGCACCCGCACAGCAGCGCGGCGGCCAGCAGCCGGGGCCCGCCGCGTACGAGGACGGCCGCGGCGAGCAGCGGCATCAGCGCGGGCTTGGTGACCGGCGCCAGGGCCGAGCCCGCGAGCAGCGCGCCGAGGTGGACGCCGCAGACGGCGAGGAAGGCGAGCCGGAGCGCGCGGACGACGCGGTCGCCTCCCGGGCGTACGCCCCTCACGCGGCCCGCTCACGGACGGGAGCGGAGGCGGAAGCAGGATCGGCCGTTCCGGACGACACCTCGCCCTCCGGCCGCACCGGCTGCCAGCCCGGCCCGCGGAACACCCGGCCCGCCCGCTCCCGCCAGTCGCGCGCCGCCCTCAGGTCGCGCAGGACGGCCGCGTACTCGTGGGTGGCCACGCGCAGCGGGTTGTAGGTGTGGATGTTCTTCGTCAGACCGTAGACGGGGCGCTCGGTCTCGGGGACGAAGGTGCCGAAGAGGCGGTCCCAGACGATGAGGATGCCGCCGAAGTTGCGGTCGAGGTAACCGCCCTGCGAAGCGTGGTGCACGCGGTGGTGGGAGGCCGTGTTGAGGACGTACTCGAAGGGCCGGGGCAGCTTGCGCACGCGCTCGGTGTGCACCCAGAACTGGTAGACGAGGTTCACCGACGCGCAGAACGCGACCGCGGCCGGATGCACGCCGAGCGCGATCATCGGCAGATAGAACGGCCACACCGTGAGCGTGGTCCACGGCTGGCGCAGCGCGGTGGTGAAGTTGAAACGGCGGCTGGAGTGGTGCACGACGTGGCACGCCCACAGGATCCGTACGACGTGGTGCCCGCGGTGCGACCAGTAGTAGAGGAAGTCCTGCGCGAGCAGCATCAGGAGCAGCGTCCACCAGTGCACGGGGACGCGCAGGGGGGTGAGCTCGTAGAGGGCCGTGTAGACGGCGACGATGGGGATCTTCCAGAGGGCGTCGAAAAACAGACTTCCCACGCCCATGGTGACGCTGGTCGCCGCGTCCTTCGCCCCGTACCCGGCATCCCCGGTCCGCTCCGCGGGGCGCAGCCGGTAGCTCACCAACTCCACTGCGGTGAGCAGGACGAAGGCCGGTACGGACCACAGCGTCACATCGGGAAGGTGCGGCATGGCGGCACCATAAAACCGCCGACGGGCGTGCGGCTAGGGGTTGTTACCGTCGGGTACCGGCCAGTGTTACCGAAGGTCGCCCCGACGTGCCCCGGCCATCCTTCCGGGTGACGCGGATCACTCGGCGGGCCCGGTGGCCGCGCCGCCCCCGCACCGCACGGGCCGCGTTGTCAGCGGGGCCCCGTATTCTCTGTGACCATGCCCGTAGACAGCACCACCGACGAATCGCCGACCCCGTGGCCGGCCGCGTACCCCGACAGGTACGCGGTCGTCGACGTGGAGACCACGGGCCTCGCCCGTGACGACCGGATAGTGTCGGCCGCCGTCTACCAACTGGATGCCCGCGGGCGGGTGGAGGACCGGTGGTACACGCTGGTCAACCCCCAGCGCGACCCCGGCCCGGTGTGGATCCACGGACTCACGTCCGAGGTCCTGGCCGACGCGCCGCTCTTCCGCGACATCGCGGGCGAGCTGACGGAGCGGCTGGACGGGCGGGTGCTCGTCGCGCACAACGCGGCCTTCGACTGGTCGATGCTCGCCCGTGAGTACGCGCGGGCCGACGTCACCGCGCCCGTGCGGCAGCGGCTGTGCACCATCGCGCTCTCCAAGGAGCTGCGGCTGCCGCTGCCGAACCACAAGCTGGAGTCGCTCGCCGCGCACTACGGCGTGGTGCAGGAGCACGCCCACCACGCGCTCGACGACGCGCGGGTGCTGGCCGAGGCGTTCCGCCCGAGCCTGGAGCTGGCGGCGGAGACCGGGCTGCGGCTGCCGCTGCTGGCCTGCCAGCCGCTGACGGAGTGGTCGGACTCGCCCGCCGCGGGCTCGTCCCCCTCCTTCGGCTACCGGCCGTCCTCCTACCGGTCGGCGAGCGCGAGCTGGCGCCCCAGCCGCAAGCGCCCGCCGTGCCCGTACCCCAACCCCGGGCGTTACAAAGAGGGCGAACAGCTCATTCAGGGCATGCGGGTGGCGTTCTCCGGTGACACGTCGATCGACCGCGAGCTGCTGGAGGACCGCACCGTGGAGGCCGGGCTGCACGTCGCGACCAGCGTCTCCCGGCTCACCAGCCTCCTGGTGACCAACGACCCCGGCTCCCCCACGTCCAAGTCCGACCGGGCGCGTTCGTACGGCACCCCGGTGATCGACGAGGCGGCCTTCATACAGCTGCTCTCGCACGTGCTCCCGGCGCAGCGCCGCGACAGCTGAGGCAGGGCCCAGGCGCCGGGGCGGACGGCGCGACCCGATGGCGAGGGGGCGGACCGTGCCAGGTACCGTCACAGGGGTGTACCGCTTCCTGCTGACCCGGCAGTGGGTGATCCTCACGCTCGTGGGGCTCGCCCTCGTCCCGGTGATGATCAAACTGGGCTTCTGGCAGTTCCACCGCCATGAGCACCGGGTCGCGCACAACGACCTGGTGGCCCGCAACCTCACCGCCTCCCCGGTGCCCGTCACCGAGCTGACCGGGCCCGGCAGGGCCGTACGCGGCGACGACGTGTGGCGCGCGGTGACGGCGAGCGGTACGTACGACACCAAGGACGAGGTCGTCGTCCGCCAGCGGACCGACAAGGACGGGCAGCGCCAGGGCTACTACGTCCTCACCCCGCTGGCCATGGACGGCGGCCGGACCGTCCTCGTCAACCGTGGCTGGATCCCGGCGGACAACGACCTGACGAAGTTCCCGGCCGTCCCGGCCGCGCCCGCCGGCAAGGTCACCGTCACCGGGCGGCTGAAGGCCGACGAGACCGGTTCCAGCGGCATCAAGGACACCAAGGGCCTGCCGCCCCGCCAGGTCATGCGCATCAACAGCGAGGCGCGGGCCGAGGCGCTGGGCCGTCCCGTGCTCGGCGGCTACATCGAGCTCACCGCCCCGGACCCGGGCGCCAAGGGCCCCCAGCTCGTGCCCGAGCCGGACCACGACAGCATCGGCCCGCACATGGCCTACGCCGTGCAGTGGTGGCTGTTCACCGCGTTCGTGCCCGTCGGCTGGATGATCCTGGTCCGCCGGGAACTCAAGGACCGCGCCGCCGCTGCCGCCAAGGCCGCCGCGGACACCGCGGACACCGCCCCGGCAGATGGAGACGGGGACGGGCCCGAGGTCGCCCGGACAGCCGCCGTCCCGGAGTAGCTCCCCCGCGATCAGGGAAGACGCTCCGCGTGGCAGCACGCATCGAGGACTACGCCCTGATCGGTGATCTCCAGACCGCCGGCCTGGTGGGCCGCGACGGCTCGGTCGACTGGCTGTGCCTGCCGCGCTTCGACTCCCCCGCGTGCTTCGCCGCGCTCCTGGGCGACGAGGAGAACGGCCACTGGCGCATCGCCCCGGAAGGCGCCGGCTCCGGGGAGTGCACCCGGCGCGGCTATCTGGAGGACTCCCTCGTCCTGGAGACCGTGTGGGAGACCGACGACGGCACGGTCAAGGTCGTCGACTTCATGCCGCAGCGCGACCGGACGCCCGACGTCGTCCGCGTCGTCGAGGGCGTCTCCGGCTCCGTCGCGATGCTGAGCGTCCTCCGGCTGCGCTTCGACTACGGCTGCGTCGTGCCGTGGGTACGGCGCTCCCACGGCCACCGGGTCGCCGTCGCCGGGCCCGACTCGGTGTGGCTGCGCAGCGAGCCGCCGGTGCACACCTACGGCCGGGACTTCAGCACCCGCTCGGAGTTCACGGTCTCCGCCGGGGAGAAGGTCGCGTTCGTCCTGTCCTGGCACCCCTCGCACGAACCCCGGCCGGAGCGGACCGACCCGCACGAGGCGCTGCGGAGCAGCCTGGCGGACTGGCGGGAGTGGGCCGCCCGCTGCACGTACCGGGGCCCGCACCGCGCGGCCGTGCTGCGCTCGCTGATCACCCTCAAGGCCCTCACCTACGCGCCGACCGGCGGCATCGTCGCCGCCCCCACCACCTCGCTGCCCGAGGAGATCGGCGGCGTGCGCAACTGGGACTACCGCTACTGCTGGCTGCGCGACTCCACCCTCACCCTCGGCACCCTGCTCACCGCGGGCTACGACGAGGAGGCGCGCGCCTGGCGCGACTGGCTGCTGCGCGCGGCCGCGGGCGACCCCGCCGACCTGCAGATCATGTACGGGCTCGGGGGCGAGCGCAGGCTGCCCGAGGTCGAGCTGGCCTGGCTGCCGGGCTACGAGCGGTCCGCGCCCGTACGGATCGGCAACAGCGCGGTCCGCCAGCTCCAGCTCGACGTGTACGGCGAGGTCATCGACTCGCTGCACACCACCCGGCGCTGGGGGCTGCCCGTCGAGCCGCACGCCTGGAACATCCAGCGCTGCCTCATGGAGTTCCTCCGCGAGCACTGGCGCGAGCCCGACCAGGGCCTGTGGGAGGTCCGGGGCCCGCGCCGCCACTTCGTCCACTCCAAGGTGATGGCCTGGGTGGCCGCGGACCGTGCCGTGCGCACGCTGGAGGACGGCCCCGGGCTCAAGGGCGACCTCGCGGGCTGGCGGGAGATGCGGGACGAGGTGCACCGCGAGGTGTGCGAGGAGGGCTACGACCCGGAGCGCCGCACCTTCACCCAGTCCTACGGCTCCCGCGAACTCGACGCGGCCACGCTCCTCATCCCCCGCGTGGGCTTCCTGCCGCCGGACGACCCCCGCGTCCTCGGCACCGTCGACGCGGTCCGCCGCGAGCTGACGCACGGGGGGCTCGTCCGCCGCTACAGCGTCGACGGCAGACCGGTCGACGGCCTGCCCGGCGGCGAGGGCGTCTTCCTCGTGTGCTCGTTCTGGCTCGCCGACGCCCTGCACCTGACGGGCCGCGGCGACGAGGCCCGGGAGCTCTTCGCCCGGCTGCTGTCCCTGCGCAACGACGTCGGCCTGCTCGCGGAGGAGTACGACCCGGAGGCACACCGGCAACTGGGCAACTTTCCCCAGGCGTTCAGCCATATCGGCCTGGTGGGCACGGCCCTCGCCCTCGCGGGGGACGGCAGGGCACACTGACGGCATGGATCTTGGACTGAAGGACCGGGTGTACGTCCTCACCGGCGCGAGCCGCGGCCTGGGCAACGCCACCGCGCGCGCCCTCGTCGCCGACGGGGCGAAGGTGGTGCTCTCGGGGCGGGACGAGAAGGCCGTGACCGCCGCGGCGGAGGCGCTGGGGCCCGCCGCGGCCGGCGTCGCCGCGGACAACGCCGACCCCGCGGCGGCCGGCCGTCTCGTCTCGGCCGCCCGTGAGCGCTTCGGCCGCTTCGACGGCGTCCTCATCAGCGTCGGCGGCCCGCCCGCGGGCTCGGCGGCGGACATCACCGACGAACAGTGGCGGGCCTCCTTCGACTCCGTCTTCCTCGGCGCGGTCCGCCTGGCCCGCACGGCCGCCGCCGAGCTGACCGAGGGCGGCGTGATCGGCTTCGTCCTCTCCGGCTCCGTGCACGAGCCGATCCCGGGCCTGACCGTCTCCAACGGCCTGCGGCCCGGCCTGGCGGGCTTCGCCAAGTCCCTCTCCGTGGAGGTGGGCCCCCGGGGCATCCGCGTCGTCGGCCTGCTGCCGGGGCGCATCGACACGGACCGGGTACGGGAGCTCGACGCGCTCTCCGGCGACCCGGAGGCGGTGCGGGCCTCCTCCTCCGCGGGCATTCCCCTGCGGAGGTACGGCTCCCCGGAGGAGTTCGGGCGGGCCGCGGCGTTTCTGCTGTCGCCCGCGGCGTCTTATGTGACGGGGGTGATGCTGCCGGTGGATGGCGGTTCGCTGCGAAGCTTCTGACCGGGGCGGGGTCACCCGGAAGCGCGGCCCCCTGCTCCGGGGGCTGCGCCCCCGGGACCCCCGGCGCCTACCGGGGTGCGACTTGCGCTCGGCGCGCGGCTGCGGGGCGGTGGCCGGTGCGCCTACCGGGGTGCGGCTTGCGCTCCGCGCGCGGCTGCGACTTCGTCGTGGCTTGTCGCGCAGTTCCCCGCGCCCCTGAAAGCCGGGGCAGCGCCCCGTCAGGGGCGCGGGGAACTGCGCGGCCCGCCCCCACCGGCCCGCAGGCGCGCGCGACGGCCTCACGACGCAGCCCGGTAGGCGCCCCCGGTCAACCGACCCGTTCCGCGCGGTGGCGGAGTGCGGAGAGGCGGACCCGTACCGGGAGACGAGGGAGACCGGCGGAGCCAGTCGCAGAGGCGAGCACCCCGTCCGTCAGGGAGGACAGCGCCTCGGAGGGGGCCGCCCGAGGCCCCAGGGTCAGAGATACCCGGACCGACGGCGCGGTCCGACGGCCCGTCAGGGCCACCGTGGCGTGCTCGACGCCGTCGAGGGATTCCGCCTCGGCGGCGATGACCTCCTCCAGCGCCGCCCCCCGCACCACCGCGACCTCCCCGTCCCCGCAGTCCACGGTCACCTCCCGCAGACGGCGCCGCCGCAGCTGGGCCAGCAGCCACCACAGGGACAGCAGGACCGCCAGCCCCAGCGCGGCGAGGACGACGGGCCACCACCAGCCCTCCGTCCGCCACGTGCGGCGGTCGGCGTCGGACAGCAGCACGTCGTGCGGCCCCTGGAACGGCCAGGCGGACGGCAGCGAGAGGTGTCGGCGCCGTCGCAGGTCCAGCGCGCCGATCAGCACGGCGGCGCCGAGCGCCACGAGCAGCAGCCCGGCCAGCGCGACCAGGACCCGGTTGACCGTCCTCAGCACCGCGCGCTCACCTCTTCACCGGCCGTCGTACGTGCACGGACACCCCGGGCCGCCGGGCGAGCCCCAACTGGCGTACGCCGTCGGCCAGTACGGCGTCCAGGTCGTTCCGTACGTCGTCCAGGTCCCGGAAGTGGGACAGGGCGCGGGCCCTGATCCGGCGGCGGCCGACGTCGACCCGTACGGACTGCACCCCGGGAACCTCCAGCGCGCGGTCCCGGAGGACCAGGGCCGCCGCCCGGCGGTCGAGCGCGGCCCGTACGTCGGGGGAACCGGCGCGCATCGGCAGCACACCGCGCAGACCGGGGGTGACGGCGAGCAGGACCAGCCACAGGCCGACGAGCACCGACAGGACCGCGCCACCGATCACCCAGGCGTTGTCGAGGTGCCGCGTGGCCAGTTCGTGGGCCAGGCGCCGCCGCCAGCGCATGGCGGGCCGGTGGGCGCGTACGGCCGCCACGTCGTAGAGGAAGAGCCCGGTGACGGCCAGGACGACCAGGGCGACGAGCGCGGCGGGCAGCCGCCGGGCCGACCAGAAGCGGCCGGCGCGGCCGTCGTCGTCCACCCCATCCGCCCCGTCCGCCTCGCCCGCTGGCCCGATGTCCTCCACCGCGGCCGGAATTGGTGGTTCCGGCCCGTCCTCGCTCATCGCACCCGCTCCCGCCCCGCGCCCCGCAGCCGCGTGTGCGGGGAGTGGAGCCGCTCCACGGTGACCGCCACCTCGGGCACCTCCATGCCCGCCAGGGCCCGTACCCGCTCGGCGATCCGACGGCGCACGGCCCCGCACTGCGCGCCGATGTCCGAGGGATAGCCGAGCTCGACGGAGACCCGCACCCGGGCGACGTCCTCGTGCACGGTCACCGTGGCGTACGGGGGCGTGTGCTCGTCGTCCGCGAGCCCCTCCCCCGCGCCTGCACTCTTCAGTGCCTCGCGCGCCGCCTGCGAGGCGATCTTCGCGACGACGCGGTCGGCGATATGGGTCGCCCCGCGCTCAGCAGCTTCCACCACGCGCCCTCACCGCACCCCTGTGTGCCCCTCGTCCCGCGTCCTCACCGCCGCCGCCCGTCCCGCTCCCGCGAGCGGAAGAGATCCCCCGGGTCCAGATCCCCGTCCAGGAACCGGCCCACCACGAAGCCGATCGCCCCCAGGGCCGCCACCAGCAGGAACGCGCCGAATCCGCCGAAATACCCGGCGAAGGCGAGCGCCATGCCCGCGATCATGCCCACCACGGCCATGCTCATCGTGCGCTCCTTACTGGAGCCTCGGCTCCGGCTCGTCCTCTTCCTCGTCGGGCAGCTTGACGTCGGTCACGGCGATGTTGACCTCGACGACCTCCAGGCCGGTCATGCGCTCCACCGCCGAGATGACGTTTTCCCGCACGGCGCGGGCGACATCCGCGATAGCCACCCCGTAATCGACGACGATCTCCAGGTCGAGCGCGGTCTGCACCTCACCGACCTCGGCCTTCACCCCGCGGGCGACGGACTTCCCGCCCCCGGGCACCCGGTCCCGTACGGCGCCGAAGGTGCGCGCGAGGCCGCTGCCCATCGCGTGGACGCCGACCACGTCCCGGGCCGCGAGCCCGGCGATCTTCTCCACGACCCCGTCGGCGATGGTCGTACGGCCCCGGTCGGCGGGCGGGACCCGCGGCTCCTTCGATGCGGACGGCACAGAGTCAGCCATCGTCGATCGCCTCTCTCCCGTGGCGGGACACCATGGCGGGACACCGTGGTGGGGACAACACCGCTCTCCTGCCACCCTAGGCGGGCATCCGGCGCCTCGCGCGGGACATCCGTGAGTCCGGCCGCACTCTGCGGCAGGCTGGGGAACGACGAGGAGGGGTGAGGCGACGGTGACCGCTGATCCATGGGCTCGGGAGGTACGCCGGGAACTCGCGCTCGGCAGGCTGCTGCCGCTCGGCGGGCCTGCGGACGGCTGCTGGATCGCCGAGTCGGCCGCGGCGCGCGTGCTGCGGCGCGCGGCCGCGACACTGCCGGATGTCCGGGTCGGCGCCCTGCGCCTGGGTCTCGCCGACCCGGCCGCGGCCGTCCGCGTCGGCGGCGCCCCGCCGAGCGCGCTCCCCGTGGGTCCACTACGGGTGACAGCCGACTTCGCGGCCGCGGCGGGCAGGCCGTTGCCGCCGCTGGCCGACGCGCTGCGGTCGGTGTTGTGGGAGGCGGCCACGGGAACGCTGGGGCTGTCGTTGGCGTGCGTCGACCTGCGGGTGACGGAGCTCCTGGAGCACGTGGAGGAGGTGGACGACGAGGGCGGGCCCTCCGAGCCCTCCGAGCCCTGCGAGCCCTCCGCTGTGTTGGGCGGTGGTGCGCTGCGGATCACCGTGACAGCAGGCGGCCGCAGCGTTCTGGAGACGGCCAGGGCAGCCGCGGCGGCGAGCCCGGATCCCGTGCCGGTCCTGGTGACGGCGGTACTCCCCTGACCGGGCGCAACGGATCACTACACTGCACGGGTTGCTGATCAAAGGGGGAGGGGCAGCCCGCCATGAGCATGCCGTCGTATCCATCGTTTCCGCCGCCGCCACCGCAGCCGAACCGGGCCGGCCGGTCGGGCTGTCTCGGCGGCTTCTTCCGCTCCGCGCGGGTCAAAGCGCATGCCATTTTCGGCGCCCACGGCCCTGGACGTGTCATGGACCCGACCATCGACGCCGTGCAGAAGTGGCGCGCCATCGCCGGTGCGGTGGCCTCGTTCCTGCTGATCTGGACGTACGGCATAGACGGCGGCTGGAGCGGCGTGTTCGAGGACGGGATCAGCAAGGTCTTCCTGGCGCCGCTGATCCTCCTGCTGGTGGGGCCGCTGGTGATCCTCGGCTTCATCCTCTACGCCCCGCGGCAGCACCGCCCGCTGCTGCGGTCCCGGCTGCGCCACCCGCTCAAGGCCGTCGGCTGGTACGTGGGGGCGCTGGCCACCGGGATCGGCGGCCTCTACCTGGCCAGTCAGGGCAAGGGCTACGCGGAGGAGCTGCTCGGCGGGGCCGCGGGGTATCTGGTGGGGGCCTTGCTGCCGCTCGCGATGCTGCCCGTGCTGCTGTGGATGGCGGCCTTCCTGTTCTTCTCGTCCGGTGCCGCCGCGCGGTACGCCTTCAACACCGCCGACGTGCACGCCTCGCTCCCCGCGATCCTCACCGTGACGCTGGTCTGGGCGCTCAATCTTGTCTCGCTCGGCGACGGCCTGCCCAACGGCCCGGCGGTCGTGAAGGTGGCCGCGTTCCTCGGCGGCCCCCTGTCGGTGACGGCCGTCTCCTGCTGGGAGCTGCACTACCTGCGCTCGCGCTACGGCGTCCGTATCCGCGGCTAGGCGCGTGGGGCGCGCGATCCCTGCTCGCGCGCCCCACGGCCCCGGCTCACTCCCCCAGACCCGCGAGGTCCCGCAGGCGGCGGGCCTGGGCCTGGCGTTCGGCGGCGCGCTGCTCCTCGTAGGTGCGGCCCGTGGCCTCCCGGAGCAGGGCCTTGGTCTCGACGACGGCGTCGCGGGGCGCGGCGAGGAGCGCCGCGGTGAGGTCCTGGACGGCGGAGTCGAGCTCGGCGGCGGGCACGACGAGGTTGGCCAGGCCGGTGCGCTCGGCCTCGTCGGCGTGGACGAACCGGCCGGTCGCGCAGATCTCCAGCGCGCGGGCGTAGCCGACCAGGGACACCAGCGGCTTGGTGCCGGTGAGGTCGGGCACCAGGCCCAGGCTGGTCTCGCGCATCGCGAACTGGACGTCGTCGGCACAGACCCGCAGGTCACAGGCGAGGGCGAGCTGGAAGCCCGCGCCGATCGCATGGCCCTGCACGGCCGCGACGGAGACGATGTCGTTCCGCCGCCACCAGGTGAAAGCCTCCTGGTAGGTGGCGATCTCGGCATCGAGCGCCTCGTCGGAGCCGCGTGCCAGGTCGAGGAAGGACGGCTCGCCGTCGAAGCCCTCGGGGGTGAACGCCTGCCGGTCGAGCCCGGCGGAGAAGGACTTGCCCTCCGCGCGCAGCACCACCACGCGCACGCTGCCCGGCAGCGACCGCCCGGCCTCGGCCAGCCCCCGCCACAGCGCGGGCGACTGGACGTTGCGCTTGGCGGGGTTGGTGAGGGTGACGGTGGCCACCGTGTCGTCCACGGTGAGCTGTATGCCGTCCTGGTCGAGCAGGGTCTTGGGGGCGGTCATCGGGGCCTCCGAATCGGCTGCAGTCGCTCTTGGTTGACTGCACAGTAACCACCCGGCCGACTGCTCGACCGACCGGGTGGCACTGCCCGTACAGACCGTGCCCTTGGAGTGCGCGGTATCAGACCGAGGGGGCCTTCTTGCCGCGCGTCGCTCCGCCGCGACCCCGGAGGATCACGCCGGATTCGCTCAGCATCCGGTGGACGAAGCCGTAGGAGCGGCCGGTCTCTTCGGCCAGCGCCCTGATGCTCGCACCGGAGTCGTACTTCTTCTTCAGGTCTGCCGCGAGCTTTTCGCGCGCGGCGCCGGTCACCCGGCTGCCCTTCTTCAGAGTCTCGGCCACCCGTGCCTCCTCATGGGAGATGCGCCTCTTGTCTCTCATGATCACCCCTCCCCGGCCTCCTGGCCACCCATTCGACAAGGTCCATGGGATGAGGTTTCCGCGATTTCGGGCCGCACCAGGGCCTGGAACAGGCCGTTCCGAACAGTCGCGCTCGTACGGCCGTACGGGTGGCGGAGCGAAGCGGCAGGTCAGGCGGGGCAGCAGTCGCCCATGATGCGAACACCCCGGCGCACGGCACTAGGCGTGCGCCGGAGCACTCGGGGGCACCGTGGTACGAGCCGTACTCACTCAGATGATGGATCACCTGTCGGCCGAATGATCGGGACAGGGACGGCCCGGGCGCCGGGCGCACGCCGGTGCGCCCCGTGCCGGTGCCCGTCGAGGGCCCGGCAACGGCTCCGGCCGGGCCCTTGGCGGGCACCGGCCGGAGGAAGGAGGGAGGGGCGGGGATCAGGCGAGGGTGACGAGATCCGCGTAGTCGGGGCCCCAGAGGTCCTCGACGCCGTCCGGGAGCAGGATGATCCGCTCCGGTTCGAGCGCGTCGACGGCGCCCTCGTCGTGCGTCACCAGCACCACGGCGCCCTTGTAGGTGCGCAGCGCGCCGAGGATCTCCTCGCGGCTGGCCGGGTCAAGGTTGTTGGTGGGCTCGTCCAGGAGGAGGACGTTGGCGGAGGAGACGACGAGCGTGGCGAGCGCCAGCCGGGTCTTCTCGCCGCCGGAGAGCACGCCCGCGGGCTTGTCGACGTCGTCGCCGGAGAACAGGAAGGAGCCCAGCACCTTGCGCACCTCGACGAGGTCGAGGTCGGGCGCGGAGGAGCGCATGTTCTCCAGGACCGTGCGGTCCGGGTCCAGGGTCTCGTGCTCCTGGGCGTAGTAGCCCAGCTTGAGGCCGTGGCCCGGGACGACCGAGCCGGTGTCGGGCGTCTCCGCCCCGGCGAGCAGGCGCAGCAGCGTGGTCTTGCCCGCGCCGTTGAGGCCGAGGATCACCACGCGCGAGCCCTTGTCGATGGCCAGGTCGACGCCGGTGAAGATCTCCAGCGAGCCGTAGGACTTCGACAGGCCGTCGGCCATGAGGGGCGTCTTGCCGCAGGGCGCGGGCTCGGGGAAGCGGAGCTTGGCGACCTTGTCGGAGACGCGCTCCGCCTCCAGGCCGGCCAGCAGCTTCTCGGCGCGGCGGGCCATGTTCTGCGCGGCGACCGTCTTGGTCGCCTTGGCGCGCATCTTGTCGGCCTGGGAATTGAGGGCGGCGGCCTTCTTCTCGGCGTTCTGCCGCTCGCGGCGGCGGCGCTTCTCGTCGGCCTCGCGCTGCTGCTGGTAGAGCTTCCAGCCCATGTTGTAGACGTCGATCTGGGAGCGGTTCGCGTCCAGGTAGAAGACCTTGTTGACGACCGTCTCGACCAGGTCGACGTCGTGGGAGATCACGATGAAGCCGCCGCGGTAGGTCTTGAGGTAGTCGCGCAGCCAGGCGATCGAGTCGGCGTCGAGGTGGTTGGTCGGCTCGTCGAGCAGCAGGATGTCGGCGTCCGAGAAGAGGATGCGGGCCAGCTCGACGCGGCGGCGCTGACCGCCGGAGAGCGTGTGCAGGGGCTGCCCGAGGATGCGGTCGGGCAGGCCGAGGCTGGCGGCGATGGTAGCGGCCTCCGCCTCGGCGGCGTAGCCGCCCTTGGTCAGGAACTCCGTCTCCAGGCGCTCGTACCTCTTCATGGCCTTCTCGCGCGTGGCGCCCTTGCCGTTCGCCATGCGGTCCTCGTTCTCCCGCATCTTGCGCAGGAGGGTGTCGAGGCCGCGCGCGGAGAGGATGCGGTCGCGCGCCAGGACGTCGAGGTCGCCGGTGCGCGGGTCCTGCGGCAGGTAGCCGACCTCGCCCGAGCGCGTGATCGTGCCGCCCGCGGGCTGTCCCTCCCCCGCGAGGCACTTGGTGAGGGTGGTCTTGCCCGCGCCGTTGCGGCCGACGAGGCCGATGCGGTCGCCCTTGGCGACGCGGAACGAGGCGGATTCGATGAGGACGCGGGCGCCGGCGCGCAGCTCGATGCCGGTGGCGGTGATCACTGGACTGCTCCTGGGCGGGCATGAAGAGACGGACGGCGTTGGACGGGGGAGAACGCACCCGCGCGCGGCCCTGCCGCGCGGGAGGCGCGGGGGCGGGCGGCGGAATGGGCCGACGCCGTCTAATGCACGAGGAGGAATGCCATGCGGACCAGTCTAACGGTGAAGCGCAACCCGATTTCGTGGCGCTCGGCTGGCAGCCCGGTGCCCCACTGGGGTAGTCATGGCGCGACGGAACGGGCAGTGCCCCTGACACCACCCCGAAACGGGCACACGACGGACCGCTCATCGATACTCGGGGTGGAAAGGCGGTGACCGTATGCAGTTCGACGACGACACGGACCTCGACACGTCCCAGGTGCAGGACTCGCGGGGCAGCAGGATCCCCGGCGGCGGGGTGACCATCGGCGGCGGGATCGTGGGACTGATCGCCCTGGTGCTGGGGCTCTTCTTCGGCATCGGCCCGCAGGAGCTCGGGCTGAGCGGCTCGGAGCCGGGCGGCTCCCCGTCCGCCCAGGCGAGCACGGCCGAGCAGGTCTCCCAGCACTGCCGTACCGGCCGCGACGCCAACACCAAGGAGGACTGCCGGATCGTCGCCGTGGTCAACAGCGCGCAGACCTTCTGGAGCCAGGAGCTGCCGCGCCGCGGGCACACCTACACCCCGGCGTCCACGGTCCTCTTCACCGCGCGGACGAACACCGCCTGCGGGGCCGCGACCTCGGCGGTCGGCCCGTTCTACTGCCCCGGTGACCACAAGGTCTACCTCGACCTCGGGTTCTTCGACGAGCTGCGCACCAAGTTCGGCGCGAGCGGCGGGCCGTTCGCCCAGGCGTACGTCGTCGCCCACGAGTACGGGCACCACATCCAGAACCTGCTGGGCACGCTGAACAAGGCCCAGGACCGCAAGACCGGCGCCGAGAGCAACTCCGTCAAGGTCGAGCTCCAGGCCGACTGCTACGCCGGCGTCTGGGCGAAGCACGCCACCTCGACCCCGGAGAAGTCCACCGGCCGCCCTCTGCTCACGCAGCTGACGCAGAAGGACATCGACGACGGCCTCTCCGCGGCGGCGGCCGTCGGCGACGACCGCATCCAGGAGAAATTCCAGGGCCGGGTGACCCCGGAGAGCTGGACGCACGGCTCGGCGGCGCAGCGGCAGCAGTGGTTCAAGACGGGCTACACGACGGGTGACGTGGCCCGCTGCAATACGTTCGGCTAGCCGCGGGGCTTGACCGGGTGGGGTTGCTGTAGGGGGAGATTTCTCTGGGGGCTACGCCCCCAGACCCCCGTTCTCGGGGCTCCGCCCCGGACCCCGAGGGGCGAAGCCCCGTCAGGGGCGCGGGGAACTGCGCGACCAGCCCCCACCGGGCCCGCAGACGCGCACCGGGGGCAAGAGGCTCCCCAGTAGGCGCACCCACAAAGATCACGCGCCGCCCGTGTGCACCTGAAAAGCCGCCCTGCGCATCGCCTTCGCCAAGGCCGGATCCGGATGCGCCGCCGCCAGGGCGACAAGGACCTGGACCGTACGCGGATGCCCCACAGCCCGCACCTCCTCCAGGAGACCGGGCACCGTCCCCTGCACGGCGGAGTCCAGGTGACGGACCAGCAGGCGGCTCTCCCCGTGGTCGGCGACGGCCGCGGCCGTGTCCACCCACAGCCACGTCGCCTCCTCCCGGGTCAGCACCTCCGCCGCCTCGTCCGGGTCGCTGCCCTCGTGCTCGGCGAGCCACAGCAGCGCGTAGGGGCGCAGGACGGGCTCCTCCGCGACGGTCCGTACGGCGGGCTCGGCGGGGGCGCCCACCGCGCGCAGCGCCTCGAAGGCGAGGCCGCGGACGAGCGCGTCGTCCCCGCGCGCCGCGTCGAGGAGTTCGCTGACGGCGCTGTTCACGGGGCGGGCGGCGAGCCAGGCGCGGTACTCGGCGCGTGCCGGGCCCGGGGTGAGGTCGGCGCAGCCGCGCAGCATGGCCTCGGCGGACAACTCGATGTGGCCCGCCGGGCTCTGGGCCGCCACGCAGATCTGCTCCAGCTTGACCCAGACCGCCCAGTTGCCGAGCGGGGTGAGCACGGCGGTGTCGTCGCGTACGACGAGCGCGCCCACGGAGGCGAGCCCGGCGAGCGCCCAGTCGAGCAGGCCGGCGAGCGGGTCCCGCCGGTCGGGGCCACCGGCCGCGGCGGGCCCGGGGGCGGGCTCGGGGCCGTCGTACGGCACCTCGCAGCGCTCGGCGCGGATCTCCGCGACGCGCTGCTGGAGGAGGTCGAGGAGCATCGCGACGGACACGGGCCCCGCGGACAGGTGCATGACGGACAGCAGTTGCGGCGCGGCCTCGACGACCTCCGCGGCGATCGTCGCGTCGGTGCCCTCGGGCGCGGGGTGCGCGAGGGACCAGGCGTCGAAGAGCGCGACCCAGCCGCGCAGCACGGCGCCGTCGTCGCGATCCCACGCCGTCAGGCGCCAACCGGGGCGCGCGGTCTCGCCGTGCAGCTCGATGAGCCCGGCGAGGCGGGCGCGGTCCCAGTCGGCCCGTACCTGGCGGGCCGTCAGACGCAGGGCCTCGGCGGCCCGCTCGGCGGCGTTCCCGGCGAGTGTCCCGGCGGGCTCCCCGGCTGTGGCGGGCTTCAGAGCGGTGCCGCGGCCGCGCTCGTCGGCCGCCCAGCGGGCCACGCGGACCGCGCCGACGGGGCCGCCTCTCGCCTGGCGGGCGAGTTCGGCGGGGGCCGGGGTGCCAGCCGAACTCGCCCGCCAGGCGAGAGG
>NZ_JAINFC010000112.1 GCF_020740835.1 Streptomyces sp. UNOC14_S4
TTCCCCTCTTGATGTTCACCCGATGGGGTCTGCGCCCATGTAGTCCGCCCAGATCTTCGCCGGGAAGGCGTTCCCCCGCTGTTCCGTGTCGCCGCCGACGTCCGACATCGGCAGCAGCCGGCCGTCCTCGGGTTTCATCCGGAACATCGTCACGGCGGTGGAGGTGTCCTTCGCCCAGCCCACGAACCAGGCGGACTTGAGGCGGTCCTGGTCGCCGGTGCGGCCCGCGGCGACGGGGGCGCCGACGGCGCGGGCGGCGTTCTCGCCCAGGGCCTTGGCGCCGACCTCGCGCAGGGCGTCCGCGACCTCGTCGGCGACCTCGGGGGCGAGGGCGCGGCGGGCCTTGGCGCGTTCCTCGAAGCCGCCCACCGCCTCGCCGTCCTTGGTCAGCCTGGTCACCGAGTAGGGGTCGTTCTGGAGGCCGTGGTTGGCGAAGGTGCCGTACGCGCCCGCCATGCGGACGGCGCTGGGTGTGGACGTGCCGACGGAGAAGGTCTCCTCCAGCTGGGCCATGCTGTCCTTGAGCAGGCCCGAGCGGACCGCGGTGTCCTTCACCGCCTCCAGTCCGACCTCCTTCCCGAGGCGGACATACGTGGCGTTGCCGCCGTTCGCGAGGGCCTGCCGCAGGCTCGGGTGGGAATCGTCCGGGACCGCCGTCCCGGCCGGGCTCTGGAGTCTCCCCTCGTTGCCGTAGAAATCCCCGGAGTGCACGTCCGTCCGGCCGCCGTCCTTCGCCTCCGCGCCGTGCTGGAGGGCCGCCGCGAGGACGAACGGCTTGAAGGCGGAGCCGACCGGCACCCCGGAGGAGTCCGCGTTGTTGATGAACTGCTTCGTCGCGTCGGGCCCGCCGTAGAGCGCGAGGATCGCGCCGTCCGAGTGGCGCACGGAGGCGGCGCCGACCTGGACGTTCTCGTCCGACTCCCGGCTCTTCGGGTCGATGTCCTTCGCCAGGACGGAGTCGACGGACGCGGTGAGCCGCGCCACCTGTTTCTTGTCGAAGGTGGTGTGGATGCGATAGCCGCCGTGCGCGAGGTCCTGGTCGGTGAGCGTCGAGTGCGCCTTGATGTATTTGTTGGCGACGTCGACGAGATAACCGGTCTGGCCCGCGAGACTCGTGGACATGGACTGCTTGTGCGGCTCCGGGAAGGTCCGGTACTTCTCGCGGTCCTCCTGCGACATCAGCCCGGCCTTGACCTCGCGGTCGAGAATCCACTTCCAGCGGTCCTCGGCACGCTCGTGGTTGCCGCGGCTCGTCGCCGGGTCGTAGAGCTCGGCCCCCTTCAACAGCGCGGCCAGCGCGGCCCCTTGGCCCGGGTCGAGCTTCTTCGCCGGAATGCCGTAGTACGCCTGCGCGGCGGCCTCGATCCCGTACGCGCCGCGGCCGAACCAGCTGGTGTTGAGATAGCCTTGGAGGATGTCCTTCTTGCTCTTGGTCCGGTCGACCTTGAGCGAGATGATGAATTCCTTGGCCTTGCGGGTGAGCGTCTGCTCCTGCGAGAGATACGTGTTCTTCACGTACTGCTGCGTGATGGTGGAACCACCCTGCGTCTCCTCGCCCTTCACCGCGCTGACGACGGCGCGGAAGATGCCCTTGACGGAGACTCCGGGGTCGCTGTAGAAACCCTCGTTCTCGGCGGCGATCACCGCGTTCTGCACGGATTCCGGCACGTCGGAGAGGCGGACGATATTGCGGTTCACCTTGCCCAGGCTCACCATCTGGCTGCCGTCCGCCCAGTAGTACGTGTTGGCCTCCTGGACGGCGGCCGCGTTCTCGTCGGGGATGTCCACGCTCGCGTACACCCAGGCGAACAGCCCGGCCAGGCCGCCCACCCCGAGCGCGACGGTGCACACCACCAGCCGCCACGACGGCAGCCAGCGGCGCGGGCCGCTTCTGCCGCGGCGCGGGTAGTCGACGAACCGTCTGCCGCGCGCGTGGCGCTTCAGCCGCTTCGCCGGCTTCTCCCGCTTGTCCCTCTTCTCCCGCTTCTCCGGATGTGCTCGGTGTTCCTGTTTCTGCCGCCTCTTGCCCACGGTCCGACCGCTCCTGGATATCGGTGTCGGTGAGGGAGACGAGCACGAGGTGTGGAGCGGTTGGCGGTTTTCTATGAGCGTTCTGTGACGACCGAGGCGGATGCGTCTCGTGCGGCGAGCTCCTCGGGGGTGCCCTGCACCCGCGGGCCGGTGAACCAGCGGCGTGCCGACACCAGCCAGAAGGCTCCCGCGTAACCGGCGACCGCGAGCACGGCGACGGGGGCGTAGTTGAAGGTCTCCCAGGTCACGGGCGAGGACTGTGGGAGGACGAACAGGACGGTCACGCAGCAGACCCACGCCACCGCGCCGACGCCCACCGGCGTGCTCCAGCGCCCGAGGTGCCAGGGCCCGCGTTCGAAGGCGTCGCCCTTGCGCAGCCGGAGGAAGGTGGGGATCACATAGGCGATGTAGAGGCCGATGACGGAGATCGAGGTGACGGCGCCGAAGGCCGTGTCGTTCCACAGCGCCGGCAGGCCCAGCAGGAACGCCCCGGCCACCGCGAGCCAGATCGCGTTGGTGGGGGTCTGCGTCCGCGGGTTGATGCGGTGCCAGAACCGCGAGCCGGGCAGGGCGCCGTCGCGCGCGAAGGCGTAGATCACACGGGAGTTGGTGGTGACGGAGGCCAGCCCGCAGAACAGCTGCGCGCCGGTGACCACCACCAGCAGCAGTTTCCCGGTGCCCGCGCCCACCGCGTCGACGAAGATCTGGGCGGGCGGCACGTCCGCGCCCGCCTCGGCCGTGTAGTCCTGGATCGCGTAGGTCAGGCCGATGAGCAGGACCCAGCCGGCGGCCAGGGAGACCACGACGGCCTTCACCATGCCGCGGGGCCCCGAACGGTCGGCGCCGCGGGTCTCCTCGGTCATGTGCGCCGAGGCGTCGTACCCGGTGAGGGTGTACTGCGCGAGCAGCAGGCCGAGGGCCGCGACGTACCAACTGGAGGAGAATCCCGTGTCGTTGGCGAAGTGCCCGAAGACGAAGGAGGCCGACGGGTGGCGGTCCGGCACGGACGCGAGCACGCCGACGATGAGCAGGACGCCCAGGACGTGCCACCACACACTGATGTCGCCGAGCCGCGCGAGCAGTCCCACCCCGAACTGGTTGAGCAGTCCGTGCACGAGCAGGATGGCGGCGAAGAGTACGACCGTGTGCCCGGTCGAGACCGCGTACCAGCCCTGGATACCGAGCAGCGCGTTGAGGAAGGTGGCCGCGCCGTAGTCGACGCTCGCGGTGACGGCCACCTGGCCCAGGAAGTTGAACCAGCCGGTGAACCAGGACCAGGCCGCCTGGTGGCGGTCGGCGAGCTTCGCCGACCAGTAGTACAGCCCACCGGCCGTGGGATAGGCCGAGCAGACCTCCGCCATCGACAGCGCCACGAGCAGCGTCATGACCCCGACCAGCGGCCAGCCCCAGACGATCAGGACGGGCCCGCCGGTCCGCATGCCGAAGCCGTAGAGCGTCAGACAGCCGGAGAGGACCGAGACGACGGTCAGGGACACACCGAAGTTGGAGAAGGCGGACATGCTGCGCTGGAGTTCCTGGGCGTAGCCCAGTTCGTGCAGACGGCGTTCGTCGGCGTTGCCGGAGCCGTTCCCGGATCTGGGCATGGCGTCCTCATCGGGTCGTCGGTACGCGACGGGCAGGGGGACGAGCATGAGGTTCACGGGCGCGGGTGACAAGAGGGTCGCGCCGGACAGTCCGGCCGTCCTCCATGCGGACACCTGGTGTCCTATATCTGACGTACCGTCGGAAGCGCAGGCCCCGCACGGCGACGGAAGAGGTAAGCAGCATGTCCACGTTCGTTCTCGTCCCCGGATTCTGGCTCGGCGCGTGGGCCTGGGAGGACGTGGCGCGCGAGCTGCGGGCCGCCGGACACGACGTGCACCCGGTCACGCTGACCGGACTGGCGGACCGGGCGGGCGAGGCCACGCCCGGGGTGGGCGTGGAGACGCACATCGCCGACGTCGTCCGCGTCATCGAGGACGGCGGTCTGCGCGACGTGGTGCTGGTGGGCCACAGCGGTGCGAACCAGCCGGTCACCGGCGCCGCCGACCGCCTCCCCGCCGGGCGCGTCGCCCGCCTCGTCTACGTGGACACCGCCCCGCTCCCGCCCGGCATGGGCGTCATCGACTTCAACGACCCCGGGACGCAGGAGAGCTGGCGGAGGCAGGTCGCCGAGGAGGGCGACGGCTGGCGGCTGCCGGTGCCCGCGTTCGACCCGGCCGACGACCCGGAGAACCTGGCCGGGCTCACGGGCGAGCAGCTGGACCGGATGCGGGCGCTGTGCACGCCGCAGCCGTTCCGTACGGCGACGGATCCGTTCGAGCGCGCCGGGGAGCCGTCCGGCATGCCGTGCTCGCTGATCGCGACGACGTTCACGCCGGAGGCGGTACGGGAGCTCGCCGCCACCGGGAACCCGCTCTTCGCGCCGCTGGCGGCGATGGATCTGTGGCATCTGCCGACGGGGCACTGGCCGATGTTCTCCGCGCCGGGGGCGCTGGCCGCGCTGCTGGACGGGATCGCGCGGGGGTGAGCTTTGGCGGCGCCTCGTGGGCGCCTCTTGCGCTCCGCGCGCGGCCGCGGGGCCGCGGGGCCGCTGCGGGCCGCTGTGCGGCGCCTATTGGGCTGCCCCATGAGCCCGGTGCGCGGCTGCCGGTTGCGTCGTGGCTGGTCGCGCAGTTCCCCGCGCCCCTTACGGGGCGCTGTACGTCTGCTCGTTCCATCTCGTGATGATCGCCTCCAGGAGGCCCAGTGCCTGCTGGAGTTCGCCTATCGAGCCGGTGATGCGGTCCCGCTCCTGGGTGAGGCCGGAGACGAGTTCCGGGCAGGCGGGCAGCAGCTCGCCCTCCTCCACGATCGTGCAGGAGAGGACCTCGGCTATCGCCGCCGTGCCGAGCCCGGCCGCGAGCAGGGTGCGGATATGACGCACCGTCACCACATCCCGCTCCGTGTACTCCCGGTACCCGCCGGGGCGGCGGTCCGGCGCGATCAGCCCCTGCTCCTCGTAGTAGCGCAGCGCCCGCGGGCTCGCGCCCGTCCGCCTGGACAGTTCTCCGATACGCAATGCGGCCCCCGCCGTGGTCAGGAGCCGTAGCGCGGGAGGACACCGGTGTCGACCGGGGACGGCAGCGGGGCGGGCAGGTCGACCGCCTCCCCGTACACGCCGTGCAACTGGCCGCGGTACTCCCCGTCCTTGGGGCGGGTGTGGAGGGTCCAGCGGCCGGTACGGGGGTCGAGGACGAGCAGGACGGCGACCCCGGCCCGGGCGTACCAGCCGTTCTTGTCCGTGATGTCCCTGGCCTTCTCGGACTGGGAGATCACCTCGACGGCCAGGGCGACGTCACCGGGGTCGGCGAGCCAGGAGTCGTCCTCGTCCCACTCCACGGGCAGCACCGTCAGATCGGGCGTGGCGTAGTCGTCCGGGTCCTCCGGCATGGCGACCGACGACATCTCGTAGGAGGCCAGACCCGCGGGCAGGTGGGGTTCGATCTGGACCCGCAGGCGGCGGATGGTACCGGCGTGCTTGCCGCGCGGGGTGGGGGACATCACGAGGCTGCCTCCGAT
This sequence comes from Streptomyces sp. UNOC14_S4, assembly GCF_020740835.1. GTDB lineage: Bacteria > Actinomycetota > Actinomycetes > Streptomycetales > Streptomycetaceae > Streptomyces. Next base: position 5,593 of record NZ_JAINFC010000112.1, read on the forward strand.
GATCTCGACTCGCAGCCCGGTGGACGCTTCGATGCGCTCGGCGACCTCACGCAGGTTTCCGGGGCGCGGATGCAGCTCGGGAAGGGCCACGGCTGCCCACCTCCTCGTCGGTGGCCGGTCGATCACCACCGTACCGGGCCGGGGAGCCGAACGCCCCGGGACCCCGGACATGACTCGGGCGGGCCGGTGACCGGCCCGCCCGGGGTCAGGAAAGCGATCCGGAGGATCAGGCGTCGACGGTGCCCGACTTCGCGATCTTGATCTCGGCCTTGGTGGCGCCGGAGTGGGTGCCGAAGGACTCGATCTTCTTCACGATGTCCATGCCCTCGACGACCTCGCCGAAGACGACGTGCTTGCCGTCCAGCCACGGGGTCAGCACCGTGGTGATGAAGAACTGCGAGCCGTTGGTGTTCTTGCCGGCGTTGGCCATGGAGAGCAGGCCCACCTTGTCGTGCTTCAGCTTGAAGTTCTCGTCCGCGAACTTCTCGCCGTAGATGCTCTTGCCGCCGGTGCCGTTGTGGTTGGTGAAGTCACCGCCCTGGAGCATGAACTCGGGGATGACGCGGTGGAAGCCGGAGCCCTCGTAGCCGAAGCCGTTCTGGCCGGTGGCCAGCTCACGGAAGTTGCGGGCGGTCTGCGGGACGACGTCGTCGTACAGCTTGAAGACGATGCGGCCCGCGTCCTTGCCGCCGATGGTGATGTCGAAGAAAACGTTGGAAGACATGAGGGCAATCCTGTCACAGCGGCCTCGGAAGGCGCGCGAGGCTCAGCCCTCCGCCGGGGGTGCCGTCACCAGCGGCTCCCCGCCGTTGTTGGTGATCCCGTCCACGAGTTCGTCCGCCGCCGTGTAGGGGTCGAGGGCGCCGTTCACGATGCGTTCGGCGAGGGCGTCCAGGCGGCGGTCGCCGTGGAGGTCGCCGATGCGCTCGCGCAGGGCGGTGACGGCGATGGTCTCGACCTCGCGCGCGGCGCGGGCGACGCGGCGCTGTGTGAGCACACCGCGCTCCTCCATCCACGCGCGGTGCTTCTCCAGGGCCTCGACGAGCTCGTCGGTGCCCTCGCCGCGGGCGGCGACGGTCTTGACGATCGGCGGGCGCCAGTCGCCGGGGCCGCGGGCCTCGCCGAGGCCGAGCATGTGGTTGAGCTCGCGCGCGGTGGCGTCGGCGCCGTCGCGGTCGGCCTTGTTGACCACGTAGACGTCACCGATCTCCAGGATCCCGGCCTTGGCCGCCTGGATGCCGTCGCCCATGCCGGGGGCCAGCAGGACGACGCTGGTGTCGGCCTGGGAGGCGATCTCGACCTCGGACTGGCCGACGCCGACGGTCTCCACGAGGATCACGTCGCAGCCCGCCGCGTCCAGCACCCGGATGGCCTGCGGGGCGGCCCAGGCGAGGCCGCCGAGGTGGCCGCGGGTGGCCATGGAGCGGATGTAGACCCCGGGGTCGGAGGCGTGCTCGGACATCCGCACCCGGTCGCCGAGCAGGGCGCCGCCGGAGAACGGCGAGGACGGGTCGACGGCGAGCACGCCGACCCGCTTCCCGGCCCTGCGGTAGGCGCTGACCAGGGCGGAGGTGGAGGTGGACTTGCCGACGCCGGGCGAGCCGGTGAGGCCGACGACGTAGGCGCCGCCGGTCAGCGGCGCCAGGGTCGCCATCACCTCGCGCAGCTGCGGGGACGCCCCCTCGACCAGCGAGATCAGCCGGGCGACGGCCCGCGGCCTGCCTTCCCGGGCCTGCTCGACCAGCGCGGGGACGTCCACCATGCCTTGCTCCGTTCCGATGTTCCCTGCCGTGCTCGGAGTCGTGCTCGGTCCTGCCCGGGCGTACTCGGGCGTGCGTCAGCTGCCGTTGCCGGGGACGCGGATGATCAGGGCGTCGCCCTGGCCGCCGCCACCGCACAGCGCGGCCGCGCCGACGCCGCCGCCGCGCCGCTTGAGCTCCAGGGCGAGGTGGAGGACGACCCGGGCGCCGGACATGCCGATGGGGTGGCCGAGGGCGATGGCACCGCCGTTGACGTTCACCTTTTCGTGGGAAACGCCCAGATCCTTGATCGACTGGACCAGGACCGCCGCGAACGCCTCGTTGATCTCGATGAGGTCGAGGTCCTCCACGTTCAGTCCCTCCTTGCCCAGGGCCTGCAGAATCGCGTTGGACGGCTGGGAGTGCAGCGAGTTGTCGGGACCGGCCACATTGCCGTGGGCGCCGATCTCGGCGATCCAGTGCAGGCCCAGCTCCTCGGCCTTGGCCTTGCTCATCACGACCACGGCGGCGGCGCCGTCGGAGATCTGCGAGGAGGTGCCGGGCGTGATCGTGCCGTCCTTGGCGAAGGAGGGCCGCAGCTTGCCGAGCACCTCGACGGTGGTGTCGCCGCGCACGCCCTCGTCCTTGCTGAAGAGGACCGGGTCGCCCTTGCGCTGCGGGATCTCCACGGGGGTGATCTCCGCCTCGAAGATGCCGTTCTTCTGGGCGGCGGCGGCGCGCTGGTGGGAGCGGGCGCCGATCTCGTCCTGCTCGGGGCGGCGGATGCCCAGGCGGGTGTTGTGGTTCTCGGTGGACTCGCCCATGGCGATGCCCTCGTAGGCGTCGGAGAGCCCGTCGTGGTGCATCGAGTCGATCATCTCGATGGAGCCGTACTTGTAGCCCTCGCGGGACTTGGGCAGCAGGTGCGGGGCGTTGGTCATGGACTCCATGCCGCCCGCGACCACCACGTCGAACTCGCCGGCGCGGATCAGCTGGTCGGCGAGGGCGATGGCGTCGAGGCCGGAGAGGCAGACCTTGTTGACCGTGAGGGCGGGCACGCTCATCGGGATGCCGCCCTTGACCGCCGCCTGCCGGGCCGGGATCTGGCCCGCGCCCGCCTGGAGCACCTGGCCCATGATCACGTACTGCACCTGGTCGCCGCCGATGCCCGCCCGGTCGAGGGCGGCCTTGATGGCCAGCCCGCCGAGGTCCGCGGCGGAGAAGGACCGCAGCGAGCCCAGGAGCTTGCCCATGGGCGTCCGGGCGCCCGCGACGATCACTGAGGTGGTGCCGGTCGAACCCTTGGTACCAGTCATGAGGGGCGGCCCCTTCGAGCGGAGAGGTTAACGATGGTTCCCGTCAATGTACTGAGCGGTAGGCGCCCGGGTCACCGGGCCGGTGGTGTGATCGCGCGCACGTTGCGTAACCGGCGTTCCCGGAGTGCACTTGCTTCCATGCTGACGCGCATCGACCACATCGGGATCGCCTGCAAGGACCTCGACGCCACCGTCGAGTTCTACCGTGCCACGTACGGCTTCGAGGTGTTCCACACGGAGGTCAACGAGGAGCAGGGCGTGCGCGAGGCCATGCTCAAGATCAACGACACCTCCGACGGCGGGGCCTCGTATCTGCAGCTGCTGGAGCCCACCCGGCCGGACTCCGCGGTCGGCAAGTGGCTCGCGAAGAACGGCGAGGGCGTTCACCACATCGCGTTCGGTACGCCGGACGTCGACGGCGACGCCGCCGCGATCGGCGGCAAGGGCGTACGCGTCCTCTACGAGAGCCCTCGTACGGGTTCCATGGGCTCCCGCATCACCTTCCTGCACCCCAAGGACTGCCACGGCGTACTGACCGAACTGGTCACTTCGGCGCCCCCGGCGGACCCGGAGCACTGACCCCTTCCTCCCCCGGCCGGTAGAGTGCAGGTTCGGCCGGGTACGGGGTGGGGCCCCGGGCCTGGCTGTTACCGATGATCTGACACCATTTCTTCGGAAGGGCAGGCTCCGGGTTTTCTCCCGGCGACGCGGGACGGGGCCGGCCGCCAACGCGACCAGGGGACGGATGGGACCGCGCAGTGCGGGGCAACGACCGCTACGAGGCTGACGACCACCTCTCGCAATTCGAAGCCGAGATGGAGCGGCTGAAGAAGGAGCGGGAGAAGGCGGTCCAGCACGCCGACGACCTCGGCTACCAGGTCGAGGTACTGCGCGCCAAGCTGCACGAGGCGCGCCGCAACCTCGCCCACCGTCCGGCGTACGACAGCGCCGACATGGGCTACCAGGCGGAGCAGATGCTCCGCAACGCCCAGATCCAGGCCGACCAGATGCGCGCCGACGCCGAGCGCGAGCTGCGCGAGGCCCGCGCCCAGACGCAGCGCCTCCTCCAGGAGCAGGCCGAGCGCCAGGCCCGGATGGAGTCCGAGCTGCACGCGGAGGCCGTGGCCCGCCGCCAGCGCCTGGACGAGGAGCTCAACGAGCGCCGCCAGACGGTGGAGTCCCACGTCAACGAGAACGTGGCGTGGGCGGAGCAGCTGCGGGCCCGTACGGAGTCCCAGGCGCGGCGGCTCATGGAGGAGTCCCGCGCGGAGGCGGAGCAGTCGCTGGCCGCGGCGGGCGCCGAGGCCCAGCGGCTGACCGAGCAGGCCCGCACCCGGCTCGCCATGGCCACCGAGGAGGCCCGCGCCGAGGCCGACGCGCTGCTGCGCCGGGCCCGCGCGGACGCGGAGCGGATGCTGGCGGCCGCGGGGGCGCAGGCCCAGGAGGCCACCGACCACGCGGAGCGGCTGCGGACGGCCACCAGCGCGGAGGCCGACCAGGCGCGGGCGGCCGCGGCGGAGCTGACGCGCACCGCCGAGGCCCGCGTCCAGGAGGCCGACACGGCGCTGCGCGAGGCGCGCGCCGAGGCGGAGAAGCTGGTCACGGAGGCCACGGAGACGGCCGGCCGGCAGCTGGCGGCCGCCGAGACCGAGTACGAGCAGCGCTCCCGCACGGCCAAGGCCGACATCGCCCGGGTGGTCGGCGAGGCCACGAAGGACGCCGAGGCCCTGCGGGCCGAGGCCGAGCAGCTGCGCGACGACGCCCGCGCCGAGGCCGAGCGGCTGCTGGCGGAGACCGCGGAGAAGGCCCGCAGCAAGGCCGCCGAGGACTCCGCGGCCCAGCTCGCCAAGGCGGCCCGTACGGCGGAGGAGGTGCTGACCAAGGCGTCGGAGGACGCCAAGGCCACCACCAAGGCCGCGGCGGCGGAGGCCGAGCGCATCCGCGGCGAGGCGGAGGCCGAGGCGGACCGGCTGCGCGCGGAGGCGGCGGACACCGCCGAGCAGCTCAAGGGCGCCGCGAAGGACGACACCAAGGAGTACCGCGCCAAGACCGTCGAGCTCCAGGAGGAGGCGCGGCGGCTGCGCGGCGAGGCGGAGCGGCTGCGTGCCGAGGCCGCCGAGGAGGCCGAGCGCGTCCGGGGCGAGGCCCGGCGCGAGGCGCTCCAGCAGATCGAGGAGGCGGCCAGCACCGCCGAGGAGCTGCTGGCGAAGGCCAAGGCCGACGCGGAGGAGACGCGCGGCGGCGCGGCCGCGGAGAGCGAGCGGGTGCGCGGCGAGGCCGCCGAGCGGGCCGCCGCGCTGCGCAAGCAGGCCGAGGAGCTGCTGGAGCGGGCCCGGACCGAGGCCGAGGAGATGGCCGAGGAGTCCGAGGACCACGCCGAGCGGGTGCGCGGCGAGGCCGCCGAGGCCGCCAAACAGCTGCGCGAGGAGGCCGAGCGGGCCGCCGAGGCGCGCCGTGCCGAGGCCGACACCGAGCTGACGCGGCTGCACGAGGAGGCCGCGGCGCGCGTCGAGTCGGCCGAGGAGGCGCTGCGCGAGGCCCGCGCGGAGGCGGAGAAGCTGCGCCGCGAGGCCGCGGAGGAGTCGGAGCGGACCCGGACCGAGGCCGCCGAGCGGGCGCGTACGCTCCAGGCGCAGGCCGAGGAGGAGGCGGAGCGGCTGCGTGCCGAGGCCGCCGAGGAGGCGTCCGCCACCCGTACCGAGGGCGAGAGCACGGCCGCGCGGCTGCGCGAGGAGGCCGCCGCCGAGGCGGAGCGTGTGAAGTCCGAGGCGCGCGAGGCCGCGGACCGGATGCGCGCGGAGGCGAACGCCGCCGCGGAGCGCACGGCCGCCGAGGCCGCCGAGGCGCTGGCCGCCGCCCAGGAGGAGGCCGCCCGGCGCCGCCGCGAGGCGGAGGAGCTGCTGGGCGACGCCCGGACCGAGGCGCAGGCGGAGCGCGAGGCGGCGCGCGAGCAGAGCGAGGAGCTCCTCGCGTCGGCGCGCAAGCGGGTCGCCGAGGCGCAGGACGAGGCCCGGCGCCTGGTCGAGGAGGCGGAGCAGCGGGCCGCCGAGCTGGTGGCCGCCGCGGAGCAGACCGCCCAGCAGGTGCGGGACTCCGTCGCCGGGCTGCACGAGCAGGCCGAGGAGGAGATCGCCGGGCTGCGCTCGGCCGCCGAGCACAACGCCGAGCGGACGGTCACGGACGCCCAGGTGGAGGCCGACCGGGTCCGTGCCGAGGCGTACGCGGAGCGCGAGCGCGCCGGTGAGGACGCCGCCCGCACCCGGGCCGAGGCCCAGGCCGCGTCCGAGGCCGCGAAGGCGCTCGCGGAGCGCACGGTCGCCGAGGCGATCGCCGAGGGGCAGCGCCTGGAGGCGGAGGCCGCCCGGGTGCTGGACGAGGCGCGCGAGCAGGCGAACGCCCGCCGCACCGAGGCCGCCGAGCAGGCGGACGAGCTGCTCGCCGAGGCGATGTCCGAGGCCGAGAAGCTGATCACCGAGGCCGAGTCCACGGTGGAGCAGGCCCGTACGGACGCGGACGGCCTGCGGGCGGAGGCCGCCGAGCAGGCGGAGCTGACCCGGGCCGAGGCCGACGCCGCGGCGGACCGGCTGCGCGCCGAGGCCGCCGAGGTGCTGGAGGCCGCGCAGGAGGAGGCCGGCCGTACGGCGGACGAGGCCCGCGAGGCCGCGAACGCCCGCCGCAGCGAGGCCGCGCAGCAGGCGGACGAGCTGATCACCGAGGCGACCACGGAGGCCGAGAAGCTCGTCGCGCAGGCGAACCGCACGGTCGAGGAGGCCCGCGAGGCCGCCGCCAAGCACCGCGCCGAGGCCGACGCGGAGGCCGAGCGGCTGCTCGCCGAGGCGGCCCGCACGGTGGAGGAGGCCGAGGAGTCCGCCAAGGCGGCGGTCGCGAAGGCGACCGCCGAGGCGGAGCGCATGGTCTCCGACGCGTCCGAGAAGTCCAAGCAGATGCGTACGGACGCGTCCGACGCGCTGGCGAGCGCCGAGCAGGACGCGGCGCGGTCGCGTGCCGAGGCCCGCGAGGACGCCAACCGGATGCGGACCGAGGGCCACGCCGAGGCCGAACGGATCGTCAACGCCGCGGCCGAGCTGACCTCGTCCGCGCAGGACGACGCCGACCGGATCGTCGAGGAGGCGAAGGCCGCCGCCGAGGCGCACCGCGCCGAGGCCGCCGACAAGGCGGAGGAGCTGCTCGCCGAGGCGAAGGCCGAGGCCGCAAGGACGACGGCCGACGCGCGGGCGGAGGCCGACGAGCTGACCGCGCGGGCGCGGCGCGCCGCCGACGAGTCGCGCAAGGCCGCCGAGAAGCACCGCGCCGAGACCGACGAGGCCGCGGAGCGCACCCGGGCCGACGCCCGGGCGGAGGCCGACCGGCTGCGTACCGAGGGTGCCGAGGCGCTTCAGGCCGCGCAGCGCGAGGCCGAGCGGACGGCGGACGAGGCGCGGGAGGCCGCGAACACCCGCCGCAGCGAGGCCGCGCAGCAGGCGGACGAGCTGATCACCGAGGCCACGGCGGAGGCGGAGCGGATGGCCGCCGAGGCCGCCGAGGCGCTGGCCGCCGCCCAGGAGAACGCCAACAGCACCCGCGCCGACTCGGCGAAGCTGAAGGCCGACGCCGTCCTGGAGGCCGAGCGGGTGCTCGGCGCGGCCCGCGAGGAGGCCGAGCGGACGGTCGACGCCGCGCGGGACGCGGGCGCCCAGAAGCTGACCGAGGCCGCCGAGAAGGCCGACGCCCTGATCGCCAAGGCGCAGGAGGAGGCGGTGAAGACCGCCGCCGCGGCCGAGGAGCAGGCCGACACGATGGTGGGCGTGGCCCGCCGGGAGGCCGAGCGGATCGTCGCGGAGGCCACCGGCGAGGGCAACGGGCTGGTGGAGCAGGCCCGTACGGACGCGAACACGCTGCTCGCCGAGGCCCGCGGGGACGCGACGGCCATAAGGGAGCGGGCGGACGAGATGAGCGCCCGGGTGGCGAGCGAGGTCGAGGAGCTGCACGACCGCGCCCGCCGCGAGGCGGCCGAGGCGATGGCCTCGGCGGGCGAGCGCTGCGACAAGCTCGTGGCCGCGGCGACCGAGCAGCTCGCGGAGGCGGAGGAGAAGGCCGGGAAGCTGGTCTCCGACGCCAACAGCGAGGCGAGCAAGGTGCGTATCGCCGCCGTGAAGAAGGCGGAGGGCCTGCTCAAGGAGACCGAGCAGAAGAAGGCCGCGGTCATGCGCGAGTCCCAGGCGCTGCTGAAGGAGGCGGAGGAGACCAGGGCCGCCGCCGTACGGGAGGCGGAGCGCCTGCGCACCGAGGGTGCGCAGGAGGCCGAGCGTCTCGTGGAGGAAGGAAAGCGGGAGTTGGCGGTGCTGGTGAAGCGCCGTGAGGACATCAATGCCGAGATTTCCCGTGTCCAGGACGTGCTGGAAGCGTTGGAGTCTTTTGAAGCCCCGGGGTCGGGAAGCGCCAAAGAGGGCGGGGTGAAGGCGGCGGCGGGTGCGGGTGCAACTCGTTCGGGTGGCAGGCAGTCCCAGAAGTAGGCCACTCAATCGAGGGGACATTTTCTAGATCCGCCGGGCCTTCTGCAACGCTCTACTCGATGACACGCCGCTCGCGCCCCTAGGATTCCCTCTATCACCTCACCGGTCTCTTATGACAGGAACCCCATGAGTGACACTTCCTCCCCCTTCGGCTTCGAGCTCGTGCGGCGCGGATACGACCGCGGCCAGGTGGACGACCGCATTACGAAGCTCGTCGCCGACCGTGACAGCGCACTGGCCCGCATCACCTCTCTGGAAAAGCGCATCGAGGAACTCCACCTCGAAACGCAGAATGCCCAGGCCCAGGTCAACGACGCGGAGCCCTCCTATGCGGGGCTGGGCGCACGGGTAGAGAAGATCCTCCGGCTGGCCGAGGAAGAGGCCAAGGACCTGCGTGAGGAGGCCCGGCGCGCCGCCGAGCAGCACCGTGAGCTCGCGGAGTCCGCCGCCCAGCAGGTGCGCAACGACGCCGAGTCGTTCGCCGCCGACCGCAAGGCGAAGGCGGAGGACGAGGGCGCCCGCATCGTCGAGAAGGCGAAGGGCGATTCGGCGCAGCTGCGTGCGGAGGCGCAGAAGGACGCCCAGTCCAAGCGCGAGGAGGCGGACGCCCTCTTCGAGGAGACCCGCGCGAAGGCCGCCCAGGCCGCCGCGGACTTCGAGACCAACCTGGCCAAGCGGCGCGAGCAGTCCGAGCGCGACCTGGCCTCCCGTCAGGCCAAGGCGGAGAAGCGGCTCGCGGAGATCGAGCACCGTGCCGAGCAGCTGCGCCTGGAGGCGGAGAAGCTGCGCACGGACGCCGAGCGCCGGGCCCGCCAGACGGTGGAGACCGCGCAGCGCCAGGCCGAGGACATCGTGGCGGACGCCAACGCCAAGGCGGACCGGATCCGCAGCGAGTCCGAGCGCGAGCTGGCGGCGCTGACGAACCGTCGCGACAGCATCAACGCCCAGCTGACCAACGTCCGCGAGATGCTGGCCACGCTGACCGGCGCGGCGGTGGCCGCGGCCGGTGTGCCCGGGGACGACGAGCCGATCTCGCGCGGCGTGCCCGCGCAGCAGAGCCGCTGACCGGCCGCCTCCCCCGCGCGAACCCCCGTACACCGACGCCCCGGGTGCCGCCCGTCAGAGCGTGCCCGGGGCGTCGGTGTTGCGCCGGGAGGGCGACCGCGCCGCCGCCACGCCATGCGGATGGCGAAAGACCGGTGGCGGGCCGGTGCCCGCCCCCTTACCGTGGCTGAATGATCGAGCTGCAGGGCCTGACCAAGCGCTACGGCGACAAGCTCGCCGTGGACGGCCTCACCTGCACCGTACGGCCCGGGATCGTCACCGGCTTCCTGGGGCCCAACGGCGCGGGCAAGTCCACGACGATGCGCATGATGCTCGACCTGGACAGCCCGACCGCGGGCACGGTCCTCATCGACGGCAGGCACTACCGGCAGCTGAAGGACCCGCTGAAGGTCGTGGGCGCGCTGCTGGACGCCAAGGCGATGCACGGCGGGCGCAGCGCCCACAACCACCTGCTGTGCCTGGCGCAGAGCAACGGCATCCCCCCGGCGCGGGTGGCGGAGGTGCTGGACACGGTGGGCCTGACCGCGGTGGCCAAGAAGCGCTCCAAGGGCTTCTCGCTGGGCATGGGGCAGCGTCTGGGCATCGCGGGCGCGCTGCTGGGCGACCCGCGGATCCTGATGTTCGACGAGCCGGTCAACGGCCTGGATCCCGAGGGCATCCACTGGATCCGCAATCTGATGAAGAATCTGGCGGCCCAGGGGCGTACGGTCTTCGTCTCCTCGCACCTGATGAGCGAGATGGCCCTGACGGCGGATCACCTGGTGGTCATCGGGCAGGGGCGGCTGCTGGCCGACACGTCCATGGCGGAGTTCATCGCGCAGAACTCCCGCAGCTACGTCCGGCTGCGCTCGCCCGAGCACGAGCGGCTGCTGGACGTGCTCTCGGGCGCCGGGTTCAGGGCGGTGACCACCGGGGACGGCGCGGTGGAGGTGGACGGCCCGGAGGCCGCCCGGCTCGGCGAGCTCGCGGCACGGCACCAGCTGGTGCTGCACGAGCTGAGCCCCCAGCGGGCCTCGCTGGAGGAGGCGTTCATGCGGCTCACCGCCGAGTCCGTGGAGTACCACGCGCACAGCGCGCCGGTCCCCGGTGGTCCGGGAGAGGAGCCTCCCCCTCCCGGACCACCGGGGGCGCAGGGCGGCTGGGGTGCCGACTGGCGGAAGAAGGGATCCTGAGCGATGTCGGTGCCGACGCAGGTCCTCCGGTCGGAATGGACGAAGATCAAATCCGTGCGCTCCACGGTGTGGACGCTCGGCCTCGCCCTGGTGGTGACGGTCGCCCTCGGCGCGCTGATCAGCGCTCTCACGAAGAGCCAGTTCGACAAGCTGTCCATGAAAGAGAAGATCAGTTTCGATCCGACCTTCACGAGTTTCGCGGGTATGGGACTCGGCCAGCTCGCAATGATCGTTTTCGGGGTGCTGGTCGTCGCGAATGAATACAGCACCGGAATGATCCGCACTTCTCTCGCGGCCGTTCCGCAGCGCGCCACCTTTCTCTTCAGCAAGATCACCATTGCGACGCTGCTCGCGCTGGTCGTCAGCATGGTCACGAGTTTTCTCTCGTTCTTTCTCGGCCAGGCCATGCTGGGCGAACACAAGGCGTCGATCAGCGACCAGGGTGTCCTGCGGGCGGTCGTCGGCGGCGGCCTCTACATGACGCTCATCTCCGTCTTCGCCATGGGCGTCGCCACGATGCTGCGCAGCCCGATGCTCTCGCTCGGCATTCTGATGCCGTTCTTCTTCCTCATCTCCAACATCCTCAGCGCGGTCCCCGCCACGAAGAAGGTGGCCCAGTACTTCCCGGACCAGGCGGGCCGCAAGGTCATGCAGGTGATCACAGGCGTGGGCGACGACGAGGCCCCGTACGGCCCGTGGGGCGGCTTCGCCATCATGGTCCTGTGGGTGGCGGCGTCCCTGGCGGGCGGCTACGCGGTCCTGAAGAAACGCGATGCGTAAGCCCTCGCCGGGCGGGCTGACGGAATGGGCGCGGCTGGGAAACGGGTGCTTTCCGGGGGCTCCGCCCCCGGACCCCCGGGGCTGCGCCCCGCCAGGGGCTCGGGGCCGCAGCCGGGCAGCGCCCCGTCAGGGGCGCGGGGAACTGCGCGACAAGCCCCCACCGAACCCGCAGCCGCACGCACAGCGCAAGAGGCAACCCGGTAGGCGCAGCACAGCGGACCCGCGGCCGCGCGCCGAGCGCAAGACGCACCCCAGCAGGCACAGCCAAACGGACACAGGAGGCAACCATGGCCCTCGGCGCCGCACCCGCCGAGCAACCGCTGCACTACCCCGGCACCGCCGCCCAGGCACCCGTACTGCTCCTCGGTGACAGCCTGCTCCCCCTCCGGGCAGAGCCCGGGACACAGCCGGGCGCGTGGCGGACCCCCACCGGACAGACGCTCGACGACGTCCTGCCGGTGCCCTGCGGGCACCGGCACCCCGTGATCGCCGTCGGCTCCAACGCCTCCCCCGCACAGCTCCACCACAAGCTC
>NZ_JAINFC010000113.1 GCF_020740835.1 Streptomyces sp. UNOC14_S4
GTCCTGTGGACCGTCGGCGCTGTCACCCACAGCCTCGGCAGCGGCCCCAGCAGACACCGCATGGAACACATCGGCGTCGGCGTCCCCGCGCTCGCCGAGGGCCGCTGGTGGACACCCGCCAGCTCCCTGCTCTGGTGCTCCGGGCTCGGCGGCTATATCGGCTCCACCCTGATCGTGCTGCTCCTGGTCACCCCCGCGGAGCGCCGCCTGGGCGTCGCCCGCACCGCCGCGGCCCTGCTCGGCGGCCAGATCCTCGGCACCCTCCTCGGCTGCGGGATCGTCGAACTCGGCTCCCGCGCGGGGGAGTGGTGGCTGGAGGAGCTCGCCGGCTACCTCACCGTCTCGCCGAGCGTCGGCGCGCTCGCCGTCGGCGGGGTGCTCAGCTACCGCCTCACCGCGCTCTGGCGCCGCCGCACCCGCCTCGGCGTCGTCGCCTTCGCCCTTGTGATGGCCCTCTACGTGGGCCACCTCCAGGGCGTGCTGCGCCTCGGCGGCGCCGTCGTCGGTCTCGCCGCCGGGGCCCTGCTGCACCCCAAGGGACGGACCTGGCGCGTCCGGCACTCCTCGCACACCGAGGCCAGGGTCCTCGTCGCCCTCGTCGTCGCGGCTGCCGCCATCGGCCCCATGGCCGCGATCCTCTACCGGGACGCCTACGGTCCCCTCAACTCCTTCCAGCTCTACGTCGCCGTCCGGCCCACCGGCCAGAACGTCGCCGAGGCGTGCGCGGCGTCCGCCGAGAGCTGCCACTACGTGCGCGCCCTCCGCGACTTCTACGACTCACCGGCCACCGTCATGGCCGTGCTCGTCCCCGCCCTGATGCTCGTCCTCGCCGAAGGGCTGCGCCGCGGGCTGCGGCTCGCCTGGTGGCTGGCCGTCCTCGTCCACCTGGCCTGGATGGCCCTCTTCTCCTACTGGCTGCACGACTTCCTCAGGCACCCCGCCGAGTGGGCCGAGCCCGCCGAGCGCTCGACGTACACACAGGCCTTCGCCGAGCAGATGCTGCTGCCCGTCCTCGTGCTGGTCCTGCTCGTCGTCACCCACGCCCGCTTCGGGCTGCGGCTGCCGCGCGCGACCGTCCGCAGGCTCGCCGCCGTGGTCGGCGGAGTGCTCCTGCTCGCCTGCGCCGCGTACGTCGGCATCGGCTGGGCCGTGCGCGACCAGTACGAGCCCACCGCCACGCTCCCCGTGCTCTTCTCCGGGCTGGCCTCCGAGTTCCTGCCGCCCACCCTCGTCGGCGACTTCGCCGACTGGCCGGTGCCCGTCGGCGGCACCGCCGAGGCCCTCTTCCAGTACTGCGGGCTGCTCTTCTGGCTCGTCACGCTGATCGCGCTGCTCGTCACCTTCCGGCGGCCGCGCCTGCACACGGACGCCGACGCCGCCGTGCGCGCCCGGGAACTCCTCGTCGGGCACGGCGGTTCGACCCTGAGCTGGATCACCACGTGGGACGGGAACTACTACTGGTTCGACACGGAGGGAAGAGCCGCCGTCGCCTACCGGGTGATCGCCACGGTGGCCCTCACCACCGGCGAGCCGTTCGGCGCCCCGGACGCGCGGGAGGCCGCCGTCGCGGGCTTCGCCCGGCATTGCGACGAGCGCGGCTGGACGCCCTGCTTCTACAGCGTCGGAGCCGAGGCCCGCGACGCGGCCGAACGGCTCGGCTGGCGCTCGGTGCAGGTAGCCGAGGACACCGTGGTGCCCCTGCCCGGGCTGGCCTTCACCGGGAAGAAGTGGCAGGACGTCCGCACCGCGCTCAACAAGGCCAAGAAGGAGGGCATCACCGCCGAGTGGTGGTCCTACCCCGACGCCCCCGTCGCCCTCACCGACCAGATCCGCTCGATCTCCGAGGAGTGGGTCGCCGACAAGGGCCTGCCGGAGATGGGCTTCACCCTCGGCGGCCTGGACGAACTGGAGGACCCGGCGGTGCGCTGCCTCATCGCGGTGGACGCCGACCGCACCGTGCATGGCATCACCAGCTGGATGCCGGTGCACGAGGACGGGCAACCGGTCGGCTGGACCCTCGACTTCATGCGCCGCAGGGCGAGCGGCTTCCGCGGCTCGATGGAATTCCTCATCGCCTCCGCGGCCCTGGGCTTCCAGGAGGAGGGTGCCCGCTTCCTCAGCCTCTCCGGCGCCCCGCTCGCCCGCAAGGCGACGGCGGAACCCCCCGCGGCCCTCCAGCGCATGCTCGACTACGCGGGCAAGGTCCTCGAACCGGTCTACGGCTTCCGCTCCCTGCTCAACTTCAAGGCCAAGTTCCAGCCCCGGTACCGCCCGATGTACATGTCCTACCCGGACCCGGCAGCCCTCCCCGCCATCACCCGGGCCATCGGCAAGGCGTACCTCCCGCACATGACGGCGGCTCAGTGCGTACGGCTGATGCGGCAGTTCTCGACCTGACCGGCAACTTTCACCTTGCCGGGTGCCGGGTGCCGGGTGCCGGGCGCGCGCCGGGGCCGGGGAGGACCCCCACCTGTCATGTGCCACCGAAGGGTGACGACCAGTAGGTTCGTGCCATCGAAAGTTGAGTGACCTGTTCGGAAGGGTGGACGTGGACGGCTCGCGAGGAATCTTCCGCCTGGAGAGGGGTGTGACGGGGTTCCACGGCCGTAACGACCCACCGCCGCCGGACACCGATCCCAAGGAGTGCCGTAGCGCCTGGTACGCAGCGGCTCGGAGTGCGAAGGGGGACGTCGGGGACTTCACGGAGCAGGAGCGGCCCCAGAGCTTCCACGTCGCCACAATCAACGATCGACGTGGCATGCACATCGCGCTGTTCCACGCTCACTATCCGCTGGTCGCTTTCGTTGGGGACCAGCTCTACGTCTACCGAACCGAATTCCTTGCCCCGCCCGCCTGGGCCACCGCCCTCGGCAGATTCGGCTTCCTCGTCCTGACCGCGGCGGAACTCCTTTCTCCGCTGGAGGAGGCCGACACTTCCGCTCTGTCCCAGGCGGAGTGGCGCCAGATCAGGCACTGGCAGCCCGGGACTCTTGGCGCAGCACTCTTCAACTCGTGGGACTGACGTCCACGACGTCTTGGATACCGCGGGGTCACTCACCTCCGATGGCACGCTACCCGTAAAGGCTTCCGCGCCGACGGTTGGGCCAGGGAAGCAGAACCGTCCTGCTGGCGTCACCCCATCAAGTCACACATGCCGCATGACTTAACTAGCGGAGCACCCTCATCAGCCAAGTCATGCCATGGCATGTGCTCAGATGAGATATTCACTCACTGGGGTGGTTTTTCGTCAGGCGGGTTGTGCCTGGCCGAGACCAGGCTCGCCTTGCGAACAAGGGGAATAAATCCCTTTTTCGGGAGGTGTTCCCATGGCCGAGCTCAGTCGTACTTTTCGGTCCTGCCGACGAGCGTGTGCGGTGCTGCTGGGAATGACACTGAGCGCCCTCCTGGCCAACGTGGCACCCGCGTCGGCCGCCGGTGACGATGTTCAAAGTATTCAACATGTGGTTCGACATCACCGGCCTGTCCAACACCAATTCGTGTATTCCCTCGTGGGTTACAGCACGCTACCGGGATGAGGGTTCCGGCAGTGATACATGGACCAGGCTCGTTCGGATCGACAACAACGGCTGCGATAACGACCCGGAGCATCTTCAGAAGGAAGGTGACTTCCAGAACACCTGGAGCAGGATCAACCTGCTGGGCGGGCCGAAGCCGGGGCAGCACCTGTTCTGGAAGGACCTCACGAGCCTGACGCTGACCGTGACCACTCCGAACACCCCGCCGGGGCGGCAGAAGTGCGTGAGCGTCAACAAGTTCGGCATCTGGGGGCAGGACACGAACAACTACTGGCACGAGCTGGTCAATCGGCAGTTCGACTATGTCTTCTGCGACGGCCGCAACGACCTTGAATTGTTCGTCGAGCACTGACGTGAGCCCACCGATCCGCAGGGGATTGCCCCGCCGGTCCGTATCGGGCTGGTGGGGAGCTCGCTGTCAGCTGCGGGTGTGAGGACCGCGCGTTCGCATCGAGATCCTCTGTAGTGCAAGCCCCGGCATCGGAAGTCACTCGAGGCGGCTGACATCGAGCGAGCGTCCAGGCTGGGGACAAAAACACTCGCTCAAGGTTCAGTGTCACAGGGCGATACCCACATCCCGTACGAGTGGGGCGTTCGGTGCGCGGCTCCCCGCTCGTGGATTTAGGACGAAAGCATGTCCATCATGACAGGTCGGCGCCGTCTTTCGTAGGACGGAACGCACAGTTCACGAGGCTTGTCCGGTCCGTTCCCCGCCTCTCAGAATCTCCTTCGTGCGTCATCCGGAGACAGGGGGAATGGTGACGATCGATCACGACGCGGTGCTTCGGGCCCGCGTGCTGCTGCTGGGGTCCGGTCGGCTGAGTCAGGCCGAACTGGTGGGCGCGTACCGGGTTCTGGCCGAGGTGAGTCCGAAGGCGTACGTGCCGAAGCTGGTCGACGCCCTGCTCGCGCTGCGCCACGAGAGCCGGGATCCGGAAGTGGACGTCGCGCTGGCCGCCGAGGCCTCCCGGGCCGCTCGCAGGACAGAGGTCGGGGCGCCGAACCGGGCGGAGCTGTTGCGCCGGGCCTTGGACGCCTACCAGGCTTCCCTGTTCGCCCTCGGGCGCAGGGCGGAAGGACGCGCAATCTGTGAGGAGCTGGCCGAGGCCGGCCGAAGCGGGCCCCTGGCGAGCGTTCTGGCCGAGGAGGGGCGCTTCAGGGAGGCCGCGGAGCTCGGCGAAGAGGCCGCCCGGAACGGGATCCCGGAGCACTCCTTCTGGAGCATGGTGCGGTGGGCGGCGAACCTGGAGGGCGCCGGGCTGCACGACGCCGCATCGGCCGTCTTCCGCGAGCTCTTGGAGGAGACCCGGCGCGAGGCAACCGAACAGCGCACCGCTCTGGCGATACTCACCTGGGAGTTGGTTCACTTCTCCCGGATGCGGGAGACCGCCGGGGACGGGGTGAGTGCCGCGTCCGCCCGGCGAGAGGCCCTGAGTGTCCTGGAGGAGCTCGCGACCACGGGCGAGCCGAAGAACTGGAGCTGCATCCTCGGGTGGTGGAGGACGCTCTTCGTCCTGTCGGGGCGGGCAGCCGAACCCGCCGCGAGCCCCGAGTCCCCGATGCCGCCGTCCGGCACGGAGCTCGGATGGTCACGCGATGTGCGGGACGGTTTTCTCGGCATGCTGCCGGGCCTCGAAGCGGAGGCGGCGAGGCTGCGCGAGGCCGACCGGCTGCCCGAGCTGGTCGACGTCCAACGCAGGATCGGAATCCGCGCGGCCGTCCGCGAAGGCGACCACCCCCACCTGTTCGAGGAGCGGTTCACGCCATACTTCGACGAGGGCGTGACGCTCGCCCGCCGCCTGCCCGACAACCCCGCACTCCTCGCCCGCGCCCTCACCGACCGGTCGATGTTCCTCGTCGCGGCACGTTCCCTCGAACCCGCGCATACCGACTTCGCCGAAGCGGTCGCCCTTCTCCACGATCGCTGATCGCGCCGCCCGGTCGCCGGGCGTCTCTCCAGAGCAGGGTTGCGGGGGCCGTGCAGCCGAAGGTGCCGCGCAGACAGTCGTCAAGGGCTGCCAGGCACCCGCCGAAGTAGCCGCCCGGTCCGTTCACCGCCTCGCCGAGCGCCAGATAGAGGCCCGGGACATCGGTGACGTGGCGACCGTCGAGTTCATACGCGTGACCGGCTGACCGGTCACGGCGCACGCGCTGGCAGGCCCGTTCCCGGACGAGGTCCAGCCAGGCCCCGCGCTGCCGGGTGTCGAGACCGGCCCAGGCGCCGGGTGTGTCCGGCGGCCCGGCAAACCATCGCTCCCAGACCGGTCGAGCGGATTCCGGGACGGGCGTGAAGCGCCTGCCGTCGAGCTCCAGATCGATCAGATCCGCCCCAAGAGCAGACGGATGCCAGGCGCGGATGGTGGCCCACAGCATTCGGTCGGTTAGCGGCTCACCCTGGTCGTCCCGTATCTCCAGGGCGGCCTCCTCCAAGTCCAGTGCCCGCCGGGTCCGATCGTCGGCGCCGCCGACCCCCTGCCGAGCGCACCTCTGACCGATCGGTTAGATTGCTGACCGATCGGTCAGAGTCCTGGGTTCGCGACCGGCGCACGGCCATGGGCCCACGACGGAGGAACGCTGATGAGAGGCGGAAGCATGGAGCGCACGACGTGCTGCATCGTGGGAGGCGGACCGGCGGGCATGATGCTCGGTCTGCTGCTGGCCAGGGCCGGGGTCGAGGTGACCGTCCTGGAGAAGCACGGGGACTTCCTCCGGGACTTCCGCGGGGACACCGTCCACCCGTCCACCCTGCAACTCCTGGACGAGCTCGGGCTCGGCGAGCGCTTCGCGGAGCTCCCGTTCCCCAAGATGGAGGAGATGCGCATGGTGATCGGCGGCTCCACCGTCGTCGCCGCCGACCTCCGCCGCATCCCCGGCAGGCACAAGTACATCGCGATGGTCCCCCAGTGGGACTTCCTCGACCTCCTGGCGTCCGCCGCCGCGGACGAGCCGTCGTTCACCCTGCGCATGCGCACCACCGTCACCGGCCTGCGCAGGGAAGGCGGCCGTGTCACCGGCGTCCACTACGTCGACGAGCACGGCGAGGCGGGCGAGATCGCGGCCGACCTGACCGTCGCGTGCGACGGCCGCCACTCCCTCGTACGGCGGGAGGCGGGGCTCCGGCCCGAGGAGTTCCAGGTCCCCATGGACGTCTGGCAGGTGCGGGTCGACGGACCGCGCGGCGGCCTCAAGGACGGCCGCGTCCTCGCCCGCTTCGGCGACGGCCAGGCCGCTGTCACCATGGACCGCGGCGAGTACTACCAGACCTCCTACCTCATCAGGAAGGGCAGCGACCAGGAGCTGCGGGCCCACGGCCTCCAGTGGTTCCGCGACCGCCTCGGCGCCCTCTGCGGCTGGGACCGCGAGGTGACCGACGCCATCGCCTCCTGGGACGACGTCAAGCTGCTGGAGGTCAGCATGGGCCGCCTGCGCCGCTGGTACCGCAACGGCCTGCTGTGCATCGGCGACGCCGCCCACACCATGTCCCCGGTCGGCGGCGCCGGTGTCAACATCGCCGTCCAGGACGCCGTCGCCGCCGCGGGCATCCTCGCCGGGCCCCTGCTCGACGGCTCGGTGTGCGTCCACGACCTGGAGCGGGTGCAGAAGCGCCGCTGGCTCCCCATGGCCGTGGTTCAGAAGTCCCAGCTGGCCGAGCACAAGATGCTGGAGATGGCCCTGGACGGCACACTCACCGAGGACACCATGCCGACACCCCTGAAGCTGCTCCAGAAGGTGCCGCCCCTGCGCACCGTGACCGCCTACCTCGGCGGCGTCGGCATACGGCCGGAACGCGTCCCCGCCTTCGCACGGGGCTGAGGACGCGGAGCCGGTCGGCCGGTCAGTCGGCGGCGCGGCGGATGGCCGCCAGGGTGAACGTCTCCAGCTCGTCCGCCGCCGCGTCGAGGTCGAACCCGGGATGGGCGAGCCAGTGCGAGATCACGCCGTCGATCGCCCCGCCGACCGCCAGGGCCACGGTGTCGGGGTCGAACCGCCGCAGCCGGCCCGTCTCCTGGCCCGCCGCCAGGAGACGGGCCAGCGCCTGCCGACGGCCGTGCGTGTCGTGGGAGCCGGGTGCCTTGAGCCGGGTGCCGCCCTCGTCGTCGAGGAGCATCTCGGTGATCACCCGCACATGGCGGCGGTTGGCCTGCTGGTACGAGATCATCGCGCGGACGTACGCGACGACCGCGGCGAGCGGGTCGGACTCCTGGCGCACCCGCTCGTCGACGTACGTGGTGAACTGCTCCAGCACCTGGGTCAGGGCCGCGCGGGTCAGATTGTCCTTCGACGAGAAGTGGTAGAGGACCGCCGCCTTGGAGATCCCGGCCTCCTCGGCGATCGCCGACAGCGATGTGGCCGGGTAGCCCCGCGTGGAGATCAGATCGATGGTGCACTCGATGATCTGCTGACGGCGGGCACGCTCCCGGAAGGTCTCTGGAGCGGCGCTCCGGGGCGGGGGCATCGCGAGGGCCTCACCTTTCTCGCACGGTGGTCGTCGTCCTCGACCGTACACCGTCGCGGCCTTCCCCTTCTTCGGCCCCCGCACGGGCCCTCGTCTGCTGGCTCACGAAGTCGGGTAGGTGAGCGTAACCATGTATGAGTGAGTGTCGTTGTCAGGGTGTGAATCTGACGGAGTGGGCGGAAGACGCAGGGCGTGCACCCGCAGACTGCGTATCGCTGGTTTCGTGAGGGGACGTTGCCGGTATCGGCTCAGCGGGTCGGGCCGCGCACGATCCTGGTGAACGTGGAGGCCAATGCGGCGCCGGAGGTGGTGGGAGGTGTCGGCCTGTACGCCCGTGTCTCCTCCCATGACCAGAAAGATGATCTCGTCCGCCAGAAAGCTCGGTTGTCCGAGTGGACTGCGAAGGCTGGTCACCGGGTGGTTCGGATCGAGTCCGAGATCGGTTCGGGGATGAACGGGGCCCGTTCAAAAGCCCGGCGCCTGCTGGCCGATCCGCACGTGACCACCGTGGTGGTCGAGCACAAAGACCGCCTCGGCTGTATGAACGTCGAGCTGGTCGAGGCAGCCCTGTCCGCGACCGGCCGGCGCCTGGTGGTGCTGGACGCCGGCGAGGCCGAAGACGGCCTGGTGCAGGACATGGTGGAGGTGCTGACCTCGTTCTGCTCCCGCTTGTACGGTCGCCGGTCGGCGAAGAACCGTGCCCGTAAGGCGCTTGAGGCGGCCGAGCGTGGCTGAGCCGAAGCAGCAGCTCCGCCCGATCGAGGATCCGTTCGTAGCGGCAGGGCCGTCGGGCGTGGCGATACGCGACCGGCTGCGCCTGTCCACCGCGGACGAGAAGGTGCTGCGCCTGGTCGGTGAGCATCAGGGGCGGCTGGCATCCCGCGATCTCAAGGTCCGCTGCGAGGCCGGGCATGATCACGGAAACGACCAGTGGGCGGCCCGTAAGCGGGCGCTGACCGTGCAATCCTCCTCGCGTATTGCCGGGGCGATCACGAAGGCCACCCATGACCAGTACGGGCTGGCCCGACGCTGTCTGCTGGCGTACTCCAGAGCCTTGATGCCGGTATCCGTATGCTGCGGCACCGGCTCTCTTTACCGATCGGCGAGAAGGGCACCAAGCGTGCTCCGGGCGGATATCGGTCGAAGGGCGAGTGGTTCCACAAGTCCCGGCGCCTGTCCTGTCTTGAGGGTCGTCTGGATCAGGCCCAGGCGGACTGGGCTGCGGGACGCGTGCACGTGGTGCGCGGTGGTCGGCGGCTGCTCAAGAACCGGCACAACCTCGAAGCGGCCGGACTCACCGAATCGCAGTGGCGGGAACGCTGGGAGGCCGAACGCTGGTTCCTCGCTGCTGACGGCGAGTCCGGGAAGCGTTTCGGCAACGAGACGATCCGCGTCACCCCCGACGGCGGGATCAGTATCAAGATGCCCGCGCCGCTTGCCCACCTGGCCAACGCTGAGCATGGCCGGTACCTCCTCGCCACCACGGTCACCTTCGTGCACCGGGGAGCCGAATGGAGGGACCGCGTCACGGCGAACCGGGCCGTGGCCTACCGCATCCACCTCGACGCGGAACGCAGCCGCTGGTATCTGACCGCGTCGTGGCAGCTACCGGCCGCCAAGACGCTCCCGCTGGATTCGGCACGCGCCAAGGGCATGGTCGGCGTGGACACGAACGCCGACCACTTCGCCGCCTGTCGGCTCGACCCGCACGGCAACCCGATTGGCGCCCCCAAGCGCAGCCGAACACGGCCTCGCCATCGTGGCCGTGGACCCCGCCTACACCTCCACCTGGGGCGATGAGCACTGGCGCAAGCCCCTCATGAGCAACAAGCGCACTATGACTCGCCATGACGCCGCTTCGGTGGCGATTGGCAGGCGCGCCCTCGGACACCCGATCCGGCGACGGACGGCACCGCCCCGCGACGACCAGAGCGATCGTCGCGGGCATCGGACCGTCCAGGCCGACTGTGGTGTCCCAGGGCGTGAGGAAACCCGCCCCCGCGTCCCCGGACCACGGACAGGATCCGTGCAGCCGGATGCGCAGCGAAAGCGGGCTACCAGGGCACCCAAAACCGTTCGGGATGTCCGCAGTGAGCAGGAGCGGGTCCAAGACCCACACCTGCTCACTGAAATAGGAACGGTCGGGGGCCGAAGAAGGGGATGCATGTGACACCGGCGGGGCAACAGACGCGTACGGGGCCTCAGATGCCGATGCGCAGCTGGCCCTGGCCGGTCGCGGCCGTCACGCCTCCGGTCGCACACTCCGTCGGCGGCTGCCCGGGCAGCAGACCCACGTCCCGCGTGACGGGCGTCCCTCCGGGGATCTCCCCGAACCCTTCGAGGACATGGCCCGTCAGGTGCACGATGTTCACGCCGAGGACCCGCACCGCCGATCCCTCGTAGGCGATCTCCAGATGCCGGCCGCCGGGGAACTCCACGCGCTCGTGGGCCCGGGGTGAGTTCAGCGCGAGGCAGGAGGCCTCCGGGGAGGCCCCTTCCGTCGTCCCCTTGGCCTCGACCGTCTCGCCGGGGCGCACCGAGCAGAGGTACGCGGTCCTGGCGCTGAGCCGCGTCGGCTGGGGCACGAGAGACAGTCCCGGGGAGTACGTCGTGTTCTCCTGACCCGCGCAGACGACCGGCCCCCCGGTGACGACCGGCCCCCCGGCCTGTGCCGCCGGAGCACCGACGAGCGACGTGACTGCCAGCGCCATGGAACACAACGCGACCGCCACACCCCGACCACCGAACATGGGCATCCTTCCGATCGGTCCCCAACACACCACTGGCGACGTGCCATCCGTCCCTACCCTCCCGGCACCTGGGGTGTGCCCCGCGGTTCCCGGCACTCGCAGCACGCCCGTATCACCGAGCCGCCGCGCACGCGCTCCCGCGCGTGGGAATTCGTTGGCGCGGTCATCGCACGGCACGTAGCGTCGTGACGATGACGAACGACAACGCCCGGACGCCTGCCCACGGTCACTGGCGCGACCTCAACCACGCGCGGTGGGAGGAGCGGGTGGCCATCCACAGCGACAGCGACTTCTACGACCTGCCGGGGTTCCGGGCCGGGCGGGACGATCTGCGCGGCTTCGAACGCGACGAGGCCGGGGACGTCACCGGCAAACGGCTGCTGCACCTGCAGTGCCACATCGGCACGGACACCCTGTCCTGGGCCCGCCACGGCGCCCGGGTCACGGGACTGGACTTCTCGGCCGCGGCCGTCGCGGCGGCCCGGAAGCTGGCCGCGGACGTGGGCATCGACGACGCCCGGTTCGTCGAGTCGGACGTGTACGACGCGCCGTCGGCGCTCGGTGGCGAGACCTTCGACATCGTCTACACCGGATTCGGCGCGCTGTGCTGGCTGCCCGACATCGACAGGTGGGCACGCACCGTCGCCGAACTCCTGGCACCGGGCGGCTTCCTCTACCTCGCCGAATTCCACCCGGCGGGAGCCTGCCTGGACATGGACGGCGCGACCTGGGCCGAGGACTACTTCGCCCGCGACCCCCTGGTCTACGAGGAACAGGGGACGTACACCGACCGGCAGGCCCGGACGCGCCACAACACCGCGGTGGAATGGCAGCACCCGATCGGCGACGTGGTCAGTGCCGTGACCGCCGCCGGGCTGCGCCTCGCGTTCCTGCGGGAGTACGACTTCACCCTGTTCGAGCAGACGGACGGCATGGTGAAGGGGCCCGACACCAGCGGCACCCGGCCGGGCGCGGCCTCCGTGTACCGCCTGCCGGAGGGGCGTCCCCGCGTACCGCTGATCTACTCGCTGCGGGCGTCGAAATGAGCCCGGGCGCGGGCTGGGGAGCACAATGCTCCCCAGCCCGCGCCCGGGCCGTGGCCCACCGGGCCGCCGTCGGGCCCAGGCGGTGCTGAAAGGGCGTCAGCTGCGGCGCCTCGCCGGGGCCGAGACCGCGCCCGAACCCTCGGCGATCTTCCACTCCCGGTGCAGGGCGCCCAGAGGAATGGACTTCTCGAAGATCGGCGTGTCGAAGATCTTCAGCTGGGCCTGGAGAGCCCCCGTCAGATCCAGTCCGCCGTACGCCTTCCACTGGCCCGAGGCCGAGGCGCTGCCGTCGGTGGCCGCGGACGCCGAGCCCTCGACCTCCGCCCGCAGATACGGGGCGACGTTCGCCGTGACACCGACGGCGCCGTACAGGCCGACGCTGGCCTCCGCGCCGAGCGCGGCCTTCACCTTGCCGGCGGCCGTGACCGTGGCGCGGGGGGACGTGGCCTTCATCTCCGAGGAGTTGACCGGCGTCCAGCCCTTGCCGCGGCTGTAGGAGCCGCCGACCTTGAAGTCGCCCTTCAGGTCCTGCTTGATGTCGACGTTGATCTTTCCGTCGGCGTCGACCTGGAGGTAGCAGGTCAGCCCGAGGTTGACCACGACCGGCACCGCGCCGACCTGGATGACGGGCGCGGCGTGCAGCTTGGCGAAGGGGATCTTCAGCGGCTGCCCGCCCGGAGTGGACGCGGCGGCCTGGCCCTTGAGCTCCCACTGGGACGACCAGTCGCCGGACAGCGACAGCGAGGCGCCGCCCGGCGAGCCCGCGGTGCCGGAGCCCTTCCCGTCGTACGAGAAGTCGACCTCGGGGGCCAGCTGGACGAAGCCGGACGCCGACGCGGCGGCCGACGCCGGGGCGTCCTTGGCCGTCGAGATGGACGTGCCGACGTCGATCCGCAGGCTGCCCAGCGGCACCTGGGCGCCCTTGGGGCCGAAGTGGACGTCACCGGTCTTCGCCCAGGAGACCTTGGTGCCCTGCACGAGCGGTTCCACCGACATGGCGGACGGGTCGACCGGCACCTTGCCGTCGGCCTTGGCGTCGCCGAGCAGCGCGCCGAGGGTGGCCGGAGCGGTCTTGACCTCGGTGCCCTGCTCGGTCCTGCCGACCACTTCGGTGACCTTGGCCAGGACGCCGTTCGGGGCGCCGGGCGCGGGGGCGCTGGCGATGATGTCGCCGACGGCCACCTTCGTGTCCGGCTTGGCCTCGGGCTTGGCCCCGGCCGCGGCGGACGGTGCGGGTGCCGTCGGGTGCGCGGCGGCGGGCGGCTTCTTCGCGGGCGCCTTGGCGGTGTCGGCCAGGACGGCCCGGCCGGTCTCGCTGTCGAACGACGCGACCTTCAGGGAGGACTTCTCCGCCTGACGGCCGCCACCGGTCGGGTGGGCCACGGCACTCGGCGCGGCCGCCCCTTCGGGAGCCGCCTTGACGGCGAGCCGCTGGTCCCCGGCGGTCACCGCGTCGGCGGCAGCGGCGGGCCCGGCGTCACCGTGCGCGGCGGTGGGTGACGACCCGGACGCCGAACACCCGGCGACGAGCAGCGAGGCGGCGGTCAGAGCCGGTAAAGCGATGGCTTTGGCAGTGGTTCTGCGCACGTTGGATTTCCTCGGAGCGTGAGGTGGGGAGGGGCCGGAGGAGCCAGCGAGCTGGCACGTCGGGCCCGCATCACACGGCACTGCGAGCAGCTGTTACTCGCAGGTAATGCGCATGATCATGCCACGAGGACAAACGGCGTCTCACCGGTTCACCGACCGGGAAACCATGATCTCGATCACATGCGGGACGAGGTCCGGGGCGGCCTGACACTGCGTCCCGATACGCCCGAAAACAAACTGTCCGAAAACACCTGACCGCCCACGGTGCAGCCCGGACGCAGCGGGCCGCACGGTGGGCGGTAGCTCAGGTGCTGTGTGCACTTGTGCGGTGCGGGGGCGTCTCCGGGGACG
Source organism: Streptomyces sp. UNOC14_S4 (assembly GCF_020740835.1). Classification (GTDB taxonomy): domain Bacteria; phylum Actinomycetota; class Actinomycetes; order Streptomycetales; family Streptomycetaceae; genus Streptomyces. Next base: position 13,727 of record NZ_JAINFC010000113.1, read on the forward strand.
GCCGGAGCGTGCCCCGGTCCTCAGGACACCGGGGCGTCCGTGAGGTCGGTGACGAGGAGGCGCAGGCGGCCCCGCACCACCGGCGTCACGCCGTGGATGAGCTGCGCGCCGTACGCGACGGCGACACCCCGGCCGGCGTCGGCGAGCCAGCGGGTCCGCACCGTGGCCGCGAGCCACTGGTCCTCGGCGGCATGGGGGTCCTCCGCCATCTCGTGCGGCAGGCTGCGGGCCAGGGGAGTGCCCGGGACGTAGCCGTCCGACACGCCCAGCACGGTCGTGGTCCAGGGGGCCGGGTCGGCCGTGGTCTCCATGTACAGACGGCCGCCCTCGTCGGCCTCGGCGATCACCACCCGCAGCCGCCCGATGCGGCGCGGCGCGGTGCGCGGGCTGGTGATGCCGTCCACATGCGAGGGCACGCACTGACCGGCCGTCATCTCCGTGTAGCCCCACGGCGCGAACGCGGCGACGGACGGCATGACACGGCGGATCGCGGGCAGCGCGCGGACCGTGGCGACGGAGAGGATCTCCTGGGCGAGCGCCGGGGCGGGCAGGATCTCCGCCTGCCTGCGGGGCCGCCACCCGGTGGCCTCCGTGTCCATGATCTTGACCAGCCGGGCCGTCTCGTCACCGCCGAGGAAGTCCTCGACCGTCTGGATGGCCAGGGTCTCACTGATGTGGATCATGACTGTCCCCTTGCACTCGCTGTCCGGTGCGCGGTGCCGACCCTCACCACCATCCCGGCCCGGGCCAGGCACGGACCCGGCGCACGCGGGGGCGCGCAGGTGCGTGCTCACAGCGCACGCGCCCCCTCGGCGCCCCCGCGGGACCGTCAGTGCCCGACCGCTGCCCGACTGTCCGCGGATCCGTCAGCGTTTGACCGCTCGCAGGACGACGAACTTCGGATCGCTCGCCACGACCTCGCAGTTGCCGAAGAGCCGCCGCAGCCGTACGTGGTAGCCCAGGTGCCGGTTGCCCACGACCCACAGCTCGCCCCCGGTGCGCAGGGCGTCCCGCGCACCGGCGAACATGCGCCGGGCCGTGACGTCGGTCGTCGCCTGGTGCGAGTGGAACGGCGGGTTGTTCAGCACCAGGTCCACACTGCCCGCGGGCACCCCGGACATGCCGTCGCCCACCCGGAACCGGGCGGTGGCCTCCGGGCCGAGGTTCGCCCGGAAGGTGTCCTCCGCCGATGCCACCGCCTGGAAGGACTCGTCGACGAACGTCACCTCGGCCGCCGGATCGGCCAGTGCCACCGCCGTCCCCACCACGCCGTTGCCGCAGCCGAGGTCCACCACGTGCCCTGCGCCCTTGAGCTCCGGCAGGTGTCCCAGGAAGAACCGGGTGCCGATGTCCAGGCGCTCCGCGCAGAAGACGCCCGCGTGGTTGACGACGGTCCGGCCCGAGACCACGCCGACGTCCTCCGGCAGCGCGTAGCTGTGCGGCCACGGGTTCGCGCCCCGTCCGAGCCCCGGGTCCGGCGAACAGAGGATGAGCCGCGACTTCTTCACCGCCAGCGACGTCCGCGTGGGCCCGAGGATCCGCTCGAACAGCGTGAGGGTCGAGGTGTGGATCTCGGTGACCCGGCCCGTACCGACGACGAGCGTCCCCTCGTGCACATGCGGCGCGAGCCGGTGCAGCTGGTCCTCCAGCAGCGCCAGGCTCTTGGGCACCCGGATCAGCAGCACGTCGATGCGCTCCGGCGGGGCGTCCTGTGTCGAGCACAGCCGCACGGCGTCCGGGGCGAAGCCGTTGCGCGCCAGATTCGCCCGGGTCGCCTCCTGCGTGAGGAAGGAGTCGGTGATCTGGACGGGCCGATGCCCGGCCAGTGCCACGGCCAGCGCGCCCCACCGGTCGCCCACGATCACCACACTGCCCGACAGGTCCGCGGGACCGCCGTCACCGCCCTGGAGGTGATCGAGCAGATACTCGTCGGCGGAGTCCCAGGCACGGAGACGGTCGCGGGGGTCCTCGGGGAATCGGGCGAGCTCGTACTCGCCCGATGACGTCATCAAACGGTTCATTGTGGGCCTCAGGCTAGCCGAGCGCCGCCTCCGCCGTGGCGGCCCGGGCGCGCAGCAGCTTCTTGTCGGGCTTGCCCGCGTCCGTCAGCGGCAGCTCGTCCACGAAGATGACGCGCGCCGGCTCGTACATCGCCCCCCGCTCCTCGCGCACCAGCGCCCGGAGCTCCCGCTCGTCGACCGCGCTGCCCGGTACGCGGACCACGGCCGCGTACACCTGCTCCATGCGGTTGGCGTCCGGGACGCCGAAGATCGCGCTCTGGAGCACCTGCGGGTGGGCGTTGAGCACGTCCTCCAGCTCGGCCGTGTACACGTGCCCGCCGACCACGACGATCATGTCCTTGAGCCGGTCGACGATCGTCAGGTAGCGGTCCTCGTCGAGGAATCCGATGTCACCGGTGTGCAGCCAGCCGTCCCGCAGTACCTCCGCGGTGAGCTCGGGCTGCTTCCAGTACCCCTCCATGACGTCCTCCGAGCGCACGCAGATCTCGCCGTGCTCGCCGAGGGGCAGGTCGCGTCCCTGCTCGTCGCGGATGCTGATCTCGACGTCCTCGATGACCTTCCCGGCCGACCGCAGCCGGTCGGGGCGCTCGGGGTCGTGGTCCTCGGGTTCGAGCCTGCTGATCCCGCCCGCCTCGTTCTGTCCGTAGAACTGCTGCAGCACCGGGCCGAGGCGCCGCATGGCCGCCACGAGCCGGGCCGGGGAGGAGGCACAGCCGCCGTACGTCACCCTGCGCAGGCTGGAGGTGTCGGTGCGGTCCGCGTCCGGGTGGTCGATGAGCTGGTACAGCAGCGGCGGCAGCAGGAACAGATGGGTTATCCGCTCGCGCTCGATCCCGGCGAGCACGGCGCCCGCGTCGAAGTCGTCGTGCAGGACGACCGTGCCGTCGTTGTACAGCGCGAGGTCCACCATCATCCCGGCGGCGTGCGCGATCGTGGTGCACACCAGCACCCGCATGTCGCGGTCGTCGTTCGAGTCCGACCTGATGATCCGGTTCTGCTTGTACGTGGAGCAGATGGCCTTGGGGTGGCCGGTGGTGCCGCCGGTGTGGCGGATGATGCTGATGTCGTCCGGCTCGGCGAGGCCGGCGAAAGGCTCGGCCGACTCCTTGTCGGCGAGCGCCAGCAGGTCGTCACCCACCTCGGCGGGGCCCAGGACGAACACGTCCTGCACCGGCGCCCGGCGGACGAGCTCTTCGGCACGGTCGGCGTAGGCCGGGTCGACGATCAGTGCCCGGGTCTCCACGTCCCCGAGGATCGTGGCCTGCACCTCGGCCGACAGCTTGTTGTAGAGGTGGTTGAGGCGGCAGCCGAGCAGGGCGGCGGCGTACTTCGCGGCGATCGTCTCCGGCAGGTTCCCGCAGAGCAGGGTGACGGTCTGCCCGCGCCGTACGCCGCGGGCCTGGAGCGCGCGGGCCATGCGGTGGACGAGGTCGCGCAGCTCGCCCGCGGTCACGCGGCGGTCCCGGTACACCACCGCCTCCCGGTCCGGCTCCCGCCCGAGCGCTTCGAGGTTGCGCTCGACGTGGCTCTGGAAGCGTTCGGTGGCGACGCTCATGGGATGACTCCCCTTCTGGTTGACTGAGGCAACCATTGGGATGGTAATCGCTGATGATCAGTGACCCAACTTGGAAGGTTGATATCCGGACAACATGCTGTGACGGCCGGGCATTCCCGCGATGCCGGACATCAAGCGGTTGATCCCGTGTGCCGTCGCGTTGATCCGTGTGGGTGGTTTATCGGGGTACGTCGGGTGTGATGGTCATATGAACGCCGATGTCTGATGTTAGGTGGTTCGGGCTGGACGGTGGTCGGTTCGACGGTGGGGAGCGGGTGATTGCGGTGGGCGAGGTCTGGGTGCCGGTGCCGGTGCGCGAGGTGTCGGGGGG
>NZ_JAINFC010000114.1 GCF_020740835.1 Streptomyces sp. UNOC14_S4
GGACGGCAGCGTCGGCGCCGACGCTGCCGGTCGAGCTCGTGCCCCGCGGCACGACGGCCTCCGGGGCGTGACCGGGGGCTCCGCCCCCGGACCCCGTGGTCGGTGCAGACCGTGGTCCGGTTGTGCCCACCCGTTCCGCCCTTTGCGGAACGCATGCCCACAACCGGAAAGGTAAGGCAGAGGGCGCGCCCCATCAGGGGCGCGGGGAACTGCGCGACCAGCCCCCACCGGCCCGCGGCCGCGCACGGAGCGCAAGAGGCTCCCCATGAGGCACGGGTCCGGGGGCGGAGCCCCCGGGGGACGATCAGCTGTCGGAGTCCTCCGACTCCGGCTCGGACTCCGGCTCCGCCGAAGCCGCACCATCGTCCAACAGACGAGAGAGCTGTCGCCCAAGCAACCGCTTGAACTTGCGCTGCTGCGGCCGCGTCCGGTCGAGGACGGCCACTTCGAGCTGCTCGGCGGTCAGCGTCCGCTCGCCGCCGTTGTTGTCGCGGGTCAGGGACTCGACGGCGAGCTTGAGCGCCTCCGCGAGGGTCATGCCGTCGCGGTGCCGCTGGTCGAGGTAGCTGCTGATCTGGTCGGCGTTGCCGCCGACCGCGACCGAGCCGTGCTCGTCGACGATGGAGCCGTCGTGCGGCAGCCGGTAGATCTGGTCGTCCTCGGGGCCCGCCCCGACCTCGGCGACGATCAGCTCGACCTCGTACGGCTTCTCCCCGGCGCTGGAGAAGATGGTGCCCAGCGTCTGGGCGTAGACATTGGCGAGGCCACGCGCGGTGACGTCGTCGCGGTCGTAGGTGTAGCCGCGCAGGTCGGCGTAGCGGACGCCGCCGATGCGGAGGTTCTCGAACTCGTTGTACTTCCCGACCGCGGCGAAGGCGATCCGGTCGTAGATCTCGCTGACCTTGTGCAAGGCGCGGGACGGGTTCTCGGCTACGAAGACGACGCCGTCGGTGTACTGGAGGACGACGACGCTGCGGCCGCGCGCGATGCCCTTGCGGGCGTACTCGGCGCGGTCGGCCATGGCCTGCTGGGGTGAGACGTAGAACGGCGTCGACACCGGCTGTCCGTCCCTTTCTGTCAGGGCACGTGTCTTTCGACACGTGCGTTCCGGAATTGGCGGGGCCCTCGTGCCCTCAGAGCAGTGCCGCGCGCGGACCGTCCGGCTCGTCGAGCCTGCGGTCGTGGATCGCGCGGACGATCTCGGAGCTCTCGGCCTCGGTGAGCTTCCGGAAGCCCTCGTCGGTGATGACGGTGACGATCGGATAGATGCGGCGCGCGAGGTCGGGCCCGCCCGTCGCGGAGTCGTCGTCGGCGGCGTCGTAGAGCGCCTGGACGACGAGCGTAGTGGCCTGACCCTCCGTCAGGTCGGGCCGGAAGAGCTTCTTCAGCGAGCCGCGCGCGAACACCGAGCCGGAGCCGGTGACCGCGAAGCCGTGCTCCTCGGAGCGCCCGCCGGTCACGTCGTAGGAGAAGATGCGGCCCTTCTGCCGGTCGACGTCCCAGCCCGCGAAGAGCGGCACCACGGCGAGGCCCTGCATGGCCATGCCGAGATTGCCGCGGATCATGGTCGAGAGCCGGTTGGCCTTGCCCTCCAGGGAGAGCGGGACGCCCTCGACCTTCTCGAAGTGCTCCAGTTCCAGCTGGAAGAGCTTGACCATCTCCACGGCCAGGCCCGCCGTGCCCGCCATCCCGACCGCGGAGTACTCGTCGGCCGGGAAGACCTTCTCCATGTCCCGCTGCGCGATGACATTGCCCATCGTCGCCCGACGGTCACCGGCCAGCACCACGCCGCCGGGGAACGACGCCGCGACGATGGTCGTGCCGTGCGGGGCCTCCATGACACCCGGCACCGCGGGCAGCACGCGGTTGCCCGGCAGCAGCTCCGGGGCCTGCGCGCCGAGAAAGTCCATGAACGACGACGAACCGGGTGTCAGGAAGGCGGCCGGCAGACGCCCGGTACTCCGAGTATTGGCTTCCACACGTTTCCTTCCGCATAACGACGGCCCGCCCCCTGGCGTCCGCCCGATCGTTGAACCACCCCGAGGCCGCCTTCCCACCGGCAGCCGGGGCACAGTACGCCAGGACCCTACCCGTCGCATGATCACCGCTCATACGTCCGGGCAGGAGCAGCGAGACAGATCACGCGCCGTCCGCCCCGCCGCCCGGCAACCGGCTACTCGCCGCCCTTTTGCACGAAGCTGCGCACGAAGTCCTCGGCGTTCTCCTCCAGGACGTCGTCGATCTCGTCCAGTACGGAGTCCACGTCGTCCGACAGCTTCTCGTGCCGTTCCTTGAGGTCCTCCGAGACCTGCGCGTCCTGCGCCTGCTCGTCCACGTCCTCCGTGGACCGTGTGGCCTTCTGCTGGCCGCCACCGGTGTCCTTGGTCGCCATACCCCTCACCCCGCTCGGTTTCGACGTGCTTGCGACGTGCTTTCGACGTGCAACGAGAGACGTACAAGATCAGACCCTACAAGGAGGGTCCCCGCTCGGCCCCGCACTTGCTACAACGTCCCGGAACCACCGGGATGATTCCCGCTTCCCCCGCTTCCGAAGCCGCACTCAGCCCCCGGAGAGCACCCGTACCAGCTCCTCCGCCGTGCGACAGCGGTCCAGGAGCTCCTTGACGTGGTTGCGGGTGCCCCGCAGCGGCTCCAGCGTGGGCACGCGCTGGAGGGAGTCCCGGCCGGGGAGGTCGAAGATCACGGAGTCCCAGGAGGCGGCGGCCACGTCGTCGGCGTACTGCTCCAGGCAGCGGCCGCGGAAGTAGGCGCGGGTGTCCTCCGGCGGGGCCGTACGGGCCCGGGCGACCTCGGCCTCGTCCAGCAGCCGCTTCATCCTGCCGCGGGCCACGAGGCGGTTGTACAGGCCCTTGTCGGCGCGGACGTCCGCGTACTGGAGGTCCACGAGGTGCAGCCGCGCCGCGTCCCACTCCAGGCCGTCGCGGCGGCGGTAGCCCTCCAGCAGCTCGCGCTTGGCCACCCAGTCCAGCTCGCCCGCCAGGCTCATCGGGTCGTGCTCCAGCCGCCCCAGGACATCCTCCCAGCGGGCGAGCACGTCCTTGGTCTGCTCGTCGGCGTCCGCGCCGAAGCGGTCCTCGACGTACTTGCGGGCCAGCTCGCAGTACTCCATCTGCAGCTGCACCGCCGTGAGGGTACGGCCGCCACGGAGCGTGATCAGGCGCTTGAGGGTGGGGTCGTGGCTGACCTGGTGCAGGGTGCGCACCGGCTGGTCCACCGCCAGGTCGGAGGAGATGAAGCGGTCCTCGATCATCGACAGCACCAGGGCGGTGGTGCCGAGCTTGAGGTAGGTGGAGATCTCCGAGAGGTTGGCGTCCCCGATGATCACATGCAGGCGGCGGTACTTCTCCGCGTCGGCGTGCGGCTCGTCGCGGGTGTTGATGATGGGGCGCTTGAGCGTGGTCTCCAGGCCGACCTCGACCTCGAAGTAGTCCGCGCGCTGGCTGAGCTGGAAGCCGTGCTCCCGGCCGTCCTGCCCGATGCCCACGCGCCCCGCGCCGGTGACCACCTGGCGGCAGACGAAGAAGGGCGTCAGGTGCCGCACGATGTCCGAGAAGGGGGTGTCCCGCTTCATCAGGTAGTTCTCGTGGGTGCCGTAGGACGCGCCCTTGTTGTCGGTGTTGTTCTTGTAGAGGTGGATCGGCTGGGCCCCGGGCAGCTGGGCGGCGCGCTCGGCGGCCTCCGCCATGATCCGTTCCCCCGCCTTGTCCCACAGCACGGCGTCCCTCGGATTGGTGATCTCCGGGGAGCTGTACTCGGGGTGCGCGTGGTCCACGTAGAGCCGCGCGCCGTTGGTGAGGATGACGTTGGCCAGGCCGATGTCCTCGTCGGTGAGCTGGCTGGCGTCGGCGGCCTCACGGGCGAGGTCGAAGCCGCGGGCGTCCCGCAGCGGGTTCTCCTCCTCGAAGTCCCAGCGGGCGCGGCGCGCCCGGTGCATCGCCGCCGCGTAGGCGTTGACGATCTGGGACGAGGTGAGCATGGCATTGGCGTTCGGGTGACCGGGGACGGAGATCCCGTACTCCGTCTCAATGCCCATTACTCGCCGTACGGTCATGCGGCCCTCCTTGCCCGGCGGCGCCCCGGAATGGGGTCGGCGCTCAAGTACCGCTGCGCTTCCGGTCCGTGTGCTGCTCCCCCACCCGTTCTACGGTGGTACCGAAGAGCCTAGAACGGCTTTGCGGCGGTGGGGAGATCATTACAGTCATTGCTCCGGTTCGTGCCCTACCCGGTCGATCGGCGCCGTCGTGGCGGATTCCCGGTCCGTATCCGGCGGAAAACGCTCACGGGACGGCCCCGTGCTGCCCAGGGGGCACGGTGGAACACGGCGGAAACACGTCCGGCCACGGACGCCCCGGGTGTCCCCCCGACGAATGCGGGGGGAGGGACATCCGCAGCCGGACGACGGTTTACAGATACTGACCGGTGTTGGCCACCGTGTCGATGGAGCGCCCGGTGTCGGCGCCCTGCTTTCCGGTGACGAGGGTACGGATGAACACGATCCGCTCGCCCTTCTTTCCGGAGATGCGGGCCCAGTCGTCCGGGTTGGTGGTGTTCGGAAGGTCCTCGTTCTCCTTGAACTCGTCCACGCAGGCGGCGAGCAGGTGGGAGACGCGCAGGCCCTTCTGGTTGTGGTCCAGGAATGCCTTGATCGCCATTTTCTTGGCCCGGTCCACAATGTTCTGGATCATGGCGCCGGAGTTGAAGTCCTTGAAGTAGAGGACTTCCTTGTCGCCATTGGCGTACGTGACCTCCAGGAAGCGGTTCTCCTCGGATTCCGCGTACATCTGCTCGACCACCGACTGGATCATCCCGGCCACGGCGGCCCCGCGGTCCCCGCCGTGCTCGGCGAGGTCGTCCGCGTGGATGGGCAGGGTGGCCGTGAGGTACTTCGAGAAGATGTCCTTGGCGGCCTCCGCGTCCGGGCGCTCGATCTTGATCTTCACATCGAGGCGGCCGGGGCGCAGGATCGCGGGGTCGATCATGTCCTCGCGGTTGGAGGCGCCGATCACGATGACGTTCTCCAGGCCCTCCACGCCGTCGATCTCGGAGAGCAGCTGCGGGACGATGGTGTTCTCCACGTCCGAGCTGACACCGGAGCCACGGGTGCGGAAGAGGGAGTCCATCTCGTCGAAGAACACGATGACGGGCGTGCCCTCGCTCGCCTTCTCCCTGGCGCGCTGGAAGATCAGCCGGATGTGCCGCTCGGTCTCGCCGACGTACTTGTTGAGCAGCTCGGGGCCCTTGATGTTGAGGAAGAAGCTCTTCCCCGCGGGCTGGCCGGTGACCTCGGCGACCTTCTTGGCAAGGGAGTTGGCGACGGCCTTGGCGATGAGCGTCTTGCCGCAGCCGGGCGGGCCGTACAGCAGCACGCCCTTGGGCGGCCGCAGTTCGTGCTCCTTGAAGAGGTCGGGGTAGAGGTAGGGGAGCTCGACCGCGTCGCGGATCAGCTCGATCTGGTTGCCCAGGCCGCCGATCTTGGAGTAGTCGATGTCCGGGACCTCTTCGAGGACGAGCTCCTCGACCTCGCTCTTCGGGATGACCTCGTACACATAGCCCGAGCGGGGCTCGAGCAGCAGGGCGTCGCCGGGGCGGATGGTGGCGTCCAGCAGGGGCTCGGCGAGCCTCACCACCCGCTCCTCGTCGGTGTGCCCGATGACCAGGGCCCGCTCGCCGTCCTCCAGGATCTCCTTGAGGGTGACGATGTCCCCGGACCGTTCGAACTCCATGGCCTGGACCACGTTGAGCGCTTCGTTGAGCATGACCTCCTGGCCTCGCCGGAGGCCGTCGAGCTCGAGGCTGGGGCTGACGTTCACCCGGAGCTTGCGGCCCCCGGTGAAGATGTCGGCCGTGCCGTCCTCGTTCGCCTGCAGGAAGACCCCGAAGCCGGCCGGCGGCTGCGCGAGCCGGTCGACCTCCTCCTTGAGCGCGACGATCTGGTCGCGCGCCTCCCGGAGGGTGTTGGCGAGCCGCTCGTTCTGAGCGGACACTCCGGCCAGGTTCGTCTGGAGCTCGACGATCCGCTCTTCGAGAATCCTCGTGTGACGCGGAGAGTCGGCGAGCTTGCGCCGCAGGACGGCGATCTCCTGCTCGAAATAGGCAACCTGGGCCGCGAGGTCGTCAGACCCTCGCCCCGGCCGGATGCCGCGGTTCATGTCGTCGTCGTGGGCTGCCACGGTCCTCACCTCCTCCAAGGGGAGCTGGACGCTTCCTGACCCTACCTGGACAGGTGCAGGTTGAAACCCCTAGATCACAAACCCGGTCGGAGTGTGTCTGATCTTCACCCTTGCGCACGCCCCCACAGCAGGGGAATACCCACCCATCAACATCGGAAAGCGGGCGGTTGTATCGTCGACTCGGTCAACACCCGTCAGGGCTGGCTCCAATTGATTCACGTACACAGGAAACGGCAGGGCGAGATGACCGTGCAGAACGACGGCGGCGCGGGCGCTCCCGGGGGCAACGGGGCCATGGCGGCCACGGACGACTCCGCGGAGGCGCTGGAGGTCTGGATCGACCAGGACCTCTGTACGGGGGACGGTATCTGCGCCCAGTACGCGCCCGACGTCTTCGAGCTGGACATCGACGGCCTGGCCTATGTGAAGAGCGCCGACGACGAGCTGCTGACGGAGGCGGGCGCGACGACGCCGGTGCCGCTGCCGCTGCTCATGGACGTACGGGACTCCGTGAAGGACTGCCCGGGCGAGTGCATCCACGTCCGCCGCGCCTCCGACAAGGTCGAGGTCTACGGCCCCGACGCGGAGTGACCGCTCAGACACTCCCCGCGACCGGCAGGGCGGTGAGCTCGAACTTGCCGTCCCGCCACCGCCATTCGACGTTCCGGCTGCGGTCCGGACAGCAACGCGGCACGCTCGCGGAGGAGTAGCCGAGCAGAGTGGCCGAAACGACGTCTCCCGTCACGCGGAAGGCGGCGACGGTCATCCTCTCCGCGGGGTCGACGAGGGTGGCCAGGACGCGCGGCCGCCCCTCCCCCGCGGCGCCCGGCCCGAGGACGTAGAGCCCACTGGGCGGGGTGCCGCCGCCGGACGCGCAGTGCACGACGGCGGCGGTCTCCGCACGCCCGTCGTGATCGAGATCGGCGGTGGCCCGGCGGACGACCTGCACGGCGGCCGCGCCGCAGTCGAACGGGTAATGGGCGGCACGCGGATCGGGCGCGGATGCGGATGCGGGTGCGGTGGCCGCGGAGGTGTCGTCGCGGGGACCCACCAGCGAGGCACCGACGACCACGGCGGCCAGCGCGGCGGCGGTGATCACCCAGTGCGACGGGCGGGGGCGGTGATGCGGTGCCGGTGACTGCACGCGCGCTGGCTCCTGTGATCGGCTGCGGGGGAATGATCCGCATCGTCCCACATGCCGTGACAGCAGGGAACAGCAGGCTTGCCCCAACGAACGGACGCCGCCACGGAGTTCCGCCGCACCGATGTGACCGGAGGGGGAGGCGGAAGCTCGGCCGACAAGGCGCGCCCCGTCAGGGGCGCGGGGAACTGCGCGACCAGCCGCACGCAACGCGCAGACGCCCACCGAGCGCACGAGGCAACCCGGTGGGCGCAGGCAGGGCCGGGGGCGGCAGCCCCGGGGCAAGGCCCCGGGGATCAGCCCTCCGCGGAAGCGGACTGGGCGCCAGGACCCTGGTAGTCCTCGCCGTACGCGCCCTTCGCCGGACGGCGACGCCGCATCGGCGGCTCAACGCCGTCGGCCAGGCGGCGGGCCGTGAGGAGGAAGCCCGTGTGCCCGATCATGCGGTGGTCGGGCCGCACGGCCAGACCCTCGACGTGCCAGGTGCGGACCATGGTCTCCCAGGCCGACGGCTCGGCGAAGCAGCCGATCTCGCGGATGGACTCGACGGTCCGGGCGAGCTGCGTCGTGGTCGCCACGTAGCAGCACAGGATGCCGCCGGGGACGAGCGCCTTGCGGACGGCCTCCAGGCACTCCCAGGGGGCGAGCATGTCGAGGACGACGCGGTCGACGTCCGTGTCGGACAGGTTGTCCTGGAGGTCGCCGACGGTCAGCTGCCACGCGGGGTGCGGGCCGCCGAAGTAGCGCTCGACATTGCCCTTGGCGATCTCGGCGAAGTCGGCACGGCGCTCGTAGGAGTGCAGCATGCCCTGGTCGCCGATGGCGCGCAGCAGGAAGCTGCTCAGGGAGCCGGAGCCGACACCGGCTTCCACGACGCGGGCGCCGGGGAAGATGTCGGCCATGGCCAGGATCTGCCCCGCGTCCTTGGGGTAGACCACGGCGGCTCCGCGCGGCATGGACAGGACATAGTCGGGGAGCAGGGGGCGCAGCGCGAGGTAGGCGACGTTTCCCGTGGTACGGACAACACTGCCCTCGGGAGCACCGATCAGCTCGTCGTGCGGGAAGGCACCCTTGTGGGTGTGGAACTGCTTCCCGGCTTCGAGCGTGAAGGTGTAGTGGCGTCCCTTGGGGTCGGTGAGCTGGACCTGGTCCCCGACCTGGAAGGGCCCGCGACGGCGGGCGGCACCGGTCGGTTCGGACATGTGACCAGACTACCGTCGATCGGGACCCGCCACGGACACGGCCGGGGCCGACCAGGGCCTGGCCCCGGCCCGACCAGGGTCGGGCCGGGGTCAGGAGGGCGTACGGGCCATCGCGGCGACGAACGCGCGCTCGACGTCGGAGGTGGCGAGCACGCCGTAGACCTCTCCGGTCTCCTCGACCACCAGGTACTCGCTGGCCGGGGTGGCGCGCAGGACGTCCAGGAGTTCCTCGCCCGAGAGCTCGGCGGAGACACGCATGCCGTCCTTGAGGTCCTGGGCGAGGGTGCTGACGGCGACCCAGGGGCGGCGGTGCTCGGGCACGGCGACGACGGCCGCCTCGCGGACGAGCGCGGTGGGTGTGCCCTGGCCGTCGACGACGACGAGGGCCCGGGCCCCCGCCTCGCCCGCCCGGCGCAGGGCCTCGGAGAGCGGGGTGGCCGCCTCGACGGGGATGGCGCGACGGGTGAGGGCGCGGGCCGTGAGGCCGGGGAGCCGCTCCCGGAGGCGGGCCATGCGCAGGCTGTTCCCGGCGCCGGTCCAGATGATGGCGGCGAGGATCGCGGCGAGCAGGGCGTCGGTGAGGGAGTCGAGGCCGCCGAGGTCCGGGGCGCCGTCGGCGAAGCCCCCGCGGGTGAGCAGCGGGAGGCCGACGAGGACGGCGACGGCGAGGGCGCGGCCGATCCAGGCGGCGGCGACGGTGCCGGTCATCGGGCTGCCGCTGAGCTTCCAGACGACGGCGCGGAGCATGCGGCCGCCGTCGAGGGGCAGGCCGGGCAGCAGGTTGAAGGCCGCCACCAGCAGGTTGGAGATCATCAGCCCGGCGATCAGGACGCCGGGCACGGTGCCGGGCTCGACGAGGAACATGCCGAGGTAGAAGAGCCCGGCCAGGACCAGGGAGAGCAGCGGGCCGACGAAGGCGAGGACGAACTCGCGGCCGGGGGTCTCGGTCTCCTTCTCGATCTCGGACACGCCGCCGAAGAACTGGAGCTGGATACGGCGCACGGGGAGCTTGAAGCGCAGGGCGGCGACGGTGTGCGCCAGCTCGTGCACCAGTACCGAGGCGTAGAAGGCCACGGCGAAGAAGAGGGAGACGAGGTAGCGGGCGCGCCCGAGCTCGGGCAGCACGCGGTCGAGCTGGCCGCCGAAGACCCAGGTGATCAGGGCGGCGACGAGGAACCAGCTGGGCGCGACGTAGACGGGCACACCGAAGGGGCGGCCCATGAGGATGCCGCCGCCGGTCTCGCGCGGGCGCTTCTGCCTGCGATCCTCGGGCCCGCCCTCGGGTCCGGCGCCCCCGCTGCCGGACCGGCTCTGCCCGCTGTTGTCCACGGTGTCCCCTCGTCGGTGCGGCCCCCGCACCCGTGGTGCGCTGTCACGATCATGCAGTGCGAGTGCCTCTGGAGTCGATGGTATGCGGCCGACTGTCGGTCACGGGCCGTAGGGTTCCTGTCATGGGTATCGACACTGGGAAGAGCTCCGACGGCACCGAGGCCGCGGCCGGGGCGGCGCCGGAGGGCGCCGGGGAGCGGCCGTCCGGGTCGTCCAGGCCGTCCGGGTCGTCCAAGCCGTCCGGGGCGGCGCGGCCGACGGGGCTGTCGCCGTCGCGGGCGGGTGACTTCATGCAGTGTCCGCTGCTCTACCGCTTCCGCGTGATCGACAAACTGCCGGAGAAGCCGAGCGCCGCCGCGACCCGGGGCACGGTGGTGCACTCCGTGCTGGAGCGGCTCTTCGACGCCCCGGCCGCGGAGCGCACGGTGCCGCGGGCCAAGGAGCTGCTGCCGGGCGAGTGGGAGAAGCTGCTGGCGTCCCGGCCGGAGCTGGCGGAGCTGTTCGCGCAGGAGGACGGTTCGCCCGACGCGGAGCGGCTGGCGGCCTGGCTGGCCGACGCCGAGCGGCTGGTCGAGCGCTGGTTCACGCTGGAGGACCCGACGCGCCTGGAGCCCGCCGACCGCGAGCTCTACGTGGAGACGGTGCTGGAGGGCGACGGCGAGGGGCTGACCCTGCGCGGCTTCATCGACCGGGTGGACGTGGCGCCGACCGGGGACATCCGGATCGTCGACTACAAGACGGGCAAGGCCCCCGCCCCGCGGTTCCGGTCGGAGGCGCTCTTCCAGATGACGTTCTACGCCCTGGTGCTGTGGCGGCTGCGCGGCCGGGTGCCGCGCCGGCTCCAGCTCGTCTACCTGGGCAGCGGCGACGTCCTGACCTACGACCCGGTCGAGGCGGAGCTGCTGGCGGTCGAGCGCAAGCTGCGCGCCCTGTGGGAGGCCATCCTGCTGGCCACGGACACGGGCGACTGGCGGCCGCGGCCGACGAAGCTGTGCGGCTGGTGCGATCACCAGGCCGTCTGCCCGGAGTTCGGCGGCACTCCCCCGCCGTACCCGCTGCCGGTCGTGGCGCAGAGGACCGGGCAGGTCACCCCCGCCGAAGGGGCTCAGGGCAGAATGGACCCGGTCTAACAAAGGAGTTCACGTGGCGATCCGCGTCCTGCTGGTCGACGACCAGCCGCTGCTGCGCACCGGCTTCCGGATGATCCTCGAGGCGGAGCCGGACCTCGCGGTCGTCGGCGAGGCCGGTGACGGTCTTCAGGCACTCGACCAGGTGCGGGCGCTGCAGCCCGATGTGGTGCTGATGGACATCCGGATGCCGCGGATGGACGGCGTCGAGGCGACCCGGCAGATCACGGGCCCCGACCGCAACGGCCCGGCGAAGGTGCTGGTGCTGACCACCTTCGACCTGGACGAGTACGTGGTGGAGGCGCTGCGGGCGGGGGCCAGCGGCTTCCTGCTGAAGGACGCGCCCGCGAACGAGCTGGTCCAGGCGATCCGGGTGGTGGCGGGCGGCGAGGCGATGCTCGCGCCGAGCATCACGCGGCGGCTGCTGGACAAGTACGCGGGCCACCTGCCGTCGGGCGAGGAGCCGCTGCCGGACACGCTGCACACGCTGACCGACCGCGAGGTCGAGGTGCTGAAGCTGGTGGCGCGGGGGCTGTCGAACGCGGAGATCGCGGCGGATCTGTTCGTCAGCGAGACGACGGTGAAGACGCATGTGGGGCATGTCCTGACGAAGCTGGGGCTTCGGGACCGGGTGCAGGCGGCGGTCTACGCGTACGAGAGCGGGCTCGTCCGCCCTGGGGCGCAGTAGCCGGGGCTCCGCCCCGGACCCCGTTGCGCCTACCGGGCTGCCACCTGAGCTCGGTTTGCGGCTGCGGGTCCGTGGGGGCTGGTCGCGCAGTTCCCCGCGCCCCTGAAGGGGCGCGGTCCCTGGCGGAGCCCCCGGTTACTCCTTCGCCGACTTCGCGATTTCCCAGAAGCGGAAGACCGTGGACGCGTCCAGCGTCCACTGCAGGCCGGAGATGCGGTCGCTGGCGACCGCGTACTGCTTGCCCTGCCACAGGGGCAGGATCGGCAGGTCCTGGGCGACGGTGGTCTGGACCTTGGCGAAGTCGTTGACCGTGGCCGTGCGGGTGCCCTCGGCGGCGGTGGCCAGGATGTGGCCGGTGATCTCCTTCGAGTCGTAGTTGTTGGAGAGCACGTTGTTGTCGCCGAAGAACGGCGCGGTGAAGTTGTCGGGGTCCGGGTAGTCGGGGATCCAGCCCTTGACGTAGACGCCGTACTTGCCGGCCTCGATGTCCTGCTCGTACTGCTTGATCTCGACGCTCTTCACGTCCGCCTCGAAGAGGCCGCTCTTGTTGAGCTGGCGGGCGATCTCCTCGAACTCGGGGACCGTGCCGGGGCCGTAGCGGATCGGCGTGGCCCACAGCGTCAGCTTGACCTTGTCCTTGATGCCCGCGGCGCTGAGCGCGGCGGCGGCCTTGTCGGGCTGCGGCCGGTCGCCGTAGGCGTCGAAGAACGGGGTCTTGTGACCCGTGATGCCCGTGGGAACGATGGAGTAGAGGGGCTCCGCGGTGCGCTTGTAGACGTCGCGTACCAGCGCGCTGCGGTCGATCAGGTAGGCGATGGCCTTGCGGACGGCGGGCTTGCCGACCACCGGGTCCTTGGTGTTGAAGACCAGGTGCTGGACCTCCGCGCTGGTGCCCTCGACGACCTTGAGGCCCTGCTTGCCGCCGCCCGCGGAGTCCAGGTCGGCGATGTCCTTCATGGCGAGGCCGCGGTAGGCGAGGTCGATGTCGCCCTTCTGCACGGCGCTCTTCAGCTCGGCCTGGTCGTTGTGGAAGAACTTCATGGTGATGCCGCGGTTCTGGACCTGGCCCACCGAGCCCTTGTACGAGGAGTTGACCGAGAAGACGGCCTGCTTCTTGTCGAAGGAATCCAGCTTGTAGACGCCGGAGCCGACGGCCTTGCCGTCCGTGCGCAGCTTGTCGGCGGGGTATTCGCGGTGGTCCACGATGGAGCCGGCGCCCGACGCGATCTTCTGCGGGAAGGTCGCGTCGGACCGGTTCAGCTGGAAGACGACCGTGGACTTGTCCGGCGTCTTGATGTCCTGGATGGAGGAGAGCAGCGCGGACGCCGGACCCAGCTTGTCATTGATCTTCAGGGTGCGGCGGAAGGAGAAGGCGACGTCCTCGGAGGTGAGCTCGTGGCCGTTGCTGAACTTCAGCCCGTCCTTGAGCCTGCACTGGAACGTCCTGCTCGACTCGTCCTGGAACTTGCAGGTCTCCGCCGCCTCCGGCTGGGGCGTCGTGCTCCCCTTGGGGAAGCTCAGCAGCGACTGGTACACGTTGTTGAACAGCAGCCAGGTGGCCGGGTCGTAGCCCGATGCCGGGTCGGTGGTCAGGACGTCGTCGGACATCCCCATGACCACGGATTCCCCGGTGCCGCCGGCCTTGCCGTCTTCCGAACCGCACCCGGTGAGCAGGGCGGCGGCGAGCCCCGCGCCGAGCGGGGCGGCAAGCCACTGATCACGTTTCCTCACGTGCACGTTCCTCACAGTTTCCTTGATCGGAGAGATCTTCGGCAGAACCTGTCTGACGAGCCTGTCGGTGCCTCACACGCCGCGGGCCAGCTCCCACGGCTGCAGCTCGGAGGCCAGGTTGAGCGCCCACTCGGCGCCCGTGATGTTCTCCCGGGCGGCCACGTACTGCTTCCCCTGCCACAGCGGGAGCACCGGCACCTCGTCGGCGACGATGTCCTGCGCCTGCTGGAGGAGCTTGGCCGCGGACTCGCGCTGCGGGGTCTCGCGGGAGTCCGGGATCAGCTGGTTGGTGATCTTGGTGTTCTGGTAGGGGGACCGGAGGAAGTTGTCCTTGCCGAAGAACGGCGCGACGTAGTTGTCCGGGTCCGGGAAGTCGGGGAACCAGCCCATGCCGTAGACGGCGTACTTGCCGCGGGCGGCCTCCGGGCGGAAGTCCGCCCACTTCACGCCCTCGACCTTGACGGTGAACAGCTGGCTGTCGTTGAGCTGCTTCTGCAGCGTCTTGAACGCCTTGGCGGTCACCTCACCGTAGTGGTCGCTGGTGTAGGTGAGCGTCAGCGGCACCGGGGAGGTGATACCGGCGCCCTTCAGGAGGGTGCGCGCCTTCTCGACGCTGGGGTCCCCGTACTTGTTGGAGAAGGAGTTCTGGTGGCCCGTGATGCCGGTGGGGACGAGCGAGTACAGCGCGTCGTTGGTGCGCTCGTAGTCGTCGCGGGCCAGCGCCTGGCGGTCGATCAGCTGGGCCATGGCCTGGCGCACGGCCTTGTTCTTGACCGTGGCGTCCTCGGTGTTGAAGGCGAGGAAGCTGATCTCCTGGCCCGGCGTCTCCAGCAGCTTGACGCCCTTGGTGTCGGCCGTGCGCAGACGGCCGAGCTGCTCGGGCGACAGGGAGCGGTTCACCAGGTCGATGTCGCCGTCCTTGAGCGCCTTCTCCATCGACTTCGAGTCGTCGAAGAAGCGCATCTCGAACTTGCTGTTCTGCGGGTCGACCGATCCCTGGTAGTTCGGGTTCTTCTCGAAGACCGCCTTGGTGACCCGGCCGTCCTTCTCCTCGGTCTTCAGGGTGTACGGGCCGGAGCCCGCCACCTTGAAGCCGTTGGTGAGCTCCTTCTTGGAGTAGGACTCGCTGTCCACGATGGCGCCGGCCGGGGTGGCTATCTTCTGCGGGAACGTCGCGTCGGGGGTCTTCAGGGAGAAGACGACCTCGGTCTCGCTGGGCGTCTCGATGCGGTCGATGTTGCTGAGCAGCGAGATCGGGCCGTTCTCGAAGTTGATGGCCAGCGCGCGCTCGAAGGAGAACTTCACGTCCTCGGAGGTGAGCGCGTGCCCGTTGGCGAACTTCAGCCCGCTGCGCAGGGTGCAGCGGAACTGCTCGTTCTTGCGGTCGGCGAACCAGCACTTCTCCGCGGCGTCACCGACCGGCTGGGCGCCGGAGCGGGGCAGGCGCATCAGCGTCTGGAAGGTGCTGTGCAGGACGTTCCAGACGCTGATGTCGTACGCGGCCGCGGGGTCGAAGGGCGCGGGGGCGTCCGTGGTCTCCTCGAAGCGGTCGGTCGTGCCGATGACGATGGCGCCCTTGCCCTTCCCGGCTCCATCGCTCCCGCCACAGGCGGCGAGGACGGGGACCAGCAGGGCTGCCACGGCCGGCAGCGCCAACGTCTTGCGATTCATTGTGCGGGGTTCTCCCTGTGGTGGTGCGTTCGGTTCCCGGGACGATACCGACGGCGGTCGTGTCGGCCCATGGGCAGCCGTGAAGTTCTCGCGAAGAGATTAGTGCGCGGTCCCCCGGTGGCCGGAACACGGTGAAGTTGATGCGTTATCACGCCGCGATAACGACCGGCAGTTCATGGAGAGCGGAGCAGGGGAACGATCCACACAGGAAACCATCAATCGGGACACAAGGGTGCTCTTCCGCCCCACCGGGGATACGGGAGAGTGATCGACACCCCACTCAACGCCTCTTGACCCGGTGACGAAACTCACTCCGGCGAAGTCCTGGGCGGTCAGGGGAATTCGGCCACCGCATTCGGGCGGAAAAGCGCGCGCCGAGGGCCGGAACTCCGCTGGACATTCCGCGGCCGCGCGGGTGCCGGGCGAGTGTGGGACGAGTGCCGGGCAGGTGTCAGACGGTCCTCATGAGGCCGTGGAGAAAGGGCAGGTCGACTTCTTCGAGGGAGCCCACGACGGTGCGCCCGGCCGCGGGCGGGATGGGGGCCACCGAGGGCACCGCCACCACCCGGCAGCCCGCCGCCTCCGCCGCGGCCACACCGGTCAGGGTGTCCTCGACCACGGCGCACCGGGCGGGGTCCACGCCGAGCCGGGCGGCCGCGAGCAGATAGGGGTCGGGGTGCGGCTTGGTGCGCTCCAGCTCGTCGCCCGCGACGGTGAGCGTGAAGTTCTCGGCGCCCAGGGTGCGCAGCACCCGGTCGATGATCTCCCGGTGCGAGGCGGAGACCAGCGCGGTGGGCACGGAGTGGGCGGCGAGCTCGGCGAGCAGCCTGCGGGCGCCCGGCATCAGCGGCACGCCGTGGCCGATCATCTCGGAGAAGCGCGAGTTGAGCAGGGCGGTGAGCTCGGCCAGGGCGATCTTCGCGCCGGTGGCCTGGATCAGGAACGAGGCGCTGCGCGCCATGGGCCCGCCGACCACCACCGAGCGGTACTCCTCCAGGAGCCGGTGTCCGAGCTCGGCGAAGACGGCGACCTCCACGTCCCACCAGAAACCCTCGGTGTCGACCAGGGTGCCGTCCATGTCGAGGAGGACGGCGTGGAGTCCCGGTCCGGCGACCGGACGGGTCACTGCGAGGGGGATGCTGCTGGTCACGGGGCACACCTCCGAGGGGACGAGAAGGCCGGTCCGGACGCACCTCGGCGGCGTGCCCGGACCGGCCTTCACCGGACCGACAAGTGTACGGCGGACCGCCTCGCACGTCGCTCCGATATCCGCCCGCCTTTGGGGGCCCGGGGAATCGTGCGAGGTCAGGCGCCGTGCCCGGCCGTGCCGGCCGGTCAGCCCTCGGTCTCGGGCCCGTCCTGCTCCTCCTCGGCGGCCGGGCCGCCGCCGTCGTCCTTGGCCGCGGGCCGCTGCGGGCGCGTACGGCCGCCGGGGCTGTCGCGGAGGTAGGAGCCGTCCGCGAGCCCCGGCTCGGTGGCGTGGCCGCCGGGCCGGTCGTCGCGGCGCCGCAGATAGCGCTCGAACTCACGGGCGATGGCCTCGCCCGAGGCCTCCGGGAGGTCCGCGGTGTCGCGCGCCTCCTCCAGCGTCTGGACGTACTCGGCGACCTCGCGGTCCTCGGCGGCCAGCTGGTCCACGCCGAGCTGCCAGGCGCGGGCGTCCTCGGGGAGCTCGCCCAGCGGGATCCGCAGGTCGATCAGGTCCTCCAGGCGGTTGAGGAGCGCCAGGGTGGCCTTGGGGTTCGGCGGCTGCGAGACGTAGTGCGGCACCGCCGCCCACAGGCTCACCGCTGGGACCCCGGCGTGGGCGCACGCCTCCTGGAGAACGCCGACGATCCCGGTCGGGCCTTCGTAGCGGGACTGTTCCAGGTCCATGGTGCGGGCCAGGTCCGGGTCGGAGGTGACGCCGGTGACCGGCACGGGCCGGGTGTGCGGGGTGTCGCCCAGCAGCGAGCCCAGCACCACGACCAGCTCCACGCCCAGCTCATGGGCGAAGCCCAGGATCTCGTTGCAGAACGAGCGCCAGCGCATGCTCGGCTCGATGCCCCGCACCAGCACCAGATCACGCGGCTTCGCGCCGCCGGTGCGCACCACGGACAGCCGGGTCGTCGGCCAGGTGATCTTGCGGACCCCGCCGTCCAGCCAGATCGTAGGGCGGTTGACCTGGAAGTCGTAGTAGTCCTCGGCGTCGAGCGCGGCGAAGACCTCGCCCTTCCACTCCCGGTCCAGGTGCGCGACCGCGCTGGAGGCGGCGTCACCGGCGTCGTTCCAGCCCTCGAAGGCACAGATCATGACCGGGTCGATCAGCTCGGGAACCCCCTCAAGCTCGATCACCCAGCGCCTCCTTCCGACCGGGGCGGACGGGTCCGTACCACCGGTTGCCGTTCCGTGCAGTGTTGTTCGGGGTCGCGCGGCGTCATTCCGGGGTGTACCGGTGTGCGACCCGTTGTCCGGGGTGTGATCCGGCAGCACGTCCCCCACCGTGCGACCCCTAAGCCTACGGCGTCCGCGCCCCCCGTTCGCAGCCCCTGTACAGGCAC
>NZ_JAINFC010000115.1 GCF_020740835.1 Streptomyces sp. UNOC14_S4
GGGCAAGCGTCGGGGCCGCTTCGGGGGTCCGGGGGGTCTCCCCCGGACCGCACGGCCGGTCCGCACCCGACGACGTACGCCCGCCACCACCGCCCCGCAGCCGAAGGAGACCGTACGCCCATGGCGACCACGGTGATCACCAACATCAGCAGCCTCGTCACCAACGATCCCTCCCTCGGTGCAGGCCCGCTCGGACTGATCCAGGACGCGGCCGTCGTCGTCGACGGCGACCGCGTCGCCTGGGTCGGTGCGTCAAGCAAAGCACCCGCCACTGACAACCGGGTCGACGCCGAGGGCCGCGCGGCCCTCCCCGGCTTCGTCGACTCCCACTCCCACCTGGTCTTCGCCGGTGACCGCACCGCCGAGTTCAACGCCCGTATGTCCGGGCGGAGCTACAGCGCGGGCGGCATCCGCACCACCGTCGCCGCGACCCGCGCCGCCACCGACGGGGCGCTGGAGGCCAACCTCGTCCGCCACATACGCGAGGCGCTGCGCCAGGGCACCACCACCCTGGAGACCAAGTCCGGCTACGGTCTCACCGTCGAGGACGAGGCCCGTGCCCTGCGGATCGCCGCCGCCCACACCGACGAGGTCACCTACCTCGGCGCCCACATCGTCTCCCCGGACTACGCGGACGACCCCGCCGGGTACGTCGAGCTGGTCACCGGCGCGATGCTCGACGCGTGCGCCCCGCACGCGCGCTGGGTCGACGTCTTCTGCGAGCGGGGGGCCTTCGACGGGGACCAGGCCCGGGCGATCCTCACCGCCGGTGCCGCCCGTGGGCTGATCCCGCGCGTCCACGCCAACCAGCTCTCGTACGGGCCCGGCGTGCAGCTCGCCGTCGAGCTGGGCGCGGCCTCCGCCGACCACTGCACCCACCTCACCGACGCCGACGTCGACGCGCTCGCCGACGGCGACACCGTGGCGACGCTGCTGCCCGGCGCGGAGTTCTCCACGCGCGCCGAGTGGCCCGACGCGCGCCGCCTGCTCGACGCGGGCGCCACGGTCGCCCTCAGCACGGACTGCAACCCCGGCTCGTCCTACACCAGTTCCATGCCCTTCTGCGTCGCCCTGGCGGTGCGGGACATGGGCATGACCCCCGACGAGGCGGTGTGGTCCGCGACGGCGGGCGGCGCGGCGGCACTGCGCCGCGACGACATCGGCCGGATCGCCCCGGGCGCGCTCGCCGACCTCGCGCTCCTCGACGCGCCGTCGCACGTCCACCTCGCGTACCGGCCCGGCGTCCCGCTGGTCTCGGCGGTCTGGCGGCGCGGCGTACGCGAGGTCTGACCGGAGCCCGCCTCAGGAGATCCGCTCCAGCGCCACGACCGGCGTCGTACGGCCCGCCTGCCGCGCCCGCTCCCGGAAGTCGGCGAACTGCGGGTCCACGGCGATCTGCCGGGCCCACACGGCGTCGTGCTCGGACTCGTCCACCAGGCGGGCCCGTACGGGATAGCGCTCCGTGCCCACCTCGACCACCACGTCGTCGGGCGCCGCCGTCAGGTTGTGGAACCAGGCCGGAGCGACGGGCGCGCCGCCGTTCGACGCGAACACGAGCAGCCGGTCGCCGTCCCGGAGGTGGACCAGCGGCGTGGTCCGGGGCAGCCCGCTGCGGGCCCCGCGCGTGGTGAGGAGCAGCAGACTCGTCCCGGCGAACTGCCCGCCGACCCGGCCCGCGTTGCGCCGGAACTCCTCGATGACCCGCCGGTTGAAGGGGTTGCTGTTGTGCACGGCGGAGGGAGCGGTGGAGGAGGGGGCAGGGGAGGAGTCGGCGGAGCGTGGGCTGTTCGTCATGACCGGAAGGCTAAAGGCTCACGTCGATGTGAGGTTCAACCCCTTGTGGGGCACACCACATGGCGACCCTGGCACCTCGACACCCTGACACGTGCTCGGGGATGCCTTAGGGGGTGGCCGTCGCGTGATCATCCTTGGTCATGATCACGCCAGTGGAGTGCGCGGCATACGGTGACGGAGCATCAGTCACCGTGCTCCGGAAGGTCCCGTCAATGCGTCGCCGTACCGCCGCCGTCTCCGTTCTGCTCGCAGCCGCGGCCCTCGCCCCCGCGGCGGCGCCCGCCGTCGCCGCCGCGCCCGCCGGGTCCGCCGCTTCCACCGCGCGCGGTGCCGACCGCGGTGACCTCCAGCGGGCCCTGGACGCCGTCGTGGCGGAGGGCGTGCCCGGTGTGGTCGCCGAGGTGCGGGACGGGCGCGGGGTCTGGCGCGGCAGCAGCGGTGTCGCCGATCTCGCGGACGGGCGGAAGGCGCGCCCCGGGGACCGCTTCCGCGCGGGCAGCGTGACCAAGAGCTTCGTCGCCACCGTCGTGCTCCAGCTCGTCGCCGAGGGCAAGGCCGGCCTGGACGACCCGATCGGGCGCCACCTGCCCGGCCTCGTCCCCGACAAGGACGGCGTGCCCGTCACCGTACGGCAGCTGCTGAACCACACCAGCGGCCTGCCCAACTACACCGACACCTGGTGGGACAACGGCCCCGGCTACCTGAGGACCGTGCAGCACGGCGACTACACGCCGCGTGGCCTGGTCGAGGAGGCCCTCAAGCGGGACACCCCCGACAAGCCGCGCACCAAGCCGGGCGACAAGTGGGCGTACTCGAACACCAATTACGTCGTCCTCGGCATGCTCGTCGAGAAGACCACGGGCCGCACGCTCGCCCAGGAGATCGACCGGCGCATCGTGCGCCCGCTGCACCTGACCGGTACGTCCGTTCCGACGACGTCCCACCTGTCCGGCCGCCACCTGAACGGCTACGAGCGCCTGCCCAAGGAGACCGCCGCGACGGACTTCACCGACTTCACCCCCACCGCCTTCCCGGGCCCCGGCAACCTCGTCTCCACCACCGCCGACCTCAACCGCTTCTACCGCGCGCTCGCCGGCGGCGAACTGCTGCCGCAGCGCCTGTGGCGCGAGATGAACGTCCTGCACGCCACGGACCGCGGCCCGGAGCGCAGGTACGGCCTGGGTCTGGAGAGCAACTCCGGCTACTGCCCCGGCGAGAAGCCCGTCTGGGGCCACACGGGCAGTGTCCCCGGCTACAACACCTTCAGCTTCACCACGGCCGACGGCAAGCGGCAGATCACCCTCGCCCTCGGCATGGACCTCTTCAAGGGGGAGAAGGCCGACCGGGCGGCCCTGAAGGTCCTGTCGACGGCGCTGTGCGCGAAGTGACCCGGCCTGTGGTCTGACCGGTGGCCCGGTCAGAACGGCTGGACACGTGCGACCTCGTCGGACAGGTGGCAGGGTCGGCCGTCCTGGGCCTCGTCCTCAGCCGACGGGGAGGCCCCTCGCCTTCCTCCGGGCGAGAACCTCCTCGACTGTGGTCATGTGCAGGGTGCCTGCCACCGCGGCTTCGCGGGTGCGGTCGGCTTCGGGGTCGGTGTCGAGCATGGCTTCGCACCACCAGCGGCGGAGCACGGCCTCGGCCTGGTCGTGGGGTGCTTCACCGAACTCGCGGAAAAATGCCATCCGGCGAGAGCCTTGGAGGGCGTCGACGATCCCGTCGTAGGTGCGGGGCACCTGTTCCGGTTCCGGCGCATGGGGGTGTGTCGGCTGAGTGGTCATAGCGGCGGCCTCTTGGCGCTTGTTTCCTTCTTCACCGTAGCGGTGGAGGGCTTTCGGGTGCTCCTGTTCATGCGGCCGGACCAGCCGCGCTCAATGCCGTCCGGCAGTCGCGGCACCTGCCGGGTGCGGCCGCACGGAAGGCGCGTTCGCAGCCGTCGCAGGTCTGGAACGGCAGGGGCGGTCGGCCGCGCTGCTGCTCGGGACGTTCCAGGGGCTGAGTGGGGAGCGCGGGTGGCAGCCACTCCCTCAGGCGGTAGGCGAGGAGGCGGGCCGGGCGGGCGATGACGCCCATGGGGAGCTCGCCGCCGAGGGTGCGCGCGAGCTGGACGGGGCCCACGCCACGGTCGAGCCAGGCCCGTACGTCCGGGGCGAGGATTTGAACGTCCCGCTCGGAGAGGAGCAGACGGGGGTCACGGCGGCGCAGCCCGGCGAGGAGATCGACGGCGGTCCGGTCGGTGGCCTGGTCGATGGGCGGCAGGGGTGTGTCAACGGGGCGTCGCCGCTTCACCAGATCGACGGGGCGATCGGCCGGGCCGACGGGGCGATCGGCCGGGCCGACGGGAGGGGCCTGCGGGGCGCTGGGACGGTCGGCAAGAGCTGGGGCCGGTCCTGCGTGGCGGCGTGCCGGGTTGGTTGGTGGGCGGCGGCGAGGCCGTGGCGCGCTCGCCGCGCAGCGCTCGCGGTGTTCGGGGTGCTCGTACCAGCTCGTCAGCGTCGCCATCCGGCCGCCCGCGCACCGTACGCGCCGCCGCTCCAGATACCCGGCCGCCTCAAGTTCCTTCAGCGCGCGGGCGATCGCGATCTCGCCTTCGCGGAAGCGGCGGGTCAGGTCCTTGATGCCGACTAATGCGCCGTCGGGGAGCGACTGGATGTACACCCCGATACCGATCGCGACGGCGGAGAGATGGAGGTGCTGGGCGAGGTGATTGCCGACAACGGTGAAGTGGGTGTCGTGGCGGTGCCGGACGTGAACGACCCCGGCCATCGGTGTCTCCGTGCGCGCGGATGCACGCGCGCTAGACTGCGCGTCAGTCATGGGGAAGGTGTCGACTTCCTTGATGATCAGGCCCTCGTCCGGGATGCCAGTCCCGGCGGGGGCCGTCGTCGTATGGGGGTTGTGGCGCGAACGTACCGCGCCGGTGCCCATGCCTGCCACCTTGTCACCCGATGGGGTGAGCGGCGGGGTTTGGAAGGGTTGGGTTCTTTCCCTCAATTCTTTAACGGGACGTCGGGGTTTGCCGGTTCACGGCGCACCGGGTCGTGGAAACCGCGATCTGGTGGCGGGCCGGTTCGACGTATTTTCGCCATGGATCAGTGAGGCGGTGATGTCGCGAAGCGGCCGCTTCCTGGCCGCTCGCCACGGGTGCGGTAGGCCCGGCTGGCGAGGGCGCTGCTGCGCGGTGCCGTTTCCCACTCGTGCCCTCCGCGCTGAGGGCGGAGGCCGGAGGAAGACGCGGGACGGTGTCACGGCCATCGCCACTCCGATGCGGTCGTTCCGGATGCCCATTGCCGCCGTGCCGACTTCGGGCGGGGAACACCTCGCCCGCAGGTACGCGCTGCGCGAGCTGGGGCACAACGTCAGGCGATCATTGGGCATTGCGTTCTCTGCCTGCTTCAGGATCGCGGCCACAAGAGGGAGAAGGTCGACGCGGCGACCCTGAAGATCCTATCGGTGGTGCTCTGCATGGCAAAGCAGAGATTTCCCAGGCCATTTGTTCGGCATCTCAGGCGCCGTACCTCCGGGAGAATTACTGGACCACCCCGGCGGCCGAACATGCGCCGGAGCGGAAGAGTTCGGGGGCGTCGTCAGGGGGGATGTGCTGCGGCTTATCGCCAGTTGAGTGGTCGGCGGCAAAGCTGCCGGAAGTCGATTTTTTCGGGTCTGGCGACTCATGAGTTCACTGCCGTATCTGACTGCTGAGCCATTCGAGTGGTGCTCGCGTGATGCTATTTAAAAAAACCCTGGAAAGGCGCAGTCTCCGAGCTGAGGGAAACTCCCCTTCCGGTGTATGGAGGGACTGTGTTGCAGGTCTCGTGGGGGAGGGTGACTCATCGGTTCTGTCACCGCTCATGCCGAGCGGTCACCTCAGGAAAAGCTGCGATCGCAGGAGGCGCGTGAAATGGAGAAGATTGAGTATCAGGTGCCGGCTCTCGTCGAGATCGGCAACTTCGGCAAGCTGACCGGAGACTTGGGCATCGGCACCGCGTCTGACGGTCTTTTCCCGACTTACATCCGCCCCGGACTTGCTCGTTAGGTGAATTCAGTGACGCTCCCACCCCGCGCTGCGAGGCGTCATTGAGTAGTTCCTCCGCGCTCACCGGGAGCGCGGGGAAAAGAAAGGTAAGTGACATGGTCAAGGTCCCGTACCAGACGCCGTCCCTCGTTGATATCGGAAACTTCGGAGAACTGACCACGGGGTTTGGTGGCGACGCTTCTGATGGCGTTTTCACGTTCTTCAAGCGCACTAGTGATTTTGCCCGTTAGAGGCATTTGATGGTGCCTTCATCCCGCGATGCAGGTCGTCGCCGAGTAGTGCATCTGCGCCCACAGGGGTGTGGGGGAAGTGAGAGGTTAGCGATATGGCCAAGGAACAGTATCAGGCGCCGTCCCTCGTCGAGATCGGTGAGTTCAGTGAGCTGACTACCGGCTGGGATGGCTTCACGCCAGACAGCAGCTTCCAGATCCTCAAGCGCGGCGACTTCATGCGCTGAGCGATTTCGATGGGCCCCGATCTCCAGGGTGCAGGGGCGCCACCGAGCAGTACTTCCACGCTCACAGGGGGTGTGGGGGAGCGAAAGAAATGTGAAAGGTAAGCGACATGGTCAAGAGCCAGTATCAGGCGCCATCCCTCGTCGAGATCGGCGGGTTCGGTGAAATGACCACCGGCTTCATCGGGATCGCCTCGGACGGTAACCTCGCCGTCTTCAAGCGTAATGACTTCATGCGCTGAACGATTCGGTGGTGCCCCGGATCTGTGATCCGGGGCACCACCGAGCCCATGAGCTTCTTACTCTCCGCACTGAGGAGTGAATGGAAGACGTATGGATACGAATCGAGGCCGAGGCTGGTTCGCAGTGCTTCCGGACTGCGCCGAAGCCGTACGTGCGGCTGAGGTCCTCGGCGCGCAGGCGGAGGTTCGGAGCGAACCACATGCCTCCGGCCACCCATGGCTGGTCGGACGTTGGGCGCAAGGCGAGCTGACAGTGATTTCGGCGGGATCTCGACGCGTGGCCCTGGTCGGGGACTTCCCGCGGTTGGACGGCCGCTGGAGAGACTCGATCAGGATGAGCTGGTCCGGCTACGACCTGGACCGTATCGCAGCGAGGATGCCGGGGTGTTTCCACCTGGTGTCCTCGCTCGACGGTCACGTGCGTGCGCGTGGTACCGCCTCGGGCATGAGGCGGCTCTTCTCCGCGCGGATCGCCGGCGTGACGGTCGGGTGTGACCGGGCCGACGTACTGGCCGGGGCCGTTGGCGGGACGCTCGACGAGGATGCGTTGATCCTCCGGCTGCTCGAGCCGTCCGTGCCCCATCCGTTCGGCGGGCGTCCGCTCTGGCGGGAGGTCTCCGCCGTGCCCGAGGGCTACGACCTGTGTCTGAGCCCGAGGGGTGGTGAGCGGGTCGTGCGGTGGTGGCAGCCCCCGCAGCCGCACTTGTCCCTCGAGGAGGGCGCACCGAGGTTCGCCCAGGCCCTCGCCGACGCGGTGGGCGTGCGTACGGCCGCTGGAGGAGTGGTCAGCGCCGACCTCTCCGGGGGTCTCGACTCGACGCCGGTCTGCTTCCTGGCCGCGCGCGGCCCCGCGAAGCTCATTATGTTCACCCAGTCGGGGATCGACGGTGGGCACGACGATGCTGTCTGGGCACGCCGTGCAGCGGCTCATTTGCCCGGCGCCGAACACCTGTTGATGGATCCGAACGAGCTGGCTCCCTTTTACACCGGGTTGCTGACAGCCGGGCAGGGTCTCGACGAACCCGCCCTGGGCGGGCGGATCCGGGGCACACGCACCGAGCTCGCCACCCTGCTGTCGGCCAAGGGATCGCGACTGCACCTGACCGGCGAGGGCGGTGACCAGGTCGTCCAGGCGATGGACGCCTACATCCATGACACTCTCCGCGCGAACCTCCGGACAGGTCTGCGGCATCTTCGCGCCCTGTCGGCTGAATGCCGGTGGACGCTGGGCGCGACGATCCGTGCCGCAACCGACCGGCGGTCCTATCAGCGGTGGCTCGGTGACGCCATGAGCGACCTGAGCCCGATGTACGTGAACGATCGCAGACCCGCCATGATGGGGTGGGACGCACCCCCCGCACTGCCCCCGTGGATCACCGCCGAAGCGCGAGAACACCTCCGGCATGTGATCCTTCGCGAGCTCGAAGCGATCAGTCCCCTTGCCCCCACCCGGGGACAGCACATGGCGCTGATGCACATCATTCCGTCGACGCGGCCTTGTCGGCAGATCGCCCGCTACACCGCCGAGGCGGGCCTTCCCTACCACTTCCCGTTCCTGGACGACCGGGTCATCGAGGCATGCCTGGCCGTGCGGCTCCACGAGCGCACCACGCCTTTCGTCTTCAAGCCCCTCACCGTCGCGGCGATGCGGGACATCGTCCCCGGCGAAGTCCTCGCGCGGCGCAACAAGGCGGAATTCTCCAGAGAAGTCCACAGTGGGCTTCTGGCCCGGCGAGCCGAGCTCGCGGAACTTCTCACCGACTCCCACATGGCCCGTCTCGGCCTGGTCGACACAGAAACGCTCCGACAGGCGGCCCTCGTCCTCTACCCGCCCCGGCTGCCGGTCGGCTACCTGGAGATGACGCTCGCGGTGGAGACCTGGCTCCGCGCCAACTCGCAACTCACGGCGAAAGCGAGGAAACTCCGATGCCGAACCTGAGGGCGGACGTCTCAACGGTGCCCGTCGTCGACGGACTGGTACTGCTGGACGAGCGCACCGGACGCTACTACCAGCTCAACGACAGCGGCGCCGTCGTGCTCGGCGTCCTGATCGACGGCGGCGGCGAGGCCGAAGCCGCCGACGCCCTCACCGAGCGGTACGACGTCACCAGAGAACAAGCTCTCATCGACGCCGCCGAGGTCATCCACACGCTGCACACCGCCGGGCTGATAGCACCATGACCGCGCCGGCCACCACTGGTGATGCGTTCCGGCTCCCTCTGCGTCGCCGCCCGCCGGCGATGCTCGCAGTCGGCGCCGGCCACCTGATCGGACGGCTGCCGCCCGCCAGGATCCGTCGCATCCTCACCTTCTGCGCCCGGGGCGCCAGACCCGCCAGCTACACCGAGGCGAGCAGAGCACGCCGGACAGTGACCGCCGTCAGCGTCCGGTGCGCAGGGCAGGGCTGCCTGCCACGATCCATCGCCACGGCCCTGTTGTGCCGGACCCACGGCTCGTGGCCGGTCTGGTGCGCCGGTGTACGCAGTGTCCCCTTCCAGGCCCACGCCTGGGTCGAGGCGGAAGGCCGCCCCGTCGACGAGCCCTTGTCCACCACGCAGATGCGGCCGATCGTCGTCGTCCCGCCGGGACGGGGGCCTTCTTTGCCCGACAAGGCTTTGCCCGACAAGGCTTTGTCAGACAAGGCGGAGAGCCCGTGACGAGCCCCGTCCAGGTGCCGTCCGGCCCGCCGACCATCCTCGCCCGCGGCCTGTGCAAGTCGTACCCGGGGGTGGAGGCCGTGCGCGGGGTCGACCTCACCGTGCGCCCGGGTGAGACCTTCGGTTTCCTCGGTCCCAACGGGGCGGGCAAATCCACCACCATCGCCATGCTCTGCACGCTCGCCCGGCCCACCGCGGGCCGGGCGAGCGTGGCCGGGGCGGACGTGGTCACCGCCCCGGACGACGTACGCCGCCGCATCGGTCTCGTCTTCCAGGACCTCACCGTCGACGGGGAGCTGACGGCGGGCGAGAACCTGCGCTTCCACGCCGACCTCTACGGTCTGCCGAGACACACAGCACGCGCCAGGACAGCCGAAATGCTCGGCCTGGTGGGCCTTTCCGACCGACGGGACAGTCTTGTCCGCACCTTCTCGGGCGGCATGAAACGCCGACTGGAGATCGCCCGCGGCCTGTTGCACTCACCACAGGTGCTGTTCCTGGACGAGCCCACCATCGGCCTGGACCCGCTGTCCCGGGCGCAGTTGTGGGAGCACCTGCACCGCGTCCGCGAAGAACAGGCGATCACTCTCTTCCTGACCACTCACTATCTGGACGAGGCCGAGCACTGCGACCGGATCGCCATCATGGACGACGGCCGCATCGTCACCGAAGGGACACCGGCCGCCCTCAAGGCCGCGATCGGCACCGACCGCGTCCGACTCCGCACCATTGACGACCGCATGGCGCTGACCGCCCTGCGACGGCGGTTCGGTCTGGACGCCACCGCCGGATCCGACGGGCTGTGCATCCACGTGCCGGACGGTGCCGCCTTCGTGCCGGCACTGTGCGCGGACCTCGGTGTGCCGGTGCTGTCGGTCACCGTCACCCGGCCCAGCCTCGACGACGTCTTCCTGTGCTGCACCGGACGGACCATCCGCGACGCCGAAGACCCCACTGGGCGGCAGCCGTCCCCGGCATCCCGGCCACCCGTACGACGCGCGAGGAGAGTGCGGAGACGAGCGCCATGACCGTGACCGACGAGGTCATCCGTACCGCCGTCCCCGTGCCGCCCCCGGCCACGCGCGGACTCACCGGCGAGCTGCGTGCCGTCAGGGTCGTCTGGCAGCGCGAAATGCTCCGCTTCTTGCGCAACCGGAGCCTGATCGCCGTGAACCTGCTCCAGCCGGTCTTCACCCTGCTGGTACTAGGCACCGGGCTCAGCACCATGGTCTCCACCCCCGCCGGTACGAGCGACTACCGCGCCTACCTCTTCCCGGGCGTGCTGATGATGACCGTCCAGCTGCCGGCCATCGCCGCGGGGGCATCCATCGTCTGGGACTGCGAGACCGGATTCCTGCGCGAGATGCTCGTCGCCCCTGTCCGGCGCGGCAGCCTGCTCCTGGGCAAGTGCGTGGGCGGGGCGACCGTGGCCACTTGCCAGGGGCTTGTCGTCATCGGCCTCGCCTGGACCGCTCACGTGCCCTATCGCCCTGTCCTGATCGCCACCCTGGTCGGCGAACTGGCCCTCACCGCGCTGACCATGACCGCCCTCGGTACCCTCGCCGCCGTGTGCATCACCCGTATGCAGACCTTCCAGGCCGTGCTGAGCTTCACCCTGACACCGATGCTCTTTCTGTCCGGGGCGATGTTTCCGCTGGCCGCACTGCCGACCTGGCTCACGGCGCTCTGCCTGGCCAATCCCCTGACCTACGCGGTCGATCTCCTGCGCCAAGCCGTCGCGGCCCATGCTCCCGTCCCGGCCGCCGCCGCGACGGACACCTGGCCCGCCGGCTGGCGGCCGTCCACCGCCGCGGAACTCGCGATCACCGCCACGATCGGCCTGACGGCGCTCGCCGTGGCCGCCCGCCGCTTCTCCCGTCCCCGCTGACCGGGAACCCGCGTCCGGGACCGGCCCTCAGCGCAGGATGCCCTCCAGGAACTCGCCGCTGAGCCGGGCCACCGCCCTGACGTCCAGCTGGTAGTGGACGTAGCGGCCGCGCCGCTGGGCGGTGATCAGGCCCGCCCGGCGCAGGACGGCGAGGTGGCGGGAGACCTCGGGGGCGGTGAGGCCCAGGACACCGGCCAGCTCGCCGGTCGTGTGCGGGGCCCGGGCGGTACTGCGGCACAGCTGCATGCGTACGGGGTGGGCCAGGGCCTCCAGGCGCAGCTTCAGCAGCTCGACCGAGGTGGCCGCGGGGAGCTCCGGCGAGCCGATCGGGTAGTGCACGACAGGGCGCCACCTGGGCCGGTGCAGCACCATCAGGTGCGGCCAGCCGAAGTGCGACGGTACGAACGTCAGGCCCGGTGCCACGTCCGGGGCGAACGCCGTGGCGTGCCCCTCCGCCAGCTTGTCCACCCGGATGCGCGCGCCGTCCTCCTCCAGCGCGAGCGCGGGCGACACCGCGGCCAGGGCCGCGTCGAGCCCCTTGTGCCGCAGCAGCTCCGCCTTGTGCCGCGCGTCGGCGGCCAGCGCGGGCTCGATCCGTCGCCAGATGTCCGCGAAGAACGCTTCATCGCAGTCCTCGAAGAGCCGCCGCACCCACGCCCGTACGGAGCAGGGGTCGCGCAGCAGCCGCCCGGCGAACTCCGCCTGCCCCGGCCCGCGGGCCAGGGCCAGCTCCAGCACCCTGGCCCGCGTTTCCGCGTCACTGAGCGGCGACGGCCCGCCCCGGTCGTACGAGCTGAGGCAGGTGAACTCCAGGGCCGTCACCACGAACTGCTCGTCGTCCAGCTCGTCCAACATGTCGAGCTCCTCGGCGAGCGTCGCACCGGCCCTGCCGTCACCGCCGCGCACCCCGGCGAACGGCATGAACAGGTCCGAGAACGTGTTCCGCCACAGGAAGTCCGCCTCCTGCAGCCGGTCGGCGAGATCGGGGCGGAGCGCGGCGGCGGTGGCCTGCGCCCAGCCTTCCCGTCCCGGGTGGTGACCCGGTTCCGACAGCGCGTGCAGGGTGAGGCACAGTTCGGCCAGGGGGGACGTCTCGAAGACGATGCCCTCCGGGGGGAGGCCGGCGATGTCGATGGTCACGCTCATGGCGTCATGATGCCGGTTCGCTCCCGCTGGGGGGCTGCGCCTCCGGGCCCCTGTTGCGCCCACCGGGGTGCGTCTTGCGCTGCGCGCGCGGGTGCGGGCCCGGTGGACCGTTGCGCCCACCGGGGTGCCTCTTGTGCTGCGTGCGCGGCTGCGGGCCGTGTGTGGCTGGGCGCGCAGTTCCCCGCGCCCCTTACGGGGCGCGCTTACTCCTCGGACAGCAGTCC
Organism: Streptomyces sp. UNOC14_S4; assembly: GCF_020740835.1. Taxonomy (GTDB): domain Bacteria; phylum Actinomycetota; class Actinomycetes; order Streptomycetales; family Streptomycetaceae; genus Streptomyces. The sequence goes on from NZ_JAINFC010000115.1 coordinate 12,442, forward strand.
GCGGCGTAGTCGTACCAGGGTTCGGGAGAGCAGGCGCGAGACGTGCATCTGGGAGATGCCCAGCTCCTCTCCTATTTCCGACTGCGTCATGTTGGCCACGAAGCGCAAGGAGAGGATCTTCCGGTCGCGCGGCCGGAGTTCGGCGATGAGGGGCTTGAGGGACTCGACGTACTCGATGCCCTCCAGGCCGTTGTCCTCGTAGCCGATGCGCGCGGCCAGCGTGCCCTCCGCGTCGTCGTCGGCGGGCTGCGCGTCCAGAGAGCTCGCGGTGTACGCGTTGCTCGCCGCCATGCCCTCCAGCACCTCGTCCTCGGTGATCCCGAGCCGCTGGGCGAGTTCGCCGACGGTGGGGGAGCGGTCGAGCTGCTGCGCCAGTTCGTCGCGGGCCTTGGCGAGGTCGATCCGGAGTTCCTGGAGCCGGCGCGGCACGCGCACGGACCAACTGGTGTCCCGGAAGAAGCGCTTGATCTCGCCGATGATCGTCGGCATCGCGAAGGTGGGGAACTCCACGCCCCGGCAGAGCTCGAAACGGTCGATGGCCTTGATCAGGCCGATCGTGCCGACCTGGACGATGTCCTCCATCGGCTCGCTGCGGGTGCGGAACCGCGACGCGGCGAACCTCACCAGCGCGAGGTTGAGTTCGACCAGGGTGTTGCGTACGTAGGCGTACTCGTGGGTGCCCTCCTCCAGCTCCGCGAGGCGGGCGAAGAGGGTCTTGGAGAGGGCTCGCGCGTCGTCCGGCCCCACCTCGTCGTACGGGGGTATCTCCGGGAGCCCGGAGAGTGCCGGGAGCGCGGGGAGCGCCGGGGAATCGGGCCCGCCGTGGAGCCCGGAAGTCTCGTCGTACGCGGTGTCGTACGTGGTGTTGTGCGTGCTGTGCGTGCCGTACGTGCTGTCGTACGCGTCGTCGTATGCGGGTCCGTCGTGGAGCCCGGGGCGCTGGCGCCCGTTCTGCTGCTGCGGGATCGTCGACGACGCGGTCTCCCGAAGGGTTCCGGTGCGCGGTCCGTCGAGCCGGGGTGACATGGTCTCCTCCATCATTCTCGGCATATAAGGCCGCCGATGCCTTGACGTCGTGCTGTGGTTTGCGGCGCCTCCGAGCCGTCAGTGGTGGATGTCTGTCTTCTAGCCCTACCTGTCCCCCTTGCCCTAAAGCAAGTCTGTGTTATCCGTCTATGTCACGAAATGACGGATCTTCGGCTTCCCGGGGGCGTAGGGAAGGCGTAATGTTCTGACAGTCCACGCAAGCAACCGGGAAGGGATGCGCATGGACCGCGGGATGGCCGGCAGCGCCAGCAGGGGCCGGCTGAATGTAGAGGTCCGGCGCCACGGAGCGAGTGCGGTCGTGACGCCGATGGGTGAGCTCGATCACCACACGGCGGAGCTGCTGCGGGAACCGCTCGACCGGTGCGTCGGCGAGATCAGCCCGCGGGTGGTCGTGGACTGCTCGAAGCTGGAGTTCTGCGACTCCACCGGGCTCAATGTGCTGCTCGGCGCCAGGCTGGCCGCCGAGGCCGCGGGCGGGGGCATCCACCTCGCCGCGATGCGGCCGGTCGTCGCCCGGGTCTTCGAGATCACCGGCGCCGAGGCTGTCTTTCATGTACACGACACCGTCGATGCGGCCGTCGCCGAGTGATGTGTGTCACCGCCCCCGCTCCCGCCGTCGTCACCGCTTGACACCGGGGTTGCCCTCGTCACAGGGCCCCCGCCGAAGAAGTGGGTGTTCCGGCGGATCGGTCGGGCAGGAGTCTGCTGACTCCGCTTTTGAATCTCTCTCGTATCCCCAGGTATCCATCAACCCCGAGTCGGCGAATCGGTGAGGTGAAGCGCTGATGAGCACCACGCGGCCGGTCCCGTCGCCGGGTGAGCCCGGCCCGGACGCGGGCGGCGCCTCCGACGCCATTCCGCCGCCCGCGGTGCAGGTCCGCAGGCTGCGGCTCGTCGGGGTCAGCGGTGCCGTGCCGCGCTCCCGCGACTTCACCCGCCAGGCGCTCCAGGACTGGGGCTGGCTGCCCGCGGCCACCGCCGATCACCGCGCCGCCGCCGAGGACGTCCTGCTGGTCGTCTCCGAGCTGGTCACCAACGCCTGCCTGCACGCCGACGGCCCCGAGGAACTGCGCGTCGCCCACGTCGGCAAGGTGCTGCGCCTGGAGGTCGTCGACCTCGGCGCGGGCACGCCCGCGCCCCGCACGCCGCACCGTGCCGGGCGTCCGGGCGGGCACGGCATGTTCATCGTGCAGCGGCTCTGCCTCGACTGGGGCGTCGTCCGCAACGAAAGCGGCGAGGGCAAGACGGTCTGGGCGGAACTGGCCGCGCCTGCGTGACGGGGCGCCCCAACAGGGGCGCGGGGCTGTGTTGTATGTGCGGCTCCGCCGCGTGGGCGCGGCCAGCCACAACGGACCCGCGGTCGCAAATGGAGCTCATGTGGCAGCCCGGTAGGCGTACCCCACCCCCAAACAGACGCGTTCTCTCTCTTCCCTCCGAAGGAGCCCCGGCGTACCGTCGGCGCCCGATCTGATGTGCCGTCAGAGTTGTCCGGCTACGGCGCCGGACGAGAGGGGAACCCGAGATGCCCCACAACCCACGCCGTCCCACACGCCATCCCGTCGGCGCCCGCCGCGCAGGCGCGGTGGCCCTCTCCACAGCCCTCGCCGGGGGAGCGTTCCTCCTCACCGCACCCGCCGCGCACGCGGAGACGGTCGACGTCAACTACCAGTGCAAGACACCCATCGGCGACAGGAGCGCCGTGTCGCCCATCGACATCAAGGCGGACGCGAGCGGCGACGCGTACAAGCTCACCATGACCTTCGCGAAGGGCGTCTCCTCCAGCCCGATCGCGCTCGGCAAGGGCGCGATGAAACCGAGCGCGGTCATCAAGCTCGGCGGTGCCGACTCCGGCACGGTGGACGTCGCGGGCCCGCCCAACTCCGAGGAGATACCCGCCAACACGCCCATCAAGATCGGCGACCTGTCGGGCACCTACACCCCCAAGAAGAGCGGCACGGTCACCTTCACGGCCTCCGTGCTCACGATCCAGGCCCTGGGCACGACGACGACCTGCACACCCTCCAACGACCCGAAGCCGTCACTGTCCCTGGAGGTCAAGGCGGGCGGCTCCACCACCGGAGGCTCGTCGAGCGGTACGTCGACGAGCGGTACGTCGAGCGGTACGTCCACGGGCGGCTCCGACTCCGGCTCCGGCGGCAGTACGGGAGGTACGGGCGGTACGGGTGGCACGACCGGAGGCTCCGGCACGGGAACCACGGGTACCACGGGCACCACAGGCGGCGGCAAGCTCCCGCAGACAGGCCCCTCGGACTCCGCGGTGGCCCTGGGCACGCTGGGCGGCACGGTCCTGCTGACGGGCGTCGCGGGCGTGCTGTGGCTCACGCGGCGGCGCGCGACGACACGCTAGGCGGTGGCCTTGTCCCCCCGCCGCGCGGCCACGGCGCTCTGCGCAGCCCTGGCACTGGGCCTGCTCCCGCTCACGCCCGTCGCGGCCGAGGAGCCCTGGACCGCCGCCCCGGCACCGGCGGGGAAGGAACGGCCCGGGCCCGGCGAGCGCGCCGAGTTCTACTTCGAGGGCGCGCCCGGCACCGTGTTCGAGGACAGGCTCGCCCTCGTCAACCCCGGTGACCGGCCCCGCCGCCTCACCGTCGGCGGTGACGGCCCGGGGATCGCCGTCGCCGCGCCACGGGTGGACGTACCGGCGCACACCCGCGCGGACGTCCCGTTCACCGTGACCGTGCCCAGCGCGGCGCGGCCGGGAGGCAGTACCGGCGCGCTCGTCGTCGGCGGAGACGGGCGGCAGGTGCGCGTACGGCTCGCCGTACGGGTCACCGGGCCGCCCGCGCTCCCGGCACTCGGCGTCGAGCACCTGCGGGTCGGCAGGTCGGGCGGGGGAGCCGTCATCCGGTACGCCCTGGTCAACCGGGGCAACACCGTGCTCGCCCCGCACCTGGCCATCCGCGCGGACGGCCTCTTCGGGACGGTCCTGCGCCGTACGCCCACGGACGTGCCGGCGGAGCTGCCGCCGGGCGGCCGGGTCCGGCTGACCGAATGGTGGCCGGACGCGCCGCGCCTGGACTCCGTACGCGTGCACGTCACGGCAACGGCGCCCGGCGCGGCCCGCGCGACCGCCTCGCGCTCCTACACGCCTCTGGTCTGGGTGCTGCCCACCCTCGGCGGGGCGGCCCTGGTGCTCGGGGGCGGCGTGCTCCTGCTCGTACGGCGCGTACGCCGTCGTCCGCGCCCCGGCATCCGTACGGAGGGGACGGCGGGGGCGGTGGAGGCGGCGTGAACCGCGCGTCGGGCGCGCGCGGCGCGGGCATCGCGGCGGCCCTCCTGGCCGTGCTGGCGCTCCTGCTGGTCCTCGTCCCGGCGGGGCGCGCCTCGGGCATGGCGGGCGCGGACGGGCCCTCCGTCCGCCTCGACCGGACCGAGGCGGGCAAGGGCGGCACCGTCACCGTCAGCGGTACGGAGTGGGCGCCGCGGACCCTGCTCATGGTGCTCATCTGCGGCCAGAACATGATCGGCGGCACGAACGCGTGCGCCAACGCGGACGGCCGCGCGGTGACCACGGGGGCCGACGGGTCCTTCAGCAAGGAGATCCCGGTCGCCGAGCCGCCGAAGCCGTGCCCGTGCGTCGTGCATGTGGCGGCGGTGACGGGCGAGCCGGAGGCCGCGGAGGCCGTGGACACGGCCTTCACGGTCGCGGGGCACGCTGTCGCCGCGCTGCCGCCGCCGGAGGGTGACGCGCGGCTCGGCGTGCTGGGGGCGCGCCTGGAGGGCTCCAGCGGGCTCCTGACGTGGTTCGGGGCCCCGCCGCGGCGGCGGCTCGTCGTGACCGTCGGCAATCTGGGCTCCGCCCCGGCCCGTGACCCCGTCTTCCGCATCGGCACCTCGCACGGCGTGCTGTCCCCCTCCTGGGAGAAGCAGACGTGGCGCGGCTCCATCGCCGCGGGCGGCCGGGCCCGTCTCGCCCTCGACGTCGACCTGCCGGCCGGGGCGTACGGGGACTATCTCGTCTCCCTCGAGTACGGCGGCCGCGTCCTGGTCGAGGAACCGTGGGA
>NZ_JAINFC010000116.1 GCF_020740835.1 Streptomyces sp. UNOC14_S4
CCGCGCAGCCCGCCCCGCCCGCCGCGGACGGCGGCCCGCTCTCCGTATGGACCGGCAAGGTCACCGCCGCGCAGCTGCCGCTGCTGCTCGCGGCGGGCGTCGACGGGCACGAGCTGGGCGCGCCGCCCGCCGCGGGCCGTGCCGCGCCCGTCGAGCTCGTCCTCACCGGGAAGCAGGCCGCCGGCCTGCGCGCCCGAGGCGTGGACCTCACCGAGAGGCGCGTTTCGAAGAAGACCCAGGAGCGGCTCAAGGCCGAGGGCGACCACGTCTTCCGCCCGTACGGCCCCAAGGGCGGCCTGGAGGAGGAGATCGTCAACACCGGCCGGGCGCACCCCGGCCTCACCAAGGTCGTCAACATCGGCAAGACGGTGCGCGGCCAGGACATCCTCGCCCTCAAGGTGAGCAAGGACGCCGAGAAGACCCGCGACGGCGCCAAGCCGTCCGTCCTCTACCTGTCCAACCAGCACGCCCGCGAGTGGATCACGCCCGAGATGACGCGGCGGCTGATGCACCACTACGTCAACGGCTACGGCAAGGACGAGCGGATCACCCGGCTGCTGGACCGCACCGAGCTGTGGTTCCTGCTCTCCGCCAACCCGGACGGCTACGACTACACCTTCCAGGGCCCGGACACCCGGCTGTGGCGCAAGAACCTGCGCGACAACAACGGCGACGGCAAGATCGGCCCCGGGGACGGCGTCGACCTCAACCGCAACTTCCCCTACAAGTGGGGCTACGACAACGAGGGCTCGTCCCCGCAGCCGGCCTCCGAGACCTACCGGGGGCCCTCGCCCGCCTCCGAGCCGGAGACCCGCGCGCTGGACGCCTTCGAGAAGCGCGTCCACTTCACGTTCGCCGTCAACTACCACTCCGCGGCCGAACTGCTGCTCTACGGCGTGGGCTGGCAGGTGGCCACGCCCACCCCGGACGACGTGCTCTACCGGGCCCTCGCGGGCACCCCGGACAAGCCCGCGATCCCCGGCTACCGGCCGCAGCTCTCCTCCGAGCTCTACACCACCAACGGCGAGGCCGACGGCCACGCGGCGAACGTCAACGGCACGATGATGTTCACCCCGGAGATGTCGACCTGCCAGACGGCCTCCAAGGCGGACACCAGCGGCCGCTGGAATCCGGACGACTGCCCTTCCTCCTTCAACTTCCCCGACGACAGGAAGCTGATCGAGCAGGAGTTCACCAAGAACCTCCCGTTCGCGCTGTCCGTCGCGGAGACCGCCGCCAACAGGGCGGGCGTCGACGTGCCCGTCTCCTCCGTCGGCATGAGCGCCCCGGACTTCACCCCGGACACCTTCACCACCTCCTACGCGCGCGGCGAGGAACAGGACGTCGCCGTCACCGCCCGCAGGAGCCTGCGCGACAAGCGCCTCAACTACCGTGTCAACGGCGGCCGTACGCACACCGAGCGGCTGGAGGCGTGGGAGGGCGGCAGGCGCTACGGCGGCCGCGACAACCTCCGCTTCGACCAGTACCGCGCCCAGGTCGAGGGCGCCGAGCCCGGCGACCGCGTCCAGGTGTGGTTCACCGGCCGTACGCGTGACGGCAAGCCCACCGCCGACGAGCCGTTCACCTACACCGTGGCCGAACGCCCCCGCGCCGACACCCTCGTGCTCGCCGACACGGGCGCCGCGGCATCCGCCCAGGACATCGCCGTCCACACCCGCGCCCTGGCCGCGAACGGGCACCGGGCCGCGGTCTGGGACGTCGCGAAGCAGGGCGCGCCCCACGCGCTCGGCGTGCTCCGCCACTTCCGTACGGTCGTGTGGTTCTCCGGCGCGAACCGGCCCGGCGGCGCCACCCTGCTGGCCGTACGCGACTTCGTCAACGAGGGCGGCAAGCTCGTCGCCGCCGGGCAGCAGGCGGGCGGCGGCGCACGCGTCGGACCCGCGGACACGAACGACTTCAGCCAGTATTACCTGGGTGCGAGTGGCCGGATCTCGCAGTCCCGGCCGTCCCGTTTCGAGGGGGCGGGCGCGCTCAAGGGCGTGTCCGCGGGCCTCGGTGACGCGCCCGGCGATCCGCTGACCGCCGCGGGCGTCTACGGCTCGATCTCCGACGAGCTGCCCCCGGCGTCCTTCCCCCAGTTCCGCAGCGCCGCGGCGGGCGACTACGCGGGGGTGCGGTCCCCCTTCCAGCCGTACACCGGGTCCTGGATGGCCGCGGCGAAACACCAGGACAACGCGTGGATGCGGCTCTCCCGCACCGTCGACCTCACCAAGGCGACCGCGGCCGACAAGCCCCGCCTGACGTTCTGGCTCAGCCACGACACCGAGCAGGGCTACGACAACGCCGTCCTGGAGGCGCACACCGTCGGCAAGGACGATTGGACGACCCTGCCCGACGCCAACGGCGGCACCACGGACAGCCCGCCGCTCGGCTGTGACGCGACTCTCAAAGCCCACCCCTTCCTTGCCCATTACGTGACCGTGCGTAGCGGGAGCTGTGTGGCGCAGGGCGGCACCGGCACCTGGCACGCCTTCACCGGCTCGTCCGGCGGCTGGCGGCAGGCGGCCTTCGACCTGAGCGCGTACGCGGGCGCCAAGGTGGAGCTCGCGATCTCCTACGTCACCGACCCGAACAGCGGTGGCCGGGGCGTTTTCGTCGACGACACCACCCTCACCGTCGGCGGCACCGCACAGCCCTCCGAGGGCTTCGAGACGTCCCTCGGCCCCTGGAGCGTCCCCGGACCACCCCCGGGCAGCCCCCGGAACGGCGGCGACTGGACGCGCTCGCAGGAGATCGCCCACTACTCGGCCGCGGTCACCACGCGTGACACCGCACTGCTGGGTTTCGGTCTCGAACACGTATCAAATGCGCCGACCCGCGCTCGTCTGCTCGGCAGTGTGTTGCACGCCATTGACAGGTGACGTCGGAGGGGTCCGCCAATGTCACGTCCCTCCGTTCTTGGAGGTAGGGTCAGTGGTGGTCGGGGACTTCCCATACAGCCGCCGGCGGACAGACCGGCACACCAACGAGGAGATCGGTTCGTGACGATCCGCGTAGGCATCAACGGCTTTGGCCGTATCGGTCGTAACTACTTCCGCGCGCTCCTGGAGCAGGGTGCGGACATCGAGATCGTCGGTGTCAACGACCTGACCGACAACGCCACCCTGGTGCACCTGCTGAAGTACGACTCGATCCTGGGCCGTCTGAACGCAGAGGTCAGCCACACCGACGACACGATCACCGTCGGTGACATGACCTTCAAGACGATGGCCGAGCGCGACCCGGCGAACCTGCCCTGGGGCGAGCTGGGTGCCGACATCGTCATCGAGTCCACCGGCATCTTCACCAAGCGCGAGGACGCGGCCAAGCACCTCGCCGCGGGCGCGAAGAAGGTCCTCATCTCGGCCCCGGCCAAGAACGAGGACATCACCATCGTGATGGGCGTCAACCAGGAGAAGTACGACGCGGCCAACCACCACGTCATCTCCAACGCCTCCTGCACCACCAACTGCGTGGCGCCGATGGCCAAGGTTCTCGACGAGAACTTCGGCATCGTCAAGGGCATGATGACGACGGTCCACGCGTACACCAACGACCAGCGCATCCTGGACTTCCCGCACAGCGACCTGCGCCGCGCCCGTGCCGCCGCGGAGAACATCATCCCGACCTCGACGGGTGCCGCCAAGGCCACCGCCCTGGTCCTCCCGCAGCTGAAGGGCAAGCTGGACGGCATCGCCATGCGCGTCCCGGTCCCGACCGGCTCGGTCACCGACCTCGTCCTGGAGCTCGACCGCGAGGTCACCAAGGAAGAGATCAACGCCGCCTTCCAGAAGGCCGCCGAGGGCGAGCTGAAGGGCATCCTCGAGTACACCGAGGACCCGATCGTCTCCTCCGACATCGTGAACTGGCCGGCCTCCTGCACCTTCGACTCGCAGCTGACGATGGTCCAGGGCAAGCAGGTCAAGGTCGTCGGCTGGTACGACAACGAGTGGGGCTACTCGAACCGCCTGGTCGACCTGACCGTCTTCGTCGGCGGCCAGCTCTGATCCGATGCCCCCGGCCGATACGGTCACAGGGCACTGCGATGTAGTAGGGGACGGGGCTCGTACGGCGCGAGGGAGCGTCGTACGAGCCCCGTCCCATGGCTTGACCGCTACGGAAGTCACCGGAGTCACTGCATGAAGACGATCGACGAGCTCGTCCAGGACGGCGTCGAAGGCAAGCGGGTCTTCGTCCGCGCCGACCTCAACGTGCCGCTGGACGGCACCACCATCACCGACGACGGCCGCATCCGCGCCGTCGCCCCGACGATCGCTAAGCTCGCCGCCGCGGGCGCCAAGGTGATCGTCGCCTCGCACCTGGGCCGCCCCAAGGGCGCCCCGGACCCCGCTTTCTCGCTGGCCCCCGTCGCGGTGCGGCTCGGCGAGCTCCTGGGCAGGAACGTCTCGTTCGCCACCGACACGGTCGGCGACAGCGCGAAGGCCACCGTCGCCGCACTGGCGAACGGCGAGGTCACGCTGCTGGAGAACCTCCGTTTCAACGCGGGCGAGACGAGCAAGGACGACGCGGAGCGCGGCGCCTTCGCCGACGCCCTCGCGGCCCTGGCCGACCTCTACGTCGGTGACGGCTTCGGCGCCGTGCACCGCAAGCACGCCTCGGTCTTCGACCTCCCGGCGCGCCTGCCGCACGCCGCGGGCGACCTGATCGCCACCGAGGTCGGCGTCCTGAAGAAGCTCACCGACGACGTCGCGCGCCCGTACGTGGTCGTCCTCGGCGGCGCCAAGGTCTCCGACAAGATCGGCGTCATCGACAACCTGCTGAAGAAGGCCGACAAGATCCTCATCGGCGGCGGCATGTCGTACACCTTCCTCGCGGCCAAGGGCCACGAGGTCGGCATCTCGCTGCTGCAGAAGGACCAGATCCCGACCTGCCTGGCGTACCTCGCCGAGGCCGAGAAGCGCGGCGTGGAGTTCGTCCTCCCCGTCGACGTGCTGGTCTCCGCCGACTTCCCGGATCTGAAGGGCAAGACCCCGGCCAACCCGGACCTCGTCGCCTCGGACGCCATCCCGGCGGACAAGGAGGGCCTGGACATCGGCCCGAAGACCCGCGAGCTCTACGCCGCGAAGCTCGCCGACGCGGGCACGGTCTTCTGGAACGGCCCGATGGGTGTCTTCGAGCACCCCGACTACGCGAACGGCACCAAGGCCGTCGCGCAGGCCCTGATCGACAGCCCCGCCTTCACCGTCGTCGGCGGCGGTGACTCGGCCGCCGCCGTGCGCCTGCTCGGCTTCGACGAGAACGCTTTCGGCCACATCTCGACCGGTGGCGGCGCCAGCCTCGAATACCTCGAGGGCAAGACGCTCCCCGGCCTCGCCGCACTGGAGGACTGAAACACCGTGAGTGCACGCACCCCGCTGATGGCGGGCAACTGGAAGATGAACCTCAACCACCTCGAGGCCATCGCGCACGTCCAGAAGCTCGCCTTCGCCCTCGCCGACAAGGACTACGAGGGCACCGAGGTCGCCGTCCTGGCGCCCTTCGTCGACCTGCGCTCGGTGCAGACCCTCGTCGACGGCGACAAGCTGAAGATCAAGTACGGTGCCCAGGACCTCTCGGCGTACGACTCCGGCGCGTACACCGGCGAGATCTCCGGCGCCATGCTGGCGAAGCTCAAGTGCACCTACGTGGCCGTCGGCCACTCCGAGCGCCGCCAGTACCACGCCGAGACCGACGAGGTCTGCAACACCAAGGTCAAGGCCGCCTTCCGGCACGGGATCACCCCGATCCTCTGCGTCGGCGAGGGCCTGGACGTCCGCAAGGCCGGCAACCAGGTCGCGCACACGCTCGCCCAGGTCGACGGCGGCCTCAAGGACGTCCCGGCCGAGCAGGCCGAGTCCGTCGTCATCGCCTACGAGCCCGTGTGGGCCATCGGCACCGGCGAGGTCGCCACGCCCGAGGACGCGCAGGAGGTCTGCGGCGCCATCCGCGGCCGCCTCGCCGAGCTGTACGGCCAGGAGCTGGCCGACAAGGTGCGCATCCAGTACGGCGGCTCCGTCAAGGGCGGCAACATCGCCGCGATCATGGCGCAGCCGGACGTCGACGGCGCGCTGGTCGGCGGTGCCTCGCTGGACGTGGACGAGTTCGTGAAGATCGTCCGCTTCCGCGACCAGTGAGCCGGGCAGCGAGCCGAGCGGTGAGCTGAGCTATGACGACGGGCGCTCCCCGTCGTACCCTGTCGGGGCCGGGACCGGCGCGTTCGCGCCACCCGGCCCCTAGCCGTCCACTTCCGAGAGAGTTGGTCCAACCGTGGTCATGGGGTTCTCGATCGCCCTCATCGTCTTCAGCCTGCTGATGATGATGCTGGTGCTCATGCACAAGGGGAAGGGCGGCGGCCTGTCCGACATGTTCGGCGGCGGCATGCAGTCCTCCGTGGGCGGCTCCTCGGTCGCCGAGCGGAACCTCGACCGGATCACCGTGGTGGTCGGTCTGCTGTGGTTCGCGTGCATCGTCGTGCTCGGCCTGCTGATGAAGCTCGATAGCTGACGCACCGTCGCCGACGCGGCCTATCATTGAGGTCGCGTCCTTTGCGGCCGGGCGGTAACTCCTGCCACTGGACGCGCGTTGGGCCTTACGTAGACTGGGGCGCCCGCAGCGGAGGCGTTGACGCGACCCCGCGGCGCAGCCGCTATTTGGCACCGTGCAGCACCATCACGCAGGGAGTTACGACCGTGGCAAGTGGCAACGCGATCCGAGGAAGCCGGGTCGGGGCGGGGCCGATGGGAGAAGCCGAGCGCGGCGAGTCCGCGCCGCGTCTCCGCATCTCCTTCTGGTGCTCGAACGGGCACGAGACGCAGCCGAGCTTCGCCAGCGACGCACAGGTGCCGGACACCTGGGACTGTCCGCGCTGCGGCTTCCCCGCAGGCCAGGACCGGGACAGCCCGCCCGACCCGCCGCGCACCGAGCCCTACAAGACCCACCTGGCCTACGTCCGGGAGCGGCGCAGCGACGCGGACGGCGAGGCCATCCTCGCCGAGGCCCTCGCGAAGCTCCGCGGCGAGATCTGACAGGAACGGCACCCCTCGTGGGTGCCGTTTCGTGTTGCGCCTGAACCGTCCGCAGATCAATTAGGTTGGAGGACGGCGGGGCAGTTACGACAACGAATGGGCTGATGTCCGAGATGAACGCAGAGGGCCGCACCAGGCTGGACCGGACGCCGGAATGGAACGCACTGGCCAAGCACCGGGAAGAGCTCGGGGAGGTGCACCTGCGGCAGCTCTTCGCGGACGACCCCCGGCGCGCGGAGCGCTATACGCTCCAGGTGGGTGATCTGCACCTGGACTACTCCAAGCACCTGGTCACGGACGAGACGCTGCGCCTGCTGCGCGAGCTGGCCGCGGCGACCGACGTGGCGGGGCTGCGGGACGCGATGTTCCGCGGCGAGAAGATCAACACCACCGAGGGCCGCGCCGTGCTGCACACCGCGCTGCGCGCCCCGGAGTCCACGGTCGTCAAGGTCGACGGCGAGAACGTCGTCCCGGCCGTGCACGCCGTGCTGCGCAAGATGCAGGTCTTCAGCGACCGGGTGCGCTCGGGCGACTGGAAGGGCCACACCGGCAAGCGCATCCGGAATGTCGTCAACATCGGCATCGGCGGCTCCGACCTCGGTCCGGCGATGGCGTACGAGGCGCTGCGCTCCTTCACCGCCCGCGACATGACGTTCCGTTTCGTGTCGAACGTGGACGGCGCGGACCTGCACGAGGCCGTGCGGGACCTGGACGCCGCCGAGACGCTGTTCATCGTCGCCTCCAAGACCTTCACCACCATCGAGACCGTCACCAACGCCACCTCGGCGCGGAACTGGCTGCTGACCGAGCTGCGCGCGGGCGAGGAGGCGGTGGCCAAGCACTTCGTGGCGCTGTCGACGAACGAGGAGAAGGTCGCCGAGTTCGGCATCGACCCGACCAACATGTTCGAGTTCTGGGACTGGGTCGGCGGGCGCTACTCGTACGACTCCGCCATCGGGCTCTCCCTGATGCTCGCGATCGGCCCGGACCACTTCCGCGAGATGCTGGCCGGTTTCCACCTGGTCGACGAGCACTTCCGGTGCACGCCGCCCGAGGAGAACGTGCCGCTGCTGCTGGGCCTGCTCGGCGTCTGGTACGGCAATTTCCACGGTGCCCAGTCGCACGCGGTGCTGCCCTACAGCCACTACCTGTCGAAGTTCGCGGCGTATCTGCAGCAGCTGGACATGGAGTCCAACGGCAAGTCCGTGGACCGCGACGGCCGTGCGGTGGACTGGCAGACGGGTCCGGTGGTGTGGGGCACGCCGGGTACGAACGGTCAGCACGCGTACTACCAGCTGATCCACCAGGGCACGAAGCTGATCCCCGTGGACTTCATCGGCTTCGCCCGTCCGGTGGAGGACCTGGCGCCGGGTCTGGTCGCCCAGCACGACCTGCTGATGGCCAACCTCTTCGCCCAGGGACAGGCGCTCGCCTTCGGCAAGACGGCCGAGGAGGTCGCGGCGGAGGGCGTCCCGGCGGAGCTCGTCCCCCACAAGACGTTCCGTGGCAACCACCCGACGACGACGATCCTCGCGAGCGAGCTGACTCCGTCGGTGCTGGGGCAGCTGATCGCTCTGTACGAGCACAAGGTGTTCGTACAGGGGGCGATCTGGAACATCGACTCCTTCGACCAGTGGGGTGTGGAGCTGGGGAAGGTGCTGGCGAAGCGGGTCGAGCCTGCGCTCACCGCAGGCTCGGAGGTGGCCGGGCTCGACGCGTCGACGGCATCCTTGGTCGCCCGCTACCGCGAGTTGCGCGGTCGCTGACGCGGTTGCGCCTACCGGGGTGCCTCTTGCGCTCCGTGTGCGTCCGCTGGTCCGTCGTGGCTGGTCGCGCAGTTCCCCGCGCCCCTGACGGGGTGCCACTCATGCGGATGGCCCGCCCCCGGAGGGGGCGGGCCATCCGCATGAGGAAGCGTCAGGGCGACGCCGGGGGATACAACTCCCGCGGCAAGCCCGCGGCAGCGCCCGCGTCCAGGAGCCAGAGCGTGCGGCGGGAGCCGTACGCTCCCGCTGCCGGGGCCTGGATTTCGCCGGCGCCCGAGAGAGCCATGCCGACGGCCGCGGCCTTGTCCTCGCCCGCGGCCAGCAGCCATACCTCGCGGGCGGCGCGGATCGCGGGGAGGGTCAGGGAGACCCGGGTCGGCGGCGGCTTCGGCGCGCCGTGCACGCCGATGACGGTGCGTTCGGTCTCCCGTACGCCCGGCAGCTCGGGGAACAGCGACGCGACGTGCGTGTCCGGGCCGACGCCCAGCAGCAGGACGTCGAAGCACGGCACGGGGCCATGGTCCTCGGGCCGCGCGGCCGCCGCGAGTTCGGCCGCGTAGGCCTCCGCCGCGGCGTCCGCGTCGTTGCCGTACGCGGTCCCGGCCGCGGGCATCGGGTGCACCCGGGCCGGGTCCAGCGGCACGGCGTCCAGCAGTGCCTCGCGCGCCTGTGTCACGTTGCGCTCGGGGTCGCCCTCCGGCAGGAACCGCTCGTCGCCCCACCACAGGTCCAGGCGGGACCAGTCCACCGCGTCCCGCGCGGGCGCCGCGGCGAGGGCCGCGAGCAGCCCGTTGCCGTTGCGCCCGCCCGTGAGGACGACGGAGGCGGAGCCCCGCGCGGCCTGGGCGTCCACGATCTTCGTGATCAGCCGGGCCGCCGCGGCCTGCGCCATCAGCTCCTTGTCCCGGTGGACGACGATCTGCGGAGCGCTCACTTGCCCGCCGCCTTCTTGCCGCTCGGCTTCTTGGCGGGGGCAGCGGGAGCCACGTCCTCAGCCTGCTGCTGCGGCTCCGCCGCCACGGGCTTCGCCGGAGCGGCCTCGGCCTTGCCGAGCCGGTCCACGCCGTACTTGAGCGCGGACTCGTAGATGACGTCCGGGTCGAGGCGGCGCAGTTCCTCGGCGAGGAGCTCGGAGGTGTCGCGTCGCTGGAGTGCGACGGAGCGGTCGGGCTGGCCGGGCATGCACAGGGTGGCCAGGGAGCCGTTGGGGCGGTCCAGGACGATGGGGCCGTTGCCGGTCTCCAGGCGTACGGCCGTGAGGCCCGGGCCGTCGGAGACGGTGCGCTTGACGGGGATGCCGAGGCGGTCGGCGAGCCACATCGCGAGGAGTTCGCTGCTGGGGTTGTAGCCCTCGCCCGTCACCTCGGCGGAGCGGATGTCGCCGTGCTGCTGGTCGAGTGCGGCCGCGAGCATGGAGCGCCAGGGCGTGACGCGGGTCCAGGCGAGGTCGGTGTCGCCCGGGGCGTAGTGCGCTGCGCGGGAGGTGAGTTCGGCGAGGGGGTCCTCGGCGGAGTACGCGTCGGTGACGCGGCGCTGGCCGAGCGCGCCCAGGGGGTCCTTCTCCGGGCTGGCCGGGGAGCCGACCGGCCACCAGACGACCACGGGGGCGTCGGGCAGCAGGAGCGGCAGGACGACCGACTGGGCGTGGTCGATCACGTCGCCGTACAGGCGCAGGACGACGGTCTCGCCCGCACCGGCGGAGGTGCCGACGCGGACCTCGGCGTCGAGGCGGGCGCCGGCGCGCTCGCGCGGGGAGCGGCTGACGCGCTTGATGACGACGAGCTTGCGCGAGGGGTGCTCGCGGGAGGCCTCGTTGGCCGCCTTGAGCGCGTCGTAGGCGTGCTCCTCGTCGGTGACGATGACCAGCGTGAGGACCATGCCGATGGTGGGGGTGCCGATCGCGCGGCGCCCCTGGACCAGGGCATTGTTGATCTTGCTGGCCGTGGTGTCCGTAAGGTCGATCTTCATGGCCGGCGCCAGCTCCGTCCGTCTCGTGCCAGCATCTCGTCCGCCTCGACCGGGCCCCAGGTGCCGGCCGGGTACTGCGCGGGCGTGCCGTGCTTGTCCCAGTACTGCTCGATCGGGTCGAGGATCTCCCAGGAGAGCTCGACCTCCTTCAGGCGCGGGAAGAGGTTGGACTCGCCGAGCAGGACGTCGAGGATGAGCCGCTCGTACGCCTCGGGGCTGGACTCGGTGAAGGACTCGCCGTAGGCGAAGTCCATCGAGACGTCCCGGACCTCCATGGAGGTGCCCGGTACCTTCGAGCCGAACCGCATGGTGACGCCCTCGTCCGGCTGCACCCGGATGACCAGGGCGTTCTGCCCGAGCTCCTCGGTGGCGGTGTGGTCGAAGGGCGAGTGCGGGGCGCGCTGGAAGACGACCGCGATCTCGGTGACGCGGCGGCCGAGCCGCTTGCCGGTGCGCAGGTAGAAGGGGACGCCCGCCCAGCGGCGGTTGTCGATCTCCAGCTTGACCGCGGCGTAGGTGTCGGTCTTCGACTTGGGGTCGATGCCGTCCTCCTCGAGGTAGCCGACGACCTCCTCGCCGCCCTGCCAGCCGTGCGCGTACTGGCCGCGGACGGTCTCCCTGCCGAGGTCCTTGGGCAGCCGGACGGCGCCGAGGACCTTGGTCTTCTCCGCCGCGACGGCGTCCGCGTCGAAGGAGGCGGGCTCCTCCATCGCGGTCAGCGCGAGCAGCTGGAGCAGGTGGTTCTGGATGACGTCACGGGCGGCGCCGATGCCGTCGTAGTAGCCCGCGCGGCCGCCGATGCCGATGTCCTCGGCCATGGTGATCTGCACGTGGTCGACGTAGGACCGGTTCCAGATCGGCTCGAAGAGGGTGTTGGCGAAGCGGAGCGCCAGGATGTTCTGGACGGTCTCCTTGCCCAGGTAGTGGTCGATACGGAAGACCTCGTTGGGCGGGAAGACCTCGTGGACGACCTGGTTGAGCTCCTGAGCGCTCTTCAGGTCGTGACCGAAGGGCTTCTCGATGACGGCACGCCGCCACGCGCCCTCGCGCTGGTCGGCCAGCCCGTGCTTCTTCAGCTGCTGGACGACCTTGGGGAAGAACTTCGGCGGGACCGACAGGTAGAAGGCGAAGTTGCCGCCCGTGCCCTGCTGCTGGTCGAGCTCCTCGATGGTGGTCTTGAGGGTCTCGAACGCCACGTCGTCGTCGAAGTCGCCCTGCACGAACCGGCAGCCCTGCACCAGCTGCTGCCAGACCTCCTCACGGAAGGGCGTGCGCGCGTGCTCCTTGACGGCGTCGTGCACGATCTGGGCGAAGTCCTCGTCCTCCCAGTCGCGGCGGGCGAAACCGATCAGCGAGAAGCCCGGCGGCAGCAGGCCGCGGTTCGCGAGGTCGTAGACCGCGGGCATCAGCTTTTTCCTGGACAAATCGCCCGTGACGCCAAAGATGACCAGGCCCGACGGCCCCGCGATACGCGGGAGCCGTCGGTCCTGAGCGTCACGCAGCGGGTTGCTGCTCGCGCTCAATTCACGCCTCCGGGGCGAGGCGCTTGAGCTCCGCCTCGGTGGACTTGAGCAGGTCGTTCCACGACTGCTCGAACTTGTCGACGCCCTCGTCCTCCAGCAGCTGGACGACCTCGTCGTAGGAGATCCCCAGCTTGGCGACGGCGTCGAGCTCGGCCTTGGCCTGCTCGTAGGTGCCGCGCACCGTGTCACCGGTGATCCGACCGTGGTCGGCGGTGGCCTCCAGGGTGGCCTCCGGCATGGTGTTCACCGTGTTCGGGGCGACCAGGTCGTCCACGTACAGGGTGTCCTTGTACGCCGGGTCCTTGACGCCGGTCGAGGCCCACAGCGGACGCTGCTTGTTGGCGCCCAGCTTCTCCAGGGCCAGCCAGCGGTCCGAGGAGAAGACCTCCTCGTAGGCCTGGTAGGCCAGGCGGGCGTTGGCCAGGGCGGCCTTGCCGCGCAGGGCCTTGGCCTCGTCGGTGCCCAGGGCGTCCAGGCGCTTGTCGATCTCGGTGTCCACGCGGGACACGAAGAAGGACGCGACCGAGTGGATCAGGGACAGGTCCAGGCCCGCGGCCTTGGCCTTCTCCAGACCGGTCACGTAAGCGTCCATGACGGCGCGGTAGCGCTCCAGCGAGAAGATCAGCGTGACGTTGACGCTGATGCCCTTGCCGATCACCTCGGCGATAGCCGGGAGGCCCGCCTTGGTCGCCGGGATCTTGATCAGGGTGTTGGGGCGGTCCACCAGCCAGGCCAGCTGCTTGGCCTCGGCGACGGTCGCCACGGTGTCGTGCGCCAGGCGGGGGTCGACCTCGATGGAGACCCGGCCGTCCTGGCCGTCGGTGCGGTCGAAGACCGGGCGCAGGATGTCGGCGGCGTCACGGACGTCCGCCGTGGTGATCATGCGGATGGCCTCGTCGACGGTGACCTTGCGGGCCGCGAGGTCGGTGAGCTGCTGCTCGTAGCCCTCGCCGCCGGAGATCGCCTTCTGGAAGATCGACGGGTTGGTCGTGACACCCACGACGTGGCTCTCGTCGATCAGCTCGGCCAGATTGCCGGACGTGATGCGCTTGCGGGACAGATCGTCCAGCCAGATCGCGACGCCTTCTTCGGAGAGGCGCTTGAGTGCGTCTGTCATCGGTATTGCATCTCCTACGGATAGATAAGGGGGCGTCAGCGGCGGGCGGCGGCCGCGACCGACTCGCGGGCGGCCTCGACGACGGCCTCGCCGGTCAGGCCGAACTCGCGGTAGAGGACCTTGTAGTCGGCGGAGGCGCCGAAGTGCTCCAGCGAGACGATCCGGCCGGCGTCGCCGACGTAGCGGTGCCAGGTCAGGCCGATGCCCGCCTCGACGGCCACGCGCGCCTTGACGTCCGGCAGCAGGACGCCGTCGCGGTACGCCTGGTCCTGCTCCTCGAACCACTCGACGGAGGGCATGGAGACCACGCGGGTCGGGATGCCCTCGGCCTGGAGCACGTCACGGGCCTCGACGGCCAGCTGGACCTCGGAGCCGGTGCCGATCAGGATCACCTGCGGACGGCCGCCCTCGGCCTCGAACAGGACGTAGCCCCCCTTGGCGGCGCCCTCGTTGGCCTCGTACGTCGGCACGTTCTGGCGGGTCAGGGCCAGGCCGTGCGGCGCGGGCTTCGCGGTGTGGCGCTTCATGATCTCGCGCCAGGCGATCGCCGTCTCGTTGGCGTCGGCCGGGCGGACCATGTTCAGGCCCGGGATGGCGCGCAGCGCGGCCATGTGCTCGACCGGCTGGTGGGTCGGGCCGTCCTCGCCGAGGCCGATGGAGTCGTGCGTCCACACGTAGGTGACCGGCAGCTTCATCAGCGCGGCCAGGCGCACGGCCGGGCGCATGTAGTCGGAGAACACCAGGAAGGTGCCGCCGTAGACGCGGGTGTTGCCGTGCAGCGCGATGCCGTTCATGGTCGAACCCATGGCGTGCTCGCGGATGCCGAAGTGGACCGTGCGGCCGTACGGGTTCGCTTCGGGGAGCGGGTTGCCCTCCGGGAGGAACGACGAGGACGCGTCGATCGTGGTGTTGTTCGAGCCGGCGAGGTCGGCGGAGCCGCCCCACAGCTCGGGGACCACGCCGCCCAGCGCCTTGAGGACCTCGCCCGACGCCTTGCGGGTCGCGACGTCCTTGCCCGCCGGGAAGACCGGGACCGCGTGCTCCCAGCCGTCGGGCAGCTCGCCCGCGGTGATGCGGTCCAGCTCGGCGGCGCGCTCCGGGTTGGCCGAACGCCACTCCTGGAGCTGCTTGTCCCAGGTCGCGTGGGCCTCGCGGCCGCGGTCGACGACCGTGCGGACGTGCGCGAAGACCTCGTCCTCGACCTGGAAGTGCTGCTCGGGGTCGAAGCCCAGGACGCGCTTGGTCGCGGCGACCTCGGCCTCGCCCAGCGCCGAGCCGTGCGACGCCTCGGTGTTCTGGGCGTTCGGGGCCGGCCAGGCGATGATCGTGCGCGCGGCGATGATCGAGGGGCGCTCGGTCTCCTCCTGCGCGGCCTTCAGCGCCGCGTACAGGGCCTGGATGTCGAAGTCGCCGTTCTCGGCCTGCTCGATGCGCTGGACGTGCCAGCCGTAGGCCTCGTAGCGCTTGAGGACGTCTTCGGAGAAGGCGGTCTCGGTGTCGCCCTCGATCGAGATGTGGTTGTCGTCGTAGAGCGCGACGATGTTGCCGAGCTTCTGGTGGCCGGCCAGCGAGGACGCCTCGGCGGAGATGCCCTCCTCCAGGTCGCCGTCGGAGACGATCGCCCAGATGGTGTGGTCGAACGGCGAGGCGCCCTTCGGGGCCTGGGGGTCGAACAGGCCGCGCTCGTAGCGGGCGGCCATCGCCATGCCCACCGCGTTGGCGATGCCCTGGCCCAGCGGACCGGTGGTGGTCTCCACGCCGCGGGTGTGGCCGTGCTCCGGGTGGCCCGGGGTCTTGCTGTCCCAGGTGCGGAACGCCTTCAGGTCCGCCAGCTCCAGGCCGTAGCCGGCCATGAAGAGCTGGACGTAGAGCGTCAGGCTGGTGTGACCGGGGGAGAGGACGAAACGGTCGCGGCCCAGCCAGGCGGCGTCGTTCGGGTCGTGCCGCATCAGCTTCTGGAAGAGCAGATAGGCGGCGGGCGCGAGGCTCATGGCCGTGCCCGGATGGCCGTTGCCGACCTTTTGCACGGAGTCCATGGCCAGGACGCGGGCGGTATCGACAGCCCGCTGGTCCAGTTCGGTCCACTCGAGGTCTGTTGTGGTCGGCTTGGTGCTCACCCTCGGATCAGGGCTCCTCTCCACATGTTTCATCTGCCGGGGGCGGTATGTTCCGCCACGACGCGGCGCTGTCGAGCCTACCCCGCAGGGGCGTGCGCCTTTTCGGCACGCAGCCGGTGGCCCGACCTTCCGGGCAACCCCTTCCGGGCGGCGGCAATTCCCGCCGCGGCACTGCGGCCATGACTCCAGCCTGCCGGGACGGGCGCCGGGGCGCCTCCCGAACGCGGCCACCGTGTCAGGTTCCCGGCGTGCCCGGGCCACCGTCCCGGTGCGCCCGGACGGATGCCGCCCGCCCGCGGATCGGGTGTCCTACGGCCCCAACACGAGCCCACCCCGGCGAAGGCCGGGGTACCCCCTGCGTCTAGAGTGGCGTGGTAAGCGCAAGCCTCGAACGGGTCGATCCTGCCCCCGAGTGCTTGCTGACCTTATTTCTGTAGGGGTGTGCGTGACGGCCGTCGAATCCCGTCCTGCGGGGGTACTCGCCGAGGCCCCCGGTCACCGGCCGTTCGGGGCCCGTGCCAAGGCGTTCGTGGCGCTGACCAAGCCGCGGATCATCGAGCTGCTGCTGATGACGACCGTGCCGGTGATGTTCCTCGCCGCCCAGGGCGTGCCCGACCTGTGGCTGGTCCTGGCCACGTGCCTCGGTGGTTACCTGTCCGCCGGCGGTGCCAACGCGTACAACATGTACATCGACCGGGACATCGACGCGCTGATGGACCGCACGGCCCAGCGCCCCCTGGTCACCGGGATGGTCTCGCCGAAGGAGTGCCTGGCCTTCGCCACGGCCCTCACCGTCGGCTCCACCGCGTGGTTCTGGGTCCTGGTCAACCCGCTGTCGGCGATGCTGGCGCTCGGGGCCAACGCCTTCTACGTGCTCGTCTACACGATGCTGCTCAAGCGCCGCACCGCGCAGAACATCGTCTGGGGCGGCATCGCGGGCTGCCTGCCGGTCCTCATCGGCTGGTCCGCCGTCACGAACTCGGTCTCCTGGGCCGCGCTCGTCCTCTTCCTGGTCATGTTCTTCTGGACGCCGCCGCACTACTGGCCGCTGTCCATGAAGGTCAAGGACGACTACGAGCGCGTGGGCGTCCCCATGCTGCCGGTCGTCGCGGGCAACCGGGCGGTCGCCCGTCAGATCGTCCTCTACAGCTGGGTGATGGTCGCCGTCTCGCTCACGCTCCAGCCCCTCGGCTACACCGGCTGGTTCTACACGATCGCGGCCGCCGTGCTCGGCGCCATGTGGCTCAAGGAGGCGCACGCGCTCCAGGGCCGCGCCAAGGCCGGGATCACCGGGGCGAAGCTCAAGGAGATGCGCCTCTTCCACTGGTCGATCACCTATGTGTCGCTGCTCTTCGCGGCCGTCGCCATCGATCCCTTCCTTCGTTAATTACTGATCGGTAGCATCCTGCGTATGGCAGACGACACCACCACGCAGGCGGCAGACACCGCACTCGAGAGCCGGGCCGCCCGCAGGGCCGCCCGGCTCGCCCGTCAGATCACCGCCTTCGCCCAGGAGCACGGGGGCGGCGCCGAGGGCCAGCTGGCGCACATCGCCCGCGGCACCGTCCGGATCGCCCTCGTCGGCACGAACGGCGAGTGGGGCAACCTCGTGGCCCCCTCCATGGAGATCGCGCGCAAGGCCGCCGAGCTCGCGGGCCTCACCCTCCACGACGACTTCGACGGCGAGCTGGCCGCCAAGGTGCGCACCGGCCCGTACGAGTGGTCGCGCATGGCGGGCATGCAGGTCGGCGGCCCGGCCAACCCCGCCGCCGCGGCGTGACCGGATCCACCACCGTCGTGGTGCCGTCAAGCGCCGTCGGCAATAACTGACGGCCCCTGTCACCCGTTAGACCCGCCGGGAGCGGCCGCCACGGCGTGCCGCGCCCGGGGGTGGGGTACGGCACGAGGG
>NZ_JAINFC010000117.1 GCF_020740835.1 Streptomyces sp. UNOC14_S4
GGTTGGAAGTGTTCTCAACAGTATTTTTCTGGGGACGGCCGACGGCCCGGCCCTCCGGCCCACCGGCGGTCGGGATCCCGGCCGCCGGACGGCCGTCCCGTACCGCCGCCGCGTCCTCCGCCGACAGCGGCACGTTGGAGATCAGCTGGGTGGTCGCCCACCGGCCGTCCGTGCCCTGGCGCCGCCACTCGTGGAGATAGCCCTCGGCGGCGAGCTCGCGCTTCGCGCGGATGAACCCGGCCTTCTTGATTCCCGCCCGCTTCGCGGTCTCCGACAGCGGCTGGTCGGCGCCCTCCGGCAGCGATAACTGCCAGGACAGCAGGCGCACCGCGTCCGATGACAGCCGGGGATGGCGGATGATCTCGTTCGGTACCTGTGAGAAGAAGCGCGCGGGCGCGATAGCATGCCTGAGCATCCTGGGGTCTCCTATTTAGACCTCGTGGTGTAGGCCCTCGCAGCGGACTGCTATCCGATGCGAGGGCCGCTTCGTTTACAGGAACGAAGCGACCGAATAGCGGCCACCGTACCGCACAATCCACATGTCAACGCAGCCTTGGCCAGAGGTGGTTGAGGCGGTCACCGGCTCCGGTGCTCCGCTGCTCCTGAGGGCTGTCCCGAGTTGAGACGCGCCTCTGGTCCGGGTCGGCCACGATGCCTCAGGGCGTGCCAGGTGGCGCCGTACAGCAACAGGGCGATGCCGGACGAGGCGCCTGCCCTCTTGGCCGCAGGTGTCAGCACCTCTTCGGCGAGAGTGCCCCACGGGGTGGCGACCGTCCTGCCGGGATAGGAGGTCTCGGTCGTACTGTCGCCGAGGTCGCGGACGATCGGGCGGCTGTAGTCGTACTCGGTCTCGTAGCGGTGGGCGCCGATGTCGCCAGGGACCTGCGCGGCGCCCCCCAGCACGGTGGCTGCGACCAGCGCGGCGATCACGCTCCACCGCATGGCGGGACGCAGGCGGGCGGTGGTGTCGGCCTCGGTGCGCAGTCGGCTGCGGTGGCGCCAGAGATATGTGCCGGTGACCGCCAGGCCGCCGACGGCGCTCACGTACTGGAACAGCCGGGCGAGCGGCAGGCCGCCCATGACCGGCTCGCGCAGCAGTGCCACATGGGTGACCAGGAACCCGTCGCCGTGGGTGAGGGAGTCCCACGCCACGTGGGAGGTGATGCCGATGAGAGCCGACAGCAGCAGCCACAGGGTGTAGCGGGTCCTGGCCCGCACTCCGGCTGTCGGCCCGGGTTCCGGCAAGGCGAAGCCGGTGGGGAGCAGGGCTGTGACCGGTCCGCGCAGCAGCCGGTAGGCGGCGACCAGGCAGAGGGTGAAGAGCAGGCTGACGGACAGGCCCCAGCCGGGCGAGTGCGTGTTCGTGGCGTTGAGGAGAGGCTCGTACCAGTCCTGGGGGCCGGTCGCGGTCACACCGAGGGTGTTCAGAAGGTACGGGATGTCGGGCGCCATGGCACCGGCGACCAGGGCCGACGGGACGAACGGGCGGCGCAGCACGGGCAGGACGGCGGCGGGGTGGGACAGGGTGAACGGCAAGGCGAGGCTTTCTCTGCTCGGCGGGAGAAGCGCGGGCCAGGTACGTGTGATACCTCTGACCTGCACAGATGGGTAACGTTATGGGGTGGAGGGGCTTACGGTGGTCGGGGATGTGATCGCGCCGGATCTGCGGGTGCTGTTCTGTGGCATCAATCCGGGGCTGATGTCGGAGGCCACGGGGCATCACTTCGCCCGGCCCGGCAATCGCTTCTGGCCGGTGCTCCATCTCTCCGGTTTCACGCCGTGCCGCCTCGCTCCGGCCGAGCAGGAGGAGCTTCTGGCGTACGGGCTCGGTATCACCAACGTCGTCGCCCGGCCCTCGGCCAAGGCCAGTGAGCTGAGCGACGAGGAGTTCCGCGAGGGCGGGGTCGTGCTCACCGAGAAGGTCCTGCGGCTGCGGCCGCGCTGGCTGGCTGTCGTCGGGGTCACCGCGTACCGCGTCGCGTTCGACGACAAGCACGCGAGGATCGGTCGTCAGGAACGGACCATCGGCGACACCCATATCTGGGTGCTCCCCAACCCCAGCGGGCTCAATGCCCACTGGCCGCTGCCGAAGATGACCGAGGAATTCGAGCGGCTGCGGGCCGCCTCCGAGGCCGCCTCCGAGGCCGACGGCTGACCCGGACCGCGCCACGGCGCGGGAAACCCGCGCGGTCCGAGGCTCGCCGCTCTCCCCGGCACCGGATACCATCCGACCCGACAGCAAAGAGCACGCAAAGCGAGGAGGCGGCACGTTGGGGCGGCTCACCGGCGGGGACCCGTCCCTGCTGCGGCGGATCAATTCGGCCGTGGTCCTCCACGCGCTGCGCGCGGCGGCTCCGCCCGCCGCTCCCACGCTCACGGACCTGACCAAGGTGACGGGGCTGTCCCGGCCGACCGTCGAAGGCGTGGTCGAAGGGCTCATGGAGGCGGGCCTCGTGGTCGAGGCGCCCGCCGAGGAGGGCGAGGCCCGGCGTCAGGGCCGTCCCGCCCGGCGCTTCCGCTTCCGCGTCGAGGCCGGGCACCTCATGGGCATCGAGATCGGCCCGCACCGGATCTCCGCCCTCATGGCCGACCTCGGCGGCCGCGTCACGGGCTCCGCGTCCTTGGAGGTCTCGGAGACGGCCTCGGCGGACGAGCGGCTCGGCTGCGTCCGGGTCGCCGTGGCCGATCTGCTGGAGCGCTCCGGTGTGCCGCGCAGCCGTCTGCGCGCGGTCGGTGTGGCCAGCCCCGGCATCGTCGAGGCCGACGGGACCGTGCGGCTGGGTACCGCCCTGCCCGGCTGGACCGGACTGCCACTCGGCGAGCGGCTGCAGCGCTCCTTCCGCTGCCCGGTCCTGGTGGAGAACGACGCCAACGCCGCGGCCGTCGCGGAGCACTGGAAGGGCGCGGCCACCGGTTCCGACGACGTCGTCTTCGTCCTGGCGGGGCTGAGCCCGGGGGCCGGGTCGCTGATCGGCGGCAGGCTGCACCGAGGGTACGGCGGTGCCGCGGGGGAGATCGGCGCGCTGCACCTGCTGGGCCGGGAGGCGAGCCCGGAGGAGGTGCTCTCCACCACCGGCGAGCCCTTGCACCCGCTCGACGAGGCCCAGGTCGCCCGGGTGTTCGCCCTTGCCCGGGAAGGCGACGAGCGCGCCGCGGAAGCCGTCGACCGCTTCATCCGGCGGCTCGTCCACGACGTCGCGGCGCTCGTGCTGGCCCTCGACCCCGAGCTGGTCGTGGTCGGCGGGTGGGCGGCGGGCCTGGACGGTGTCCTGGAGCCGCTGCGCGCGGAGCTCGCCCGCTACTGCTTGCGGCCGCCGAAGGTCGCGCTGTCGTTGCTGGGGGAGGCGGCGGTGGCGACCGGGGCGCTGCGCTTGGCTCTCGACCACGTGGAGGAACAGCTCTTCGCGGTGGATCCGCCGCACTGACCGGGGCCTCCGCCCCGGCCCCTGCCAGGGGCTGCGCCCCTGGACCCCCGCGCCCACCGGGCTGCCTCGTGAGCTCGGTGCGCGTCTGCAGGTTCGTCGGGGCTGGTCGCGCAGTTCCCCGCGCCCCTTACGGGGCCGCAGCCTCCCCGCTCAGCCGGCCAGCAGGGACAGCGACGCGTCGCCGAACGTGAGCCGGCATGTGTCCGCGCGGTACGTGGCGACGGAGACCGCCGCCGTGCGGCCCTCCGCGAAGTAGCGCGTGGTGACGACGAGGACCGGTGCCCCGGGCAGCCGGTCCAGTTGCTTCGCGTCCTCCGCGCGTGCGGAGCCGAGTTCGACCGCCTGGTCGTGGCCGTCGAGCTCCAGCCGTTGCAGCTCGCGCAGGACCGCGCGGGCGCGGGCCGCGCCCGTGGGCGCGTCGACGGCGGCCAGGCCGGGGACGTTGCCCTGCGGCACGTACAGCAATTCGGCGGCCACCGGCTGGCCGTGGGTGCGGCGCGTGCGGCGGACGGTGTGCACGGGCTCGCTCCCGCCCAGGTCGAGGAGGCGGGCGACGGCGACGGGCGGGGCCTCCGTCGCGCAGTCGACGGCCAGCCAGGAGTCGGGGCCCGAACCGCCGGGCCAGGAGTGCTCGGTGTCGCCGACGGCCACCCCCACGCGCGGCGGGGCGACGGTGGTGCCGACGCCGCGGCGGCGCTGGAGGCGGCCCTCCAGCTCCAGCTGCTCCAAGGCCTGCCGGAGCGTGGCCCGCGCGACGCCGAAACGGGCCGCCAGCTCGCGCTCGTTCGGCAGGATCTCACCCACCGCGAACTCGGAGTCGAGTGCGTCGGTGAGCACGGTCTTCAGGTGCCAGTACTTCGGCTCCGGCACCGTGTCCAGCTGCGTGGTCCCCACCCTGATCCTCCGCAAAGGCTTTTCGCGCGCTTCTTTATTAAAGGTTGTTGCAGTATGCCTGCGACCATAAGACGGTGCGCAGACTTGGTCAAGACCAATGCCGTGATTGTCGGACCGGTCGGTTACCGTTCCAGACCATCGGCGTGTGCGACGAAAGGCGGGGGCATGTCTCAGGTCACGGTGGTCACGGGAGGGGGCCGCGGCATCGGCGCGGCGGTGGCGGTGCGGCTCGCCCGCGCCGGGCACGCCGTCGGCATCGGCTACGAACGGGCGCGCGAGGCCGCGGAGGAGACCGCGGCCAGGGTGCGCGCGGAGGGCGTCGCCTGTGCGGTGGTCCGGGCCGACACCAGTGTCGAGGAGGACGTCGACCGGCTGTTCGCCACCGTGCGGGAGGAGCTGGGGCCGGTCACCGGCCTGGTCAACAACGCGGGCATCACCGGCACGCTGGGCCGGTTCACCGAGACGCCGGTCGAGCGGATGCGCCGCGTGGTGGACGTCAATGTGATGGGCGCGCTGATCTGCGCCCGGCGGGCCGCCCTGGAGATGTCGACCCGTCACGGCGGCGCGGGCGGTGCCATTGTGAACATCTCGTCCGCGGCGGCCACCCTGGGCGGCCCCGGCGAGTACGTGCACTACGGGGCGAGCAAGGCGGCCGTCGACGCGATCACGGTGGGGCTCTCCAAGGAGCTCGCCACCGAGGGCATACGGGTCAATTCGGTGCAGCCCGGCATGGTTCTGACGGACATCCACGCCGCGATGGGCGACGCCGAGCGGCCGTGGCGCGCCGCCGACCGGGTCCCCATGGGCCGCCCCGCCGAGCCGGAGGAGATCGCGGGCGCGGTGGCCTGGCTGCTGTCGCCGGAGGCGTCGTACACCACGGGCGCGGTGCTGCGCGTGGCGGGAGGGCTGTAGGCCGCCGCCGGGTTTCCCGCTCCCGCCGGAGCCTCCGTCGTAGCCCTCGTCGAAACCTCCGTCGAAACCCCCGTCGAACAGGGTCTACCCATCGGTAAGTGTTGCTGACATCCTGTCTCGGAGCATCGGCAGTGACCCGTGGATGACGAGGAGCTTGCCCCATGGCCGACACGGTCGCCTTCCCCATCGACACCGCCGCCGGAAAGCGGAACGTCGAGGTGTCCTACGAACGGCTCGGCGGCGGGGAACCGGTGGTCCTTCTGCACGGCATCGGCCACCATCTCCAGGTCTGGGACCCGGTCACGGGGATACTCGCGGCCGAGCGCGACGTCATCAGCGTCGACCTGCCCGGCTTCGGTCACTCCCCGGCCCTGCCCGACGGGGTCCACTACGACCTCGCGGGTGTGATCCCCGTCCTGGGCGCGCTGTTCGAGGCCCTCGGCGTGGACCGGCCGCACGTCGTGGGCAACTCCCTGGGCGGGCTGCTCGCGCTCCAGCTCGGGCAGGCCAAACTCGTGCGCTCCGTCACCGCGTTCTCCCCGGCCGGGTTCTGGAACCAGCCGGAGGGCCTCTACGCCGTCGCGCTGCTGCGCGCGATGCGGCGCGGAGCGCTGACGATGCCGCCCCGCGCCGTGGCCGCCCTGGCCCGTACGACGGCGGGCCGGGCGGCGCTCGTCGGCTCCATCTACGCCCGGCCGGGGCGGCGTTCGCCCGACGCCGTGATCGCGGAGACCCGCGCCATGCGCGAGGCCACCGGCTTCGACGAGGTCCTCGCCGCCGGTAAGAGGGTGCGCTTCACGGGCGACGTCCCGGACGTGCCGGTGACCATCGGCTGGGGGAGCGCGGACCGGCTGCTGATCCCCCGTCAGGGCATCCGGGCCAAGAAGGCGATCCCGGGCGCGCGCCTCCTGCGGCTGACCGGCTGCGGGCACGTCCCGATGAGTGACGATCCGGCGCTGGTCGCCCGCGTCATCCTCGACGCGACGCGCTGACACCGGATCCGTCACCGGATTCCGTCGTCACGGGATGTCCGGCACCGTGTTCGTCCAGCCGCGCGTACACAGGACGAGCCGGTAGCCGTCCGGATCCTCGACGGTGACGCCCCAGGTGTCCCAGTACGGGTTGTGCGCCGCGACCCGCTTGCCGCCGTGCGCCTCCAGGCGGGCGACGAGCTCGTCGGGCACCGGCCCGTCGAGGTAGACGACGAGCAGGTCCTCCTCGGTGGGCGTCGGCACGGCGGGCGCGCTCGCCTCGTACGCCAGCTCCAGGTGCCAGCCCGCGTCCGGCCGGCCGACCATCACCAGGCGGTAGTCCTCGCCGGGCGGGTCCTCGGCGGTGATCTCCCGGCGCCAGATCACGGACAGGCCGAGTCCCCGGGTCCAGAAGCGCTCGGCGGCGTCGAGGTCACGGGTGGGGCGGGCGATGCGGATGTGGGCTTGTGCGTGTGCGTCGGCAGGCATGTCCCGACCGTATGCCTCGTCGATCATGCGCGTGATCGGCCATTGGGCCTGGGACCATGGTCGCGGGAGGTCCTGGGACCCCTTGGCCCGCCGCCCGGCCCCGTCTGAGTGACGCCCCGTCAGTCCTGCTGCGGCAGCGGGTTCAGCACCACCGGCACCGCCTGCCCCGTCGTCGCGTCGACGTGGGCGCCCACCCGTCCGTCACCCGACGAGCGGCCCGTCAGGCGGCGGCCGATCCACGGCAGCAGGTGCACGCGGGCGAAGCGTGCGTCGGAGGCGCGCCGGGCCGCCCAGCCGGGGCGTACGTACGGGGGGAGCGGAGCGCGCCAGTCCGTCTCGGGCGGGTGGCCGAGCGCCTGCCACACGGCCTCCGCCACCCTCCGGTGCCCCTCCGCGTTCAGGTGCAGCCGGTCCTCGGCCCACAGCCGGGGGTCGCCCAGCACGTCCGCGCCGAAGAGGTCCACGACGATCGCCCCGTGCCGTTCGGCGAGCTCGTCGATGAAGCCGAAGAGCTGGTCCATGCGCGGCCGGAACCGTTCCAGCACCGGGCCGTGCCTGCCGGGGCTGCGCATCAGCACCAGCTGCCCGCAGCCGCCCGCGATCCGCTCGGCGGCCTCCGCGAGCCGGGCGCACACCAGCTCCACGTCGCATTTGGGGCGCAGCACGTCGTTGAGCCCGCCGACCAGCGTGGCCAGGTCGGCGCCCGTCGCCGCGGCGACGGGCGCCTGCTCGTCGGCTATCTGACCGATCAGCTTCCCGCGCACGGCCAGGTTGGCGTACCGGAATCCAGGCGTACGCTCCGCGAGCCGCGCCGCGAGGAGGTCGGCCCAGCCGCGGTACGAGCCGTCGGGAAGCTCGTCGGACATGCCCTCCGTGAAGGAGTCCCCGACCGCGACAAAGCTGCTGTAGGTGGCATTCATCTGCATGGCGCGGCGATCCTACTCCGGCCGTGGTCCCGCCCGGCCGCCAGGCCCGCTCCGCCCGCTCGACGCGTCGGTACGGGACTACGCCCGCTGCCCCACCAGCTCGCGCAGCACGTCCTCCAGCGTGACCATGCCCACGAGCCGGTCGTCCTCGTCGATGACCGCCGCGAGGTGGGTGCCGGTGCCGCTCATCGCCGTGATCACGTCGTCCAGCGGCGTCGCCGCCCGTACGGTCGTGATGCGGCGCATGCGCGGGAGCGGGAACGGCTGGTCGCGGTCGGCCGCGTCCAGGGCGTCCTTCACATGCAGGTAGCCGATGAGCCTGCCCCGGTCGTCGACCACCGGGAAGCGGGAGTACCCCGACTCGGCGGAGAGCCGCTCCAGCTCCTCGGGCGTGACCCCCAGCGGGGCGGTGACCACCTGCTCGACCGGGGTGACCACGTCCTTGACCGGCCGCTTGCCCAGCACCAGGGCGTCCCGCAGCCGCTCGGTCGCCCGGTCGTCGAGCAGCCCCGCCGCGCTGGAGTCGGCCACGATGCGGGCCAGCTGGTCGTCCGAGTAGGTCGCCGCGACCTCGTCCTTCGGCTCGACCCGCAACAGCTTCAGCAGCGTGTTCGCGAGCGAGTTGATCGTGAAGACCACCGGGCGCAGCGCCCGTGCCAGGGTGACCAGCGGCGGGCCGAGGAGCAGTGCGGAGCGCACCGGCTCGGCGAGCGCGACGTTCTTCGGGACCATCTCGCCGAAGAGCATGTGGAGATAGGTCGCCACGGCCAGGGCGATGACGAACGACAGCGTGTGGATCAGCCCGGACGGCATCCCGACCGCGTCGAAGACCGGCGACAGCAGGTGGGCGATGGCCGGTTCGGCCACCACACCGAGCACCAGCGTGCACAGGGTGATGCCGAGCTGGGCCGCCGCCATGAGCGCCGAGATGTGCCGCAGGCCCCACAGCACGCTGCGGGCCCGGCGGTCGCCCTGGTCGGCGTACGGCTCGATCTGGCTGCGGCGTACGGAGATGAGCGCGAATTCGGCGCCCACGAAGAAGGCGTTGACGACGAGCGTCGCCAGGCCGATGAACAGCTGGACGAGGATCATCGGCCCGCCTCCTCGTCGGCGCGCGGGCCGGGGCCCGGGGCCGTCAGCCGGACCCGGGAGGCGCGGTGGCCGGAGGCGTCGACGACGTCGATCCGCCAGCCCGCGACCTCCAGGGCGTCCCCCTCGACCGGGATGCGCCCGAGCTCGGTGGCCACGAGTCCGGCGACCGTCTCGTACGGGCCGTCCGGCGCGCGCAGCCCGATGATCTCCAGCTGGTCGGTGCGGGTGGCGCCGTCCGCGTCGTAGAGCCGTCGGCCCTCCGCGTCGGTGCCCGCCGGGGCCAGGTCGGGCAGCTCGTGCGGGTCGTGCTCGTCGCGCACCTCGCCGACGACCTCCTCGACGATGTCCTCCAGGGTGACCACACCGGCCGTGCCGCCGTACTCGTCGATGACGACGGCCATGGTGCGGCGGCCCGAGAGCCGGTCCAGCAGCCGGTCCACGGTCAGCGACTCGGGTACGAGCAGCGGCTCGCGCAGCAGCGCGGTCACGGGGTGCCGGGGGCGCCGCTCGGCGGGTATCGCCAGGACGTCCTTGACGTGGGCGGTGCCGATGACGGAGTCCAGGCTGCCGCGGTAGACGGGGAAGCGGGAGAGCCCGGTCGCCCGGGTGGCGTTCACGACGTCCTCCGCGGTGGCCTGCGCGTCGAGCGCGGTCACCTGGACGCGCGGCGTCATCACGTTCTCCGCGGTCAGCTCGGCGAGGTTCAGCGTCCGGATGAACAGGTCGGCGGTGTCCGCCTCCAGCGCGCCCTCCTTCGCGGAGTGGCGGGCGAGCGCGGCGAGCTCCTGCGGGCCGCGCGCGGAGGCCAGCTCCTCGGCGGGCTCCAGGCCCAGCCGGCGCACGCTGCGGTTCGCCGTGTTGTTGAGGTGCCCGATCAGCGGACGGAACGCGGCGCTGAACGCGCGCTGCGGCCCGGCCACCTTCTTGGCCACCGGCAGCGGGCGCGAGATCGCCCAGTTCTTGGGGACCAGCTCCCCGATCACCATGAGGACGACCGTGGAGAGCACCGTGCCGAGGATCAGCGCGGTCGAGGAGGCCACCGCGCGCGAGAGGCCGAGCGCCTCGACGGGCCCGGTGAGCAGCGCCGCGACGGAGGGCTTGGCGATCATGCCGATGATCAGGCCGGTGACGGTGATGCCGAGCTGGGCGCCGGAGAGCTGGAAGGTCAGGCCGCGCACGGCCTTGAGCGCGCTCTGCGCGCCGCGGTCGCCCTGCTCGGCGGCCCGCTCCAGCTCGCTGCGCTCGACGGTGGTGAGCGAGAACTCCGCCGCGACGAAGACGGCGCACGCCAGCGTCAGCAGCAGGGCCACCACCAGGAGCAGCACTTCGGTCATCGGTTCACACCTCCGTCCCATGATCGGACAGGGAAGTGGGGAATGCGATGCCGGGTACTGGGAGGCTCGCCCATGGGCGGACGCTCACACCTTTCGAAAGAGGAGTCAGTGGTGACCACCCATGGTAAAGGAGGCGCAAAGCAAAGAAGTGATCAGTATGAGCGGGTACGGGGTGCTCAGCCCCGCAGCTCCTCGATCACCGGGGCGAACTCCTCCAGGTACGGCTCCAGGATCGTGAAGTACGTGAAGCCGTAGCGCTCGCGGTGGCCCCGGACCCGGTCGGCGATCTCCCGTACGGAGCCGGTCAGCAGGGCGGGGTGGTCCAGGTAGGCCTCCTCGGGGAGGTCCGGCGTGTAGCCGATCAGCTCGCGGGCCTTGGCGCGCGGGTCGCCGCCGACGGACACGACCTGGACGAGGAAGTTGAGCTCGGCGGGCGCGGGGCGGTCGGCCGCGAAGCCCCGGTAGGCGGCGACCCGCTTCTCCAGGGCGTCGGGGTCCGCCAGCCGCAGGGAGCCGTCGGGGGCGGTGCCGCCGCCGCTGAAGGCCATGATGTCGGCGTGCCGGGCGGCCAGCCGCAGCACCCGGTCGCCGTTGCCGCCGAGCAGCAGCGGCGGGCGCGGCGCCTGTACGGGCTGCGGTACGTGCCCGGGGTCGCCCAGCAGCCGGGCCAGCTCGGTGACCGTGTGCTCCAGGTGGTCGACCCGCTCGCGCGGCGAGCCGAAGGGCAGCCCCGCCCTGTCGTGCTCCTCCTTCACATAGCCCGCGCCCAGGCCGAGCTCCAGCCGCCCGCCCGTGAGCAGGTCCGTGGTGGCCACCTCGCGGGCGAGCAGGGTGGGGTTCCACAGGCCCGCGTTGAGCACGAAGGTGCCCAGGCGCGGCCGCTCCGTCGCCTCGGCGGCCGCGACCAGGGACGGGAACGGCGCGGGCATCCCCAGGTGGTCGGGCACGAGGATCACGTCGTAGCCGAGGGACTCGGCGCGGCGGCACTTCTCGCGCCACTCGGCCGCGGAACCGGCGGACAGCATGTTGACGGCGAAGCGGAACGGGCGTGCCATGCGGGGCTCCTTGATCGTTCAGGTGGCCCCGACCATAGCGGAGGTTTCCTCCGGTTGACGTGCGGCCGGTCCGCCGGTGATGGAATTCACGCTGCGGGGGAGCCGTGCTCACGCCTCGGGGCGACTCACGCCTCGGGGCGCCGGGCCACCCCCAGCACGCACGGCGAGACCGGGTTCGGGATCCTCGCCTCCGGCACCCGCAGCCGTCGGTACGCGCCGAGCTCGAACCCTGCCGCGCGGATCGCCGCCAGCGGGTCCCGAGCCGTGTGACAGCCGCCCATCAGCAGCGGCCAGACCGTGGCGTCCAGCACGTACTGCACCGCCGCGTGCGTCCGGTTCTCCGCCCGGCCGTGCTCGAAGAAGCGCAGCTCGCCGCCGGGCCGCAGCACCCGCCGCAGCTCCGCGAGCGCCCGCCGCACGTCGCGCACCGAACAGAGCACCAGCGAGGCCACCGCGGCGTCGAACGCCTCGCTCTTCACCGGCAGCGCCTCCGCCGCCCCCGGCACCACGTCGACCGGCACGCCCGCCCGCACCGCGGCGTCCACGGCCCGTCTGCGCAGCAGCCGCTCCGGCTCGATCGCCACCACCTCGGAGACCGTGGTGGGGTAATGGGCGAAGTTCAGGCCGGTCCCGGCACCGATCTCGATCACCCGGCCCGACAGGCCCGCCAGCAGCTCCTGCCGGTACGCGCCGATCCCGGCCCGCTCGTCGAAGAGCGGGCTCACCTTCGCGTAGTACCGGGCGAACAGCGGGTGGTGCACGGTGTCGTGCGGTGTGGTGCTGGGCCGAAGCGGCATGGCACACCCCTTCCCGGGGATACGGTTACCGCGATTCTTACCCCGCGCTGTCGGCGCGCACCGTCGGGTTCCGCTTCGTTGTGGGGCGCGCCTACGGGGGTGCCTCTTGCGCTGCGCGCGCGGCTGCGGGTCCGGTGGGGGCTTGTCGCGCAGTTCCCCGCGCCCCTCAAGCCGCCTACGAGCTCGGTCCTCCATGCTCGTCCGGCGACTGCGGGCCGTCGCTGGTTGCTCGCGCAGTTCCCCGCGCCCCTGAAAAGCCGCCTGCGAGCTCGGCCTACCATGCTCGTCCGGCGACTGCGGGCCGTCGCTGGTTGCTCGCGCCCACGCGGCGGAGCCGCATATCGAGAACAGCCCCGCGCCCCTTGCGGGGCGCTCGTTTGCGGGGCGCGTCAGCTGCGTTGTTGTGCTGCGAAGCGGGTCGCGTTCCAGGTGCCGTCGAGTTCCGGGGCCAGCCAGGTGGGGGCCGCCGCGCGGAAGTCGGGCGGTGTCAGGGCGCCCGCGCCCTCCGGTACGGCGCCCAGCAGTGGCGCGCCCGCGGCCTCGGGCAGGTCGGCGAGGTTGCAGCGGGCCGCGAGGTCCGGCTCGGCGGGCCAACTGCCGATGACGACGCCCTGGCAGCGCAGCCCGCGGGCGCGCAGCGCCTCCGCCGTGAGCGCGGTGACGTTGAGCGTGCCCAGCCCTGCTTGCACCACCAGCAGTACGGGCGCGGCCAGCAGCCCGGCCACGTCCGCCAGTGTCGAACCGGCCTCGTCCAGCTGTACGAGTAGCCCGCCCGCGCCTTCCACCAGGACCAGGTCGTGATCGCCCGCGAGCCGGGTCGCCGCCCGCTCGGCCTCGCGCGGCCGCACGGGGGCGCGGCCCGCTCTTCGGGCCGCTGTCGCCGGGGCCAAGGGGTCGGGGAACCGGGCGAGTTCGAGGCCGGTGACCTGGCCCGCGAGGCGCTGCACCTCGGCCACGTCGCCGGGTTCGCCGGGGGCGACGCCGGTCTGGGCGGGCTTGAGCACGGCGATGGTTCGCCTTGCGGCCAGGGCCGCCGCCGCGATCGCCGCTGTGACGACGGTCTTGCCGACGTCGGTGTTGGTGCCGGTGACGACGGTGATCGTCATGGTGTGTGCCTCCGTTGATGCGTCTTGGCTGCGCCGCCTACCGGGGTGCGTCTTGCGCTTGCGCGCGGCTGCGGGTCCGGTGGGGGCTTGTCGCGCAGTTCCCCGCGCCCCTGAAGACCGCCTACGAGCTCGGTCATCCATGGCCGTCCGGCGGGTGCGGGCCGTGCGTGGCTTGTCGCGCCCACGCGGCGGAGCCGCACAATGTGGCAGCCCCGCGCCCCTTGCGGGGCGCCCCTGCCCCCTATGCCACCCTCGCCGCCTCGCACATCGCCCCGCAGATCCGCTCCACGTCCTCGTCCGTCGTCACGAACGGCGGCATCGTGTACAGCAGGTTGCGGAACGGCCGCAGCCAGACGCCCTTCCGTACCGCGGCCTCCGTGGCCGCCGCCATGTCGACCTCGTGGTCCAGCTCGATCACGCCGATCGCCCCGAGTACGCGCACGTCCCGTACCCCCGGCAGGGAGATCGCGTCGGCGAGGCCGTCGCGCAGGGCGGACTCGATGCGTTTGATCCCGGACTGCCAGTCCTGGGAGAGGAGGAGGTCGATGGACGCGCACGCGACGGCCGCGGCAAGGGGGTTGGCCATGAACGTCGGGCCGTGGGCCAGTACCGGGACCTCGCCCCGCGAGATGCCGTCCGCGACCCGTGGCGTGCACAGCGTCGCGGCCATCGTGACGTAGCCGCCCGTCAACGCCTTGCCCACGCACATGACATCGGGGGTGATCCCGGCGTGCTCGGCCGCGAACAGTCTGCCCGTGCGACCGAAGCCGGTGGCGATCTCGTCGAGGATCAGCAGGACCCCGTACTCGTCGCACGCCTCGCGCAGCACCCGCAGGTACACCGGGTCATGGAAGCGCATCCCGCCCGCGCCCTGCACCACCGGCTCGACGATGACGGCGGCCAGTTCGTGCGCGTGCCGCGCGAGGAGCTCGCGCAGGTGTGCCGAGTAGGCGGGCACCGCCTCCTCGTCGTAGTCGTGCGGCGGCGCGTCCGCGAAGACGTGTCGCGGCAGGGCGCCCGACCACAGCTCGTGCATCCCGCCGTCCGGGTCGCACACGGCCATCGGCTGCCAGGTGTCCCCGTGGTAGCCGCCCCGCCAGGTCATCAGGCGGCGCTTCTCCGGCCGTCCGGCCGAGCGCCAGTACTGGAGGCACATCTTGACGGCGACCTCGACCGACACCGAACCGGAGTCGCACAGGAAGACGTGCTCCAGCCCCTCGGGGGCGATCTCCACCAGCCGGGTGGCCAGCCGCACGGCGGGCTCATGGGTGAGCCCGCCGAACATCACATGGCTCATCCGCCCGAGCTGGTCCGAGGCGGCCGCGTTGAGGACGGGGTGGTTGTAGCCGTGGACGGCGGACCACCACGACGACATCCCGTCGATCAACTCGCGCTGCCCGTGGACCGGTTCGGCGAGCCGCAGCCGTACCCCCGACGCCGACTCCACGATCAGCGGTTCCCGGTGGCCCGGCATCGGGCCGTACGGGTGCCACACGTGCTGTCGGTCGAGGGCGAGCAGCTCGCCCGGGGTGAGCGGTTCACGCATTGGGCGGCAGGTCCGTCCCCGCGCCGCGGCGGCGCACGGCGACCAGGTCCGTACGGACCTCACCCGGCTCACCGGACTCACTCAGCTCACCGGACTCGCCCGGCTCCGCCGTCGTACCGCCGTCGCCGCACGGGCCGCAGCCACCGCTGCCGTGCCCGCCGCAGCCGCCGCCACCACCGTGCCCGCCACCACCGTGCCCGCCACCACCGTGCCCGCCGCAGCCGCCGGCCAGGGCGTCGGCGCGGTGCTCGGGCAGGGTCGTGGTGTCCGCGCCCTCCACCTCGAAGCCCGCGTCCTCGATCATCGCCAGGTCCGCCTTGCCCTCCTGGCCCTCACTGGTCAGGTAGTCGCCCAGGAAGATCGAGTTGGCCAGGTGCAGGGCGAGCGGCTGCATCGTCCGCAGGTGCACCTCGCGGCCGCCCGCGATCCGCACCTCCACGTCCGGGCACACGAAGCGCACCATGGCGAGGATGCGCAGGCAGCGCTGCGGGGTGAGGTTCCACTCCTTCGCCAGCGGAGTGCCCTCGAACGGGATGAGGAAGTTGACCGGCACCGAGTCCGGGTCCAGCTCGCGCAGCGAGAAGACCACGTCCACGAGGTCCTCGTCGCTCTCGCCCATGCCCGCGATCAGCCCGGAGCACGCGGACATGCCCGCCGCCTGCGCCTGCTGCACGGTGTCGACACGGTCGGCGTAGGTGTGCGTCGTCGTGATGCCGCCGTACGTCGCCTCGGAGGTGTTGAGGTTGTGGTTGTACGCGTCGGCGCCCGCCGCGCGCAGCCGCTCCGCCTGACCGGCGGAGAGCAGGCCGAGGCACGCGCACACCTCGACGTCCTCGTTCTGCTCCTTGATCGCCTCGATGGTCCTGCCGACCCGCTCGACGTCCCGGTCCGTGGGACCGCGGCCGCTGGCCACCAGGCAGACCCGCTTGGCGCCGCCCGAGACACCGGCGGCCGCCGCCTGCGAGGCCTCCTCCGGCTTCAGCCACGTGTACTTGAGGATCCCGGTGTCCGAGCCGAGCCGCTGCGAGCAGTACGAGCAGTCCTCGGGGCAGAGCCCGGACTTGAGGTTGACCAGATAGTTGAGCTTCACCCGGCGCCCGAACCACTTGCGGCGCACCTTGCCCGCGGCGGCCACCACATCGAGCAGTTCGTCGTCGGACGTCGCCAGCACGGCGAGCGCCTCGTCACGGGTCGGCAGCTCGCGCCGCAGCCCCTTGTCCACCAGCGTGTTCAGCAGGTCCATGGCGGAGATCTTTACGCACGCCACCGCCCCGGGCCAATGGAGATACCCCACAACAGCGTCGTTTTGAGGTGTGTGTATTGCCACACCCTGACCAGGCGTGCGGAGGGCTACGTTCTATGCACTGCATACAAAGCGCCCGGACGTTTTAAGGACGGCCCATGCCCCAGGACCCGTTCGACTGGATCGACCGGCACCACGAGCGCCGCCTCGCCGCGGGCCTGGTGCGGGAGCTGCGGCCCCGCGCCGCCGACTCGCCGCTCGTGGACCTGGCGGGCAACGACTACCTCGGGCTGACCCGCCACCCCGAGGTCGTCGCGGCCGCCGCCGACGCCGCCCGGCGCTGGGGCGCGGGCTCGACCGGCTCCCGGCTGGTCACCGGCACGACCGGGCTGCATGCCCGGCTGGAGGAGGAACTGGCCGGGTTCTGCGGCTTCGAGGCGGCGCTGGTGTTCTCCTCCGGCTACGCCGCCAACCTCGCCGCCGTCACCGCCCTCACCGGGCCGCTCGACAACGGCACCCTCGTCGTCTCGGACGCGGGCAACCACGCCTCGCTCATCGACGGCTGCCGTCTCGCCCGCGCCGAGACGGCCGTCGTCCCGCATGCCGACCCGGCCGCGGTCCGCAAGACCCTCGACGCCCACGGCGGGCGCGCCCTCGCCGTCACCGACTCCGTCTTCTCCGTCGACGGCGACGCCGCCCCGCTCGCGGAGCTCGCGGAGGCCTGCCGGGCCCACGGCGCGGCCCTGCTCGTCGACGACGCGCACGGGCTCGGCGTCCTCGGCGACGGCGGGCGCGGCGCCGTGCACGCGGCGGGGCTCGCGGGCGCCCCCGACGTCGTGGCCACCGTGACCCTGTCGAAGTCGCTGGGCAGCCAGGGCGGCGCGGTCCTCGGGCCCGCCCGGGTGATCAGACATCTGGTCAGCAACGCCCGTACGTTCATCTTCGACACCGGCCTCGCCCCCGCCGCCGCGGGCGCCGCCCTGGCGGCGCTCGACGTGCTGCGCCGCGAGCCGCAGCGTCCGGCCCGCGTCCGGTACGTCGCCCGTGAGCTGTACCGGCAGGTGACCGCCGCGGGACTCGCGGCCGTACGGCCCGACGCGGCCGTGGTGTCGGTGCGGGCCCCTTCTCCGGAGGCCGCGGTGCGCTGGGCGGCCGACTGCCGCGCGGCGGGCCTGGCGGTCGGCTGCTTCCGGCCGCCGTCCGTGCCCGACGGGGTCTCGCGGCTGCGGCTGACGGCCCGCGCCGACCTGTCGGACCGGCGGATCGAGGAGGCGGTCGGCACGGTCGTGCGCACCGCACCGGCCGCCTGAGCGGGCTCAGTCCCCGGGGGAGGAGCGCCCGGGGGGAGCGAAGGAACCGCCGCGCAGCTCCCCGACGAAGGAGAGCCAGGTGGCGGAGGGGAACGACAGGGCGGGGGTGACTCCGCCCTTCGAGGCCTTGGAAGTCTTCGAGGTCTCCGAGGTCTTCAAGGTCTTCGAGTCGCGCACGGTCAGAGGCCCGGAGACCGGGCCGTCGGCCGTCTCGACACAGTTGTTCATCCCGGTGCTGTAGCTGCTGCGGTGCCACACTGCGCCGCGGCGTGCCGACGGGCGGGCCGGGGTGAACG
>NZ_JAINFC010000118.1 GCF_020740835.1 Streptomyces sp. UNOC14_S4
GGTGGGCTGTGGGGGAAGTTTTCCGGGGCGCAGCCCCGGAAAACTTCCCCCACAGCCCACCTGGGGGCCCGGGGGTGGAGCCCCCGGGAGGGGCAGGAGTACGGCGCCCCGACGTGGGGTAGCCAAAGGCTCGCCGCAAGGCGAATTGGCACTCCGCTTGACCGAGTGCTAACCGCGTCATAGTCTCGGCTCCGTTGGCACTCTCTACCTGGGAGTGCCAAACACAGCGACGGGCAGATCCGGCACCCGCGACGACGGATCTATCTGGTCGCCACCTGAGACAGTTAACCCCGTGAGATCTCCGAAGGGGGAGGTCGGATCGTGACGACCGCCAGCTCCAAGGTTGCCATCAAGCCGCTTGAGGACCGCATCGTGGTCCAGCCGCTCGACGCCGAGCAGACCACGGCCTCCGGCCTGGTCATCCCGGACACCGCCAAGGAGAAGCCCCAGGAGGGCGCTGTCCTGGCCGTGGGCCCGGGCCGCTTCGAGAACGGCGAGCGCCTGCCGCTCGACGTCAAGGTCGGTGACGTCGTGCTCTACAGCAAGTACGGCGGCACCGAGGTGAAGTACAACGGCGACGAGTACCTCGTCCTCTCGGCTCGCGACGTGCTCGCGATCATCGAGAAGTAATTCACCCCAGTTTTTGATCTGCGCCCCTGGTACCCGTCCATCTGCCGGGCGCCCGGGGCGCAGTTCGTTTTGAGCGACGGCGGCCACCGCTGCGTGGCCGGGGATCGCAACGAGAGGACTTGAAGCAACCATGGCGAAGATCCTGAAGTTCGACGAGGACGCCCGTCGCGCCCTCGAGCGCGGCGTCAACAAGCTGGCCGACACGGTGAAGGTGACGATCGGCCCCAAGGGCCGCAACGTCGTCATCGACAAGAAGTTCGGTGCCCCGACCATCACCAACGACGGCGTCACCATCGCCCGCGAGGTCGAGCTCGAGGACCCGTACGAGAACCTGGGCGCCCAGCTCGTCAAGGAGGTGGCGACCAAGACCAACGACATCGCGGGTGACGGCACCACCACCGCCACCGTGCTGGCGCAGGCGCTGGTCCGCGAGGGTCTGCGCAACGTCGCCGCCGGTGCCTCCCCGGCCTCCCTGAAGAAGGGCATCGACGCCGCCGTCAAGGCCGTCTCCGAGGACCTTCTCGCCACCGCCCGTCCGATCGAGGACAAGAAGGACATCGCCGCCGTGGCCGCGCTGTCCGCCCAGGACCAGCAGGTCGGCGAGCTCATCGCCGAGGCGATGGACAAGGTCGGCAAGGACGGTGTCATCACCGTCGAGGAGTCCAACACCTTCGGCCTGGAGCTGGACTTCACCGAGGGCATGGCCTTCGACAAGGGTTACCTGTCGCCCTACATGGTCACCGACCAGGAGCGTATGGAGGCCGTCCTCGACGACCCGTACATCCTGATCCACCAGGGCAAGATCTCCTCGATCCAGGACCTGCTGCCGCTGCTGGAGAAGGTCATCCAGGCCGGTGGCTCCAAGCCGCTGCTGATCATCGCCGAGGACGTCGAGGGCGAGGCCCTGTCGACCCTGGTCGTCAACAAGATCCGTGGCACCTTCAACGCCGTCGCCGTCAAGGCGCCCGGCTTCGGTGACCGCCGCAAGGCGATGCTCGGCGACATGGCCACCCTCACCGGTGCCACCGTCATCGCCGAGGAGGTCGGCCTCAAGCTCGACCAGGCCGGTCTGGACGTGCTGGGCACCGCCCGCCGCGTGACGATCACCAAGGACGACACCACCATCGTCGACGGCGGCGGCAACCACGCCGACGTCGAGGGCCGCGTCGCCCAGATCAAGGCCGAGATCGAGTCCACGGACTCCGACTGGGACCGCGAGAAGCTCCAGGAGCGCCTCGCCAAGCTCGCCGGTGGCGTCTGCGTCATCCGCGTGGGTGCGGCCACCGAGGTCGAGCTCAAGGAGAAGAAGCACCGTCTGGAGGACGCCATCTCCGCGACCCGCGCCGCGGTCGAGGAGGGCATCGTCTCCGGTGGTGGCTCCGCTCTCGTCCACGCCGCCAAGGTGCTGGAGGGCGGCCTGGGCAAGGAGGGCGACGAGGCCACCGGTGTCGCCGTCGTCCGCCGCGCCGTCGTCGAGCCGCTGCGCTGGATCGCCGAGAACGCCGGCCTCGAGGGCTACGTCATCACCTCCAAGGTGGCCGAGCTCGACAAGGGCCAGGGCTTCAACGCCGCCACCGGCGAGTACGGCGACCTGGTGAAGGCCGGCGTCATCGACCCGGTCAAGGTCACCCGCTCCGCCCTGGAGAACGCCGCCTCCATCGCCTCCCTGCTGCTCACGACCGAGACCCTGGTCGTCGAGAAGAAGGAAGAGGAGCCCGCCGAGGCCGGTCACGGCCACGGCCACGCCCACTGAGGCCACTGAGATTCACCGAGGCTTCTCCGGCGAGCTGATCGCCGAGTGAGCGGAAGGCCCGGCACCCCTTCGGGGGCGCCGGGCCTTCGCCTTTTCTGTACGCCGTTTCTGTATGCGGCTACTTCGGTCCGTACTTGCGGCCCGTCGTGGACGAGGCCCGGCTCACCGCGCGGCGCGGGGCGATCCGCATGAGTCCCGTGAGCGCCTTGTAGCGGGGGTCCGGCACGGAGAGCGTCTTGCCGTGCGCCAGGTCGCGCAGCGCCGCCGCGACCACCTTGTCCGCGTCCAGCCAGAGCCAGGCGGGGACGTTGTCCGTGCCCATGCCCGCGCGCTGGTGGAACTCCGTACGGACGAAGCCGGGGCACAGGGCCATCAGCCGCACGCCCGAACCGGCCAGGTCCCGCGCGACGCCCTGGGTGAACTGCACGACCCACGACTTGCTCGCCCCGTACGTGCCGCGCGGGGTGAACGCGGCCACCGACGCGACGTTGACGACCGCGCCCCGGCGGCGCTCCCGCATCCCCTCCGCCGCCGCCGAGGTCAGCCGCAGCACCGCCTCGCAGTGCACCTTGAGCATCCGCAGTTCGTCGGCCATCGGGACTTCCAGGTACGCGCCCTTGTTGCCGAAGCCCGCGTTGTTGACCAGCAGATGCACCGGGCGTTCCGCGTCGCGCAGCCGGGCCTCGACGGCCTCGATGCCCTTGTCCTCGGCCAGGTCCGCGCGGAGCACCTCGACCTCCACGTTGTGCCGGTCGTGGAGGTCGGTCGCCTGCGCGGAGAGGCGTTCCTCGTCCCGGGCGACGAGGACCAGGTCGTGGCCGTCGGCCGCGAGCCTGCGGGCGAACGCCGCGCCGATCCCGGCCGTCGCTCCTGTGATCAATACAGTCGTCATACCGGCACGGTAGAGCCCGGTGGCGTTCCGCGCGGGCAGGATCACTCGAAGGTAGGCGACCTCGTCACAGCCTCACCCAAAGCAGTGAAGGTGAAGGCTGGACAACCCCCAAGGTGGGCTTATGCTCGAAGGATGATCGAGGCTCGTCATCTGAGGGTGCTGCGCGCGGTCGCCACCACCGGTTCGTTCTCGGCGGCGGCGCGCGAGCTGGGGTGCACCCAGCCCGCCGTCAGTCAGCAGATGAAGGCCCTGGAGCAGTCCACGGGCACCCCGCTGCTGATCCGTACCGGGCGCGAGATGCGTCTCACCCAGGCGGGTGAGGCCCTGGTCCGGCACGCCTCCGGCATCCTGGCCGGGCTGACCGCGGCCGAGGAGGAGATCGCGGCGATCGCCGGGCTGCGGGCGGGGCGCGTACGGATGGTGTCCTTCCCCAGCGGCAGTTCCACGCTGGTGCCCGGCGCGCTGGCGCGCATGCGGGCGGCCCACCCCGGTACCCAGATCTCCCTCGTCGAGGCGGAGCCGCCGCGCTCGGTGGAGCTGCTGCGCGACGGCGACTGCGAGATCGCGCTCGCCTTCCGCTACCCCGAGGTGCGGGGCTCGGACCCGGCGGCCGCCGCGGAGTGGGACGACCTGGTCGTACGCCCGCTGCTCACCGACCGGCTCATCGGCGTGCTCCCCGAGGGGCACCGGCTGGCCGGGGCCGAGCGCATCGGCGTCGCGGAACTGGCCGGGGAACCGTGGATCGCGGGCTGTCCACGCTGCCGCAGGCACCTGGTCGAGGTGTGCGAGAGCGCGGGCTTCACCCCGCGGATCGACTTCGCGACGGACGACTACCCCGCGGTGTTCGGCCTGGTCGGGGCGGGCCTCGGCGTGGCCGTGATGCCGGAGCTGGCCCTGGAGACGGTACGGCCCAAGGGGTCGGTGATCGTGCCGGTGGAGCCGGTGGTGCAGCGGGAGATCGTGGCGCTGACGTTGCCGGATCTCGCGCGGGTGCCGGCGGTTGCCGCGATGCTCTCCGAGCTGGCGACCGCGACGGCTCGCCCGGCGGCGTAGGTCCCTGCGCCGGGGCTGCGCCCCGGACCCCGCGCCTACTGGGCTGCCTCTTGCGCTCGGTGCGCGACTGCGGGTGCGGTGGGGGCTTGTCGCGCAGTTCCCCGCGCCCCTTACGGGGCGCGGCTAGGCCACCGTCGGGGTGATCGTGCGGTGGCGGGCACGGCCCATGAGTTCCTCGCGTTCGTCTTCCGTGAGGCCGCCCCACACCCCGTAGGGCTCACGCACGGCCAGCGCGTGCGCCGCGCACTCCGCCCGCACGGGGCACCGCATGCACACTTCCTTCGCCGAGGTCTCGCGCGCGCTGCGCGCCGCACCGCGCTCGCCCTCGGGGTGGAAGAACAGGGAGCTGTCGACCCCGCGGCAGGCCGCCAGGAGCTGCCAGTCCCACAGGTCCGCGTTGGGGCCCGGAAGGCGGGAGAAGTCTGCCATTGCTGTCTCCTCGGAGCGATCCGCCGATGGAAGCAGATGTAAATATGACTGATTGCGAATCTAGTCATAGACGACGGCAAATGGGAAGAAAGACTGCTCCGCGTGGGCAAATGGGGCATAGTCGGTGCGCCGTGAAGGGCGCCCCCAATGCGCCCTGCTCCGTGTCCGCGCCCTCACGTAGAGTGCCGAACGTGGCCGACCGAGCCCGTAACTCTTTCGGGTGACCGTCGTTGAGAGGGCGGAGGCGGTTGACGGATGAAGCAGTCGGGCGGATGTCCGGACCTGCCGTAGAGCGTCGATCGCACAGGTGACGATCAGTACCAGCCTGGAGGCTCAA
Organism: Streptomyces sp. UNOC14_S4; assembly: GCF_020740835.1. Taxonomy (GTDB): domain Bacteria; phylum Actinomycetota; class Actinomycetes; order Streptomycetales; family Streptomycetaceae; genus Streptomyces. The sequence continues at coordinate 5,095 of NZ_JAINFC010000118.1, forward strand.
GGTGACGCGCATCAGCTGCGGAGGACGGCCATGACATCCGTCCTCGTCTGCGACGATTCCCCGCTTGCCCGAGAGGCGCTCCGCCGTGCGGTGGCGACCGTGCCCGGCGTCGAGCGTGTGACGACGGCGGCCAACGGCGAGGAAGTCCTCCGCCGCTGGGGCGCCGATCGTTCGGACCTCATTCTGATGGACGTACGCATGCCCGGACTCGGCGGCGTCGAGACGGTCCGGCGGCTGCTCTCCGCGGACCCCGGAGCACGCATCATCATGCTCACGGTCGCCGAGGACCTCGACGGCGTCGCGCTCGCGGTCGCCGCCGGGGCGCGCGGATACCTGCACAAGGACGCCTCGCGCGCCGAGCTGCGGGCCACCGTGACGCAGGCGCTCGCCGACCCGACCTGGCGGCTCGCCCCCCGGCGGCTGCGCTCGGCGGAGATGGGTGCGGCGCCCACCCTCACCGCGCGGGAGATCCAGGTGCTCGAAGGGATGAGCCACGGCCGTTCCAACGCGGAGATCGGGCGCGAGCTGTTCCTCTCCGAGGACACCGTGAAGACCCACGCGCGGCGGCTGTTCAAGAAGTTGGGCGCCTCGGACCGGGCGCACGCCGTGGCGCTCGGCTTCCGCTGGGGCCTGGTCCGCTGAGCCGGGTCCCGCCCCCGGTGCGCTGAGCCGGGTGTGGCGCGCAGCGCCGTGAGGTCGCGGTGCGCGCCACCCGGGTAGGTGAGGTGCCGTGGCCTCCGTGCGCCCCGGCCCAGCGCCGAAACTCCGAGCGATGCCGCATCCTTGGAGTGTGACCCCTCCCCGGCCGGAGGCCGATGCTCCTCGCTCGGCCGGCGATGACCCCATGACGGACGAGCCCCGTCCCGTGACCGGTGGTACCGGCACAAGCTATCGGTGGAGTCGAGCGGGCGGGGGCGGGTATACCCGGAAGGGGGAGACGCTAGACGTGAGTACGAGGACACCTACGCGTAACGGTTCGATGCACGACTATGAAGGCGGTGCCGTGGATCGCTTGGCGTCGAGGCACCATGGACCGATGCGCGACGACGACACGACGGGGTCTCCTGCGGCTGCCGCCCCCGGGGAGATCGGCGCACTCGTGGCCCTCGCTGTCGAGGGGGACCGGCGGGCCACACACGACCTGCTCGCGCTGGTGCACCCGCTCGCGCTGCGCTACTGCCGCACCCGGCTCTCGCGGCTGCCGGGTGACGCCCGGCACTTCGTGGACGACCTGGCGCAGGAGGTCTGCCTCGCGGTGCTGTGCGCCCTGCCGCGCTACCGCGACACCGGCCGCCCGTTCGAGGCGTTCGTGGTGGCCATCGCCGCGCACAAGGTCGCCGATCTCCAGCGGGCCGCCATGCGGCACCCGGGCAGCACGGCCGTGCCCTCCGACGAGATGCCCGAACAGCCCGACGACTCCCTGGGGCCCGAGGAACGGGCGCTGCTCAGCAGCGACGCGGAGTGGGCCAAGAAGCTGCTGGCCAACCTCCCGGAGAACCAGCGCGAACTGCTGCTGCTGCGCGTCGCCATCGGCATGACCGCGGAGGAGACCGGCCAGATGCTCGGCATGTCGCCGGGTGCCGTGCGGGTCGCCCAGCACCGCGCGCTCAGCCGGCTCAGGGCCCTCGCCGAGCAGTGAGCGTGCGGTCGTCGTGCGGTCGGTCGTGCGGTCGGCGAAGGGGGCTCCGGTGATCTCCGAGAGGGGGTCGAGGGGCCCCTTTCGTGCGATTGTCCAAGTGATGCGGGACTCAGCTGTCGTGGAATGGGACACCTGTGACGGCCGTTAGCATGGGAGTCCCCGCCGAGGCAAGACCATTGGGAAGGTGTCATGACTGACAACGTCGACGGAATGCCCGCGAAATTCGCGATGCTCGGTCTGACATACGACGACGTCCTGCTGCTGCCGGGCGCTTCGGAGGTTCTGCCGAACGCGGTGGACACCTCTTCCCGTGTCTCGCGCAACGTCCGGGTGAACATCCCGCTGCTGTCCGCCGCGATGGACAAGGTGACCGAGGCGCGCATGGCCATCGCCATGGCCCGCCAGGGTGGTGCGGGCGTGCTGCACCGCAACCTCTCCATCGAGGACCAGGCCAACCAGGTCGACCTCGTCAAGCGCTCCGAGTCCGGCATGGTCACCGACCCGATCACGGTCCGCCCGGACGCCACGCTCGTCGAGGCCGACGCGCTGTGCGCCAAGTTCCGCATCAGCGGTGTGCCGGTGACCGACGCCGCGGGCAAGCTGCTCGGCATCGTCACCAACCGCGACATGGCCTTCGAGCTGGACCGCAGCCGCCAGGTGCGCGAGGTCATGACCCCGATGCCGCTGGTCACGGGCAAGGTCGGGATCTCCGGCGAGGACGCCATGGAGCTGCTCCGCCGCCACAAGATCGAGAAGCTGCCGCTGGTCGACGACGCCGGTGTCCTCAAGGGCCTCATCACGGTCAAGGACTTCGTCAAGGCCGAGCAGTACCCCCACGCCGCCAAGGACGCCGAGGGCCGCCTGATCGTCGGTGCCGCGGTGGGCGTCGGCGACGAGGCGTACGACCGCGCCCAGGCGCTCGTCGAGGCCGGTGCCGACTTCCTGGTCGTGGACAGCGCCCACGGCCACAGCCGCGGCATCCTCGACATGATCGCCAAGGTGAAGTCCAACATCAACGTCGATGTCGTCGGCGGCAACGTCGCCACCCGCGACGGCGCCCGGGCGCTGATCGACGCGGGCGTCGACGGCGTCAAGGTCGGTGTCGGCCCGGGCTCCATCTGCACCACCCGCGTGGTCGCGGGCATCGGCGTGCCGCAGGTCACCGCGATCTACGAGGCCGCGCAGGCCTGTCACGCGGCGGGTGTGCCGCTGATCGGTGACGGCGGTCTGCAGTACTCGGGCGACATCGCCAAGGCGATCGCCGCGGGCGCGGACACGGTGATGCTCGGCTCGCTGCTCGCGGGCTGCGAGGAGTCGCCGGGCGAGATGGTCTTCATCAACGGCAAGCAGTTCAAGTCGTACCGCGGCATGGGCTCGCTGGGCGCGATGCAGTCGCGCGGCCAGGCCCGCTCGTTCTCGAAGGACCGCTACTTCCAGGACAACGTCCTCTCCGAGGACAAGCTCGTCCCCGAGGGCATCGAGGGCCAGGTGCCCTACCGCGGCCCGCTGGCCTCGGTCGCCCACCAGCTCATCGGCGGCCTGCGCGCCTCCATGGGCTACGTCGGCTCGGCGAACGTCCAGGAGCTCAAGGACAAGGGCACCTTCGTCCGCATCACGTCCGCGGGCCTCAAGGAGAGCCACCCGCACGACATCCAGATGACGGTGGAGGCGCCGAACTATTCGCGCCGCTAGCCCCGCCGCCCGGCTAGGGGTCCGGGGGTTGCCCCCGGGAGATGCAGTCAGATGACGGTGGAGGCGCCGAACTACTCCCGTCGGTAGTAGTTCGCGTTTCAAAGAGCCCGTGGCCGCTCAGGCCGCGGGCTCCGTCGCGTCGGGGATACTGGATGCGGCAGACGTAGAAGGAAAGGCCACAACGTGACTGAGATCGAGATCGGGCGCGGCAAGCGCGGCCGCCGGGCGTACGCATTCGACGACATCGCCGTCGTCCCGAGTCGCCGTACCCGCGACCCGAAGGAGGTCTCGATCGCCTGGCAGATCGACGCCTACCGCTTCGAGCTGCCGTTCCTGGCCGCCCCCATGGACTCGGTGGTCTCCCCCGAGACCGCCATCCGCATCGGCGAGCTGGGCGGCCTCGGCGTGCTCAACCTCGAGGGCCTGTGGACCCGCTACGAGGACCCGGAGCCGCTGCTCGCCGAGATCGCCGAGCTGGACGAGACCGCCGCGACCCGCCGCCTCCAGGAGATCTACTCCGCTCCGATCAAGGAGGAGCTGATCGGGCAGCGCATCAAGGAGGTCCGCGACTCCGGTGTCGTGACCGCCGCCGCGCTCTCCCCGCAGCGCACCGCGCAGTTCTCCAAGGCCGTCGTCGACGCGGGCGTGGACATCTTCGTGATCCGCGGTACGACCGTCTCCGCCGAGCACGTCTCCGGCGCCGCCGAGCCGCTGAACCTGAAGCAGTTCATCTACGAGCTCGACGTGCCGGTGATCGTCGGTGGCTGCGCCACCTACACCGCCGCCCTCCACCTGATGCGCACGGGCGCGGCCGGTGTCCTCGTCGGCTTCGGCGGCGGCGCCGCCCACACCACCCGCAACGTGCTGGGCATCCAGGTCCCGATGGCGACCGCGGTCGCCGACGTGGCCGCCGCCCGCCGGGACTACATGGACGAGTCCGGCGGCCGCTACGTCCACGTCATCGCCGACGGCGGCGTGGGCTGGTCCGGCGACCTGCCGAAGGCCATCGCCTGCGGTGCCGACGCCGTGATGATGGGCTCCCCGCTGGCCCGCGCCACCGACGCCCCGGGCCGTGGCTTCCACTGGGGCATGGAGGCCGTCCACGAGGACGTGCCGCGCGGCAAGCGCATGAACCTGGGCACCGTGGGCACCACCGAGGAGATCCTCACCGGTCCCTCGCACACCCCGGACGGCTCGATGAACATGTTCGGCGCCCTGCGCCGCGCGATGGCCACCACGGGCTACAGCGAGCTCAAGGAGTTCCAGCGCGTCGAGGTGACGGTCGCGCCGTCGGAGAGCCACAAGCGCTGATCACCCTGGCGTACGCAGGACAAGGGCCCGGACCGCTCGGCGGTCCGGGCCCTTGTCCGTTCCCGTCGCGTTGCCGCCTCCGTCCCCACCTCAACTCCGTTAGTTCCGTATAAAGGTTCGGCCATAGGGAATACTGGCGACTTATGGCGCAAAGCAAGTCGTTCAGCGGCAGGGACATGGGGATCGACCTCGGCACGGCGAACACGCTGGTGTACGTGCGGGGGAAGGGAGTGGTGCTCAACGAGCCATCAGTCGTCGCCGTCAACGCCGAGGACGGCAGCGTGCTGTCGGTCGGTCACGAGGCCAAGGAGACCATCGGCCGCACCCCTTCGAACATCGTCGCGGTCCGCCCGCTGCGCGACGGCGTCATAGCCGACTTCGAGATAGCCGAGCGGATGATGCGGCACTTCATCAAGAAGGTGCTGGGCAACCGCCTGTTCACCCGCCCGCGCGTCGTGGTGTGCGTCCCGTCCGGCATCACCGGTGTCGAGCGGCGCGCGGTCATCGAGGCCGCGTCGCGGGCCGGGGCCCGCCAGGTGCACCTGGTGGAGGAGCCGATGGCGGCGGCGATCGGCGCGGGGCTGCCGGTCAGCGAGCCCACCGGCTGCATGGTCGTCGACATCGGCGGCGGCACCACCGAGGTCGCCGTGATCTCCCTGGGCGGCATCGTCACCGCGCGCTCCGTCCGTACGGCGGGCGACGCGATGGACGTGGCGATCACGTCGTACGTCAAGAAGACATACGCCCTCGCGATCGGTGAACGCACCGCCGAGGAAATCAAGATGAGCATCGGCTCGGCCTCGCCGACCGCTTCCTGGAACGCCGCCGGGCTCTCCGCGCTCGCCCGCCAGATCGAGAAGAACGACGGCCTGGAGGACGTGGGCGGCGACCCCGAGGAGACCCAGGGCCTGCTGCCGCCGGACCGCTTCACCATTCGCGGTCGCGACCAGGTCAGCGGTCTGCCGAAGACGCTGGAGCTGACGGCCGACGAGATCCGGCACGCGCTCACCGAGCCCGTCGACGCCATCGTCATGGCGGTGCGGCAGACGCTGGACGAGACGCCGCCGGAGCTCGCGGGCGACATCATGGACCGCGGCGTCGTCCTCACGGGCGGCGGCGCGCTGCTGCGCGGCCTGGACGTGCGGCTGAGCAAGGAGCTCGACATCCCGGTCCTCGTCGCCGACGACCCGCTGGACTGCGTCGCCGTGGGCACGGGGCGGTGCGTCGAGGACTTCGCCGCGCTCAAGACGCTGCTCGACACCCCTGCGGGGCGGCTCCTGGGCTCGGGCCGGCTGTAGGCGGGGTTTCCCGGGGGCCTCCGCCTCGCCCCCGGGCCCCTTTGTTCACAGGCGGTGCGCCGTGCCCGCCGGTGTCGCCCCGCGGGTGTCCAGCAGGAGCTGCGCCTTCACGGCGAGCCCCTGGAGGTCGTACGTGCGGTGGTGCTGGAGCAGCACCGTCAGGTCCGCTTCGGCCGCCGCCTCGTAGAGGCAGTCGGCCCGCGGCACCGGGCGCTCCAGTACGCGCCACTGCGGCACGTACGGGTCGTGGTAGCTGAGCTGCGCGCCCAGTTCCATCAGCCGGGAGGCGATCTCGCGGGCGGGCGCGCCCTCCTGGTCACCGGTGTCCGCCTTGTAGGTGACGCCCAGCAGCAGCACCCGGGCGCCGCGCGCCGACTTGCCGTGTTCGTTCAGCAGGGTGGCGCAGCGCTGGGTCACATAGCGCGGCATCCGTCCGTTGACCTCCTGCGCGAGTTCGACCATGCGCAGCGGGTAGCCGAGGCTGCGGCCGCGGTAGCCGAGGCACTCGGGCAGGTAGTTGGGGTCGACGGGCCGGCCGTGGCCGCCGACACCGGGGCCCGGGCGGAACGCCTGGAAGCCGAACGGTTTGGTCTCCGCGCAGCGCACGACGTCCCAGATGTCGACGCCGATGTCGTGGCAGAAGACGGCCATCTCGTTCGCGAGTGCGATGTTGACGTGCCGGTAGTTGGCCTCCAGGACCCGTACCGCCTCGGCCTCGCGCGGCCCCCGGGCGCGGACGACCTTCTCGCAGAGCCGTCCGTAGAAGGCGGCGGCGGCCTCCGTGCAGGCGGAGGTGAGGCCGCCGAGGACCTTGGGGATGGTGGCGTAGCCGTGACTGCGGTTGCCGGGGTGGCCTGGGTCGATCCGGCTGGGGGAGTAGGCGAGGTGGAAGTCGCGTCCGGCGCGCAGCCCGGAGCCCGCCTCCAGGAGCGGGCGCAGATATTCCTCGGTGGTTCCCGGGTAGACGGCGGATTCGACGAGCACCGTGGTGTGCGGGCGCAGCCGGGCCGCGAGGGTGCGGGCCGCGTCGCCGACGGGGGTCATGTCCAGCGCGCCGTCCTCGCCCGGCCGGGTGGGGGCGCAGATCACGGCGGTGCGCACCCTGCCGAGCTCGGCGTCGTCGGTCGTGGGCCGGAAGCCGGCGGCGAGCATCCGGCGGACGTCCGCGGCGGTGAGGGAGGCGTCGCCGCCCTCCGAGGGCAGCCGTCCCGCCGCGAGCTCGGCGACGGTGTGCGGGTCGGGGTCGTAGCCGACGGTGGCGATGCCCGCCGCGGTGGCGGCGCGGGCGAGCGGGAGGCCCAGATGGCCCAGTCCGATGACGGCGAGATCTGCGGGCATGGCGAGGCGGTCCTTCCCGGAGGGCCGCACCTGGGGTCGCACCTGGGGCGGCCCCTGGACGGGGTGCAGACGGGGTACATCAGGTTAAGCGGATATATGACTGTTATTCGGGATTGCCGCACCGTGGTGCGTTGTGGCGTCTTCCGGCCGCGTCTCCCGGTGGCCCTTCCGGCGCGCCTCCGATGTGCCTCCGATGTGCATCCGATGCGCCTCCGTGCGGCCGAAGCGACGGATCTGGGGCAGCATCGAAAGGGAGCGTGCGCCCGCGCCACACGGGTGGTGCGTACGGCGGCTAGCCGGCGGAAGCCAGCGGGAGGCAGCGGTGAGGACGGCGACACTCGGGCCGGTCGAGCGCGGCGAGGCGCTCGCCCGGATGGCGGAGCGGGAACTGGACATCCTTGTGGTCGGCGGCGGCGTGGTCGGCGCGGGCACCGCGCTCGACGCGGCCACCCGCGGGCTCGCGACGGGGCTCGTCGAGGCGCGGGACTGGGCGGCGGGCACCTCCAGCCGGTCCAGCAAGCTGATCCATGGCGGGCTGCGCTATCTGGAGATGCTCGACTTCGCGCTCGTACGGGAGGCACTCAAGGAGCGCGGGCTGCTGCTGGGGCGCCTGGCGCCGCACCTGGTGAAGCCCGTGCCGTTCCTCTATCCCCTCCAGCACCGGGGCTGGGAGCGGTTCTACGCCGGGTCGGGCGTGGCCCTGTACGACGCCATGTCCGTCTCGTCGGGCCACGGGCGCGGGCTGCCCGTGCACCGCCACCTCACTCGTACGCAGGCCCTGCGGGTCGCGCCGTGCCTGCGGAAGGACGCGCTGGTCGGGGCCCTGCAGTACTACGACGCCCAGATGGATGACGCGCGCTACGTCACCACCCTCGTACGGACCGCCGCGGCGTACGGCGCGGACGTCGCCAACCGGGCGCGCGTGGTGGGCTTCCTGCGGGAGGGCGAGCGGGTGGTCGGCGCCCGGGTGCGTGACGTGGAGCAGGGCGGCGAGTTCGAGATCCGCGCCCGGCAGATCGTCAACGCCACCGGGGTGTGGACCGACGACACCCAGAAGCTGATCGCCGAGCGGGGCCAGTTCCACGTCCGGGCGTCCAAGGGCATCCACCTGGTCGTGCCGAAGGACCGCGTCCACTCCACCACCGGGCTCATCCTGCGCACGGAGAAGAGCGTGCTCTTCGTCATCCCGTGGGGCAGGCACTGGATCATCGGCACGACGGACACCGACTGGGACCTGGACAAGGCGCACCCGGCCGCGTCGAGCGCCGACATCGACTACCTGCTCGAACATGTGAACTCGGTCCTGTCCGTGCCGCTGACCAGGGACGACGTCCAGGGCGTGTACGCCGGGCTGCGCCCGCTGCTGGCGGGGGAGTCGGACGCGACGAGCAAGCTCTCCCGCGAGCACACCGTGGCCCACCCGGTGCCGGGCCTGGTGGTCGTGGCGGGCGGCAAGTACACGACGTACCGGGTGATGGCCAAGGACGCGGTGGACGAGGCGGTGCACGGCCTGTCGCAGAAGGTCGCCGACTGCGTCACCGAGGACGTACCGCTGGTGGGCGCGGAGGGCTACCACGCGCTGTGGAACGGCCGGGCCCGCATCGCCGCCCGCGCCGGGCTGCACGTGGCGCGCGTCGAGCACCTGCTCAACCGCTACGGCTCGATGGCGGACGAGGTGCTGGACCTCATCGCCACGGACCCGGTCCTGGCCGACCCGCTCACCGGCGCCGAGGACTACCTGCGTGCCGAGGTCGTCTACGCCGCCTCGCACGAGGGGGCGCGGCACCTGGACGACGTGCTGACCCGGCGCACCCGCATCTCGATCGAGACCTTCGACCGCGGCACCCGCTGCGCCCGCGAGGCCGCGGAGCTGATGGCGCCCGTGCTGGGCTGGGACGCCGTCCAGGTCGGCAAGGAGGTCGAGCACTACGAGAAGCGGGTGGAGGCGGAGCGCGAGTCGCAGCTCCAGCCCGACGACCAGACGGCGGACGCGGCACGGCTGGGCGCCCCGGACGTCCAGCCCATCTAGGGCGTGGTCCAGCCCATCTGGGGCGTACGGAGCTCCTATTCGGGGCGTACGGCAGTAAGGCGGGCTGCTCGGGCAAAAGGTGCACAGACTGCATTCACGGTACGCCGCCGGGTGTAAGGATCGCGTCAAATGGGGGCGAATTGAGGGGGCGTCGTCTGACGAACCGTACATACATGCCATGAACAGGCCAGCTGTGAGCATCCCGTGACAGCTCGCCGCAGGCGGAACCGGTGCGGCCGAAACCAGGTCCCTTAACTGAAGAGCGGGCGGCGGCTTGCGGCCATCATCGGAAGGCCTGCGGACCCTGGCCTTCCACAGGTCCGCGGATGAGAGACAATGGTGGCTCTGCCAGGGTGGGTTGGTCGCAGAGCTGATTGCCAGAGGGGACGCATGTCGGAGGCGGAGCAGACGCAGGGCACGGCAGGGCGCCTCCTGGCCGGGCGGTACCGCCTCGGGGACGTCCTGGGGCGCGGTGGCATGGGCACGGTCTGGCGCGCGACCGACGAGACGCTCGGCCGCGTGGTCGCGGTCAAGGAACTGCGGTTCCCCGCGAACATCGACGAGGACGAGAAGCGCCGCCTCATCACGCGCACGCTGCGCGAGGCGAAGGCCATCGCCCGCATCCGCAGCGCCGGCGCGGTCACCGTCTACGACGTCGTGCACGAGGACGACCGGCCGTGGATCGTCATGGAGCTGATCGAGGGCCGCTCGCTCGCCGACGTCATCCGCGAGGACGGGCCGCTGCGCTGGCGCCGTGCCGCGGAGGTCGGCCTGGCCGTCCTCGACGTGCTGGGCGCCGCGCACCGCCAGGGCATCCTGCACCGCGACGTGAAGCCGTCCAACGTGCTCATCGCGGACGAGGGCCGGGTGGTCCTCACCGACTTCGGCATCGCCCAGGTCGAGGGCGACCCGTCGGTCACCTCGACGGGAATGCTCGTCGGCGCGCCCTCGTACATATCCCCTGAGCGCGCCCGCGGCCAGAAGCCCGGCCCGCCCGCGGACCTGTGGTCCCTGGGCGGTCTGCTGTACGCGGCCGTCGAGGGCGCACCGCCGTACGACAAGGGGTCGGCCATAGCGACCCTCACCGCCGTGATGACCGAGCCGCTCGGCCCGCCGAAGAACGCGGGCCCGCTGGCGGAGGTCATGTACGGGCTGCTGGCCAAGGACCCGGAGAAGCGGCTCGACGAGGCGGGCGCGCGGGCGCTGCTGAACGGTGCCATCAACGCTCCGGACGAGCGGCTGGCCCCGCAGCTCGTCGAGGCCGAGCTGGAGACGACGCAGGCGATCGCCATCCAGGACATCCCGGAGCCGAAGGCCGCGTCGAGACCCGAGCGGAAGGGCGGCGGGGCGAAGGCTGCCCGGACGTCGTCCTCGTCGTCCTCGCCGTCCGGGTCGTCTGCGTCGTCCTTGTCGTCCGGACCGTCTTCGTCGTCCGGATCGCCTGGGTCGTCTCGGGCGTCCGGGGCCTCCGGGGCGCCTGCTTCGTCTTCGTCGAAGCCGTCGGTGAAGCCTCTGGTGGACCCCTTGGCGAAGCGGGCCGGAGTGTCGGGAGCGGACGGCAAGCCGTCGTCGGCCGCCGGCGCGCGGCCCGTCGTCGCGGGCGGCGCCGCCACGGGGAACGGTGGCGGCACGGCGAACACCGGCACGGGGAGTGGCCCGGCCGGCGCGGGCGGCGGCTTCCAGCGGGTGCAGTGGGAGAAGGCCTCGGTCATGGAGGTCGTACCGCGCCGCACCCTGGTCATCGTGGCGGTCGTCGTGGTGCTCGCCGTCATCGGGACGGTGCTCGCGTTCACGCTGGGCGGCGACAAGGGCAACGAGGGCAAGGGCGTCAAGAGCGCCAAGGACTTCAAGAACACCGCCGTGTCCGTCTCCACCGGGCAGACCGGCGTCGGCGCGCTGCCGGGCGGGGACAGCCGCGCGGCCGGGTACATGCGTGTGGAGAACGACGCCTACCAGTTCCAGATCGACATGCCCAAGGGCTGGAAGAGGACGGGCACGGCGGGGAACGACTCCGGTGTCGTCTACAGCGCCGCCGGTGGCTTCCCCCGCCTCCAGATCGACTTCGGCCCCGAGCCGAAGGCCGACGCCGCCAAGGCGTGGCGCGAGGCCGAGGCGGGCGCCAAGCGCGGCATGAAGAACTACAAGGGCCTCGGTGTCGAGGAGGTCCGCGACTGGCGGGGGCACGCCTACCCGACCGTCGCCGATTGGACCTTCGAGCGCGACCAGGACGGCAAGCGCGTCCAGGTCCTCAACCGCGGCTTCAAGGTCGACGACGACCACGGCTACGCCATCATGATCACCTGCGAGAAGGCGGCCTGGGACGGGGCGGAGTGCCGGTCGCTCCGCGATACGGCGTTCCGTACCTTCACGCCCGAGGACTGACGCGAAATCGGACACTGCTGTGCGAGGCTGCTGGGCAATGTCGCTGCGCAATGCCGCTGCGCGCGGCCGCTGCGCGCGGCCGCTGCGAGTGGCCGCCGCGGCGTGGCTCCAGAGGGAACGGCCCACTCGTCTGGCTGATGTGACTGGACTGGCCACGGACGGAGCGACGTACTGAGCCGTACGCGCCCGAAGGGGCGCCTTCGGCACGTATCGTGAGTTGTCGTGGACGGTACGCAACCGCAATAGGCAGCGGAATGACCGGTGTTGACGGTCAGTGGGACGGCCATCGGGGTGGGGCGACCACAGGCACGGCGCACCGGGGTGGTGGATCGACCGGTGGACCGAGTGACCGAGTGACCGAGTGACCGGGTGGACCGGATAGGGCGGATCACACGCGTGGGGAGGCGTCGTGGACGATTACGCGGGACGGGTGCTCGCCGACCGCTATCGGCTGCCGCTCCCGCCGTCCGACGTCTTCGAGCTCGTCGAGACGCGCGCCTTCGACACGTACAGCGGGCAGGAGGTCTTCGTCCGGCAGATCCCGCTGCCCGAGGTCGTCGACGCCGAGGTGGTCGGCGGGGGAGTGGGTACGGGCG
>NZ_JAINFC010000119.1 GCF_020740835.1 Streptomyces sp. UNOC14_S4
TCATCATCCGGGGCGGGCCGGAGGGGGAGGGGTTCGGGGTGCTTGCCCCGGCCGCCGTCATCGCCATGCCGGGCATCTTGGACATGTCGTGCCCGCCGTGGTCCATGCCGCCCATGTCCCCGTGGTTCATGCCGCCCATGCCCTTGGCGAGCTCCGCCAGCACCCCTTCGGGCGTGCTGCCGTCCACGCCGTCCACCCAGTCGTCGAGGACGACGACCCACTCCTTGTCGTAGGAGAGCGGCTCCTTGGGGTCCTCCACGATCAGCGGCGCGTACAGGCCGCGGTCCTGCTGGACGCCCGAGTGCGGGTGCACCCAGTACGTGCCCGGACGCGGGACGGTGAAGCGGTAGTCGTACGACCCGCCCGCCCTTATCGCCCGCTGGGTGACGCCCGGCACGCCGTCCATGTCGTTGCGGAGCGCGAGGCCGTGCCAGTGCAGGGAGGTCGCCTCGGGCAGGTGGTTGGCGAGGGTCAGCGCGAGCGTGTCCCCGGCGGTGACCCGGATCTCCTGGCCGGGCAGCCGGTCGCCGTACGCCCAGGTGTCGACCTTCAGGCCGCCGCCCAGGTCGAGCGTCGCGCGGGTGGCCGTGAGCGCCACCTTCCGTACGGGCCCGGTGCCGCGTTTCGCCTCGGCGGCGGCGACCTCCTTGCCGTCCGGGGCGAGGTAGTCGGCGGACGGTGACGGGGAGGCGGCCTCGCCGCCGGAGCCGCTCGATCCGCCGCCGCAGGCGGCGAGCAGTCCGGTTCCGGCGACGGCTATGCCCGCGCCGAGCACGGCGCGGCGGGTGGTGTGACGCATGGAGGAAAGCACCTCGTGGTGTTGTCGGTTCCGTGGTGAGCGCGTGCGTGTACCGCGCGGGGCGGTACGTGCGGCTACACCCGCAGGACCGACAACTGGGCGAGGGCTTTGTGGCGTGGTGGGGGAGGGATGGGCCGGAGGGCGCGCAACAGCCGCGCCCGGAGCGTGCCCAGGGCGATGCCGGGGCGGTGCAGCGCGGCGGTGACCAGGAGCAGGACGATCGTCAGCAGGCCCGCGCCTAGTACGGCCAGGCAGACGGACATGGGGTCCATGCCGGTGTTTTGGCCGTGTGGGCTGCTGTGGGTGGTGCTGTGCGCCCACTCGTCTGCCTGCGCATGCTGTTCGGCGGCTGCCGGTGCGTCGTGGCTGGTCGCGCAGTTCCCCGCGCCCCTTACGGGGCACGGTTCGTGCCCCACCCCCGTCGGGTGCCCCAGCGTGTGCATCGTGACGATGCCCAGCAGCAGGGCGGAGAAGAGCAGCAGGCGGCCGCACCACGCGGTGGCCCTTCGCTGCCCGTTCATCGTTTCTCCCGAGGGACCCGGAAAGCACTCCCGCCGCACCCTACCCCCTTGGGGTATAGGAGTCGAAGGCGTGACCGAATGGGATGATGAGGCGAAAACGATTGACACACCCCGCGAAGGACGCTCCACCTCATCATGACCACCACGGAACAGGTGAGGGACAGCCGTCCCCTCGCCACGGGTGCCCCCACGCCGGGGCCGGACCGGACGCAGTACATCTCCTGGGTCGCCCTCGCGATGATGACCACGGCGTCCGTCGCCAACCTGCGGCCCTCGCCGTCGATGGCGCTCTACGGCCTCGCCGCCGTGTTCCTCTACCTCGTCCCCGCCGTGGTCTTCCTGCTGCCGACCGCCCTCGTCTCCGCCGAGCTCGCCTCCGGCTGGACCGGCGGTGTCTACCGGTGGGTGAGCGAGGCGCTCTCCAAGCCGCTCGGCTTCCTGGCCGTGTGGTGCCAGTTCGCGATGACCATCGCCTACTACCCGAGCCTGCTCGCCTATGTGGCGAGCACCTTCGCGTACGTCGTCGACCCCCGGCTCGCCGACAACGGCCTCTACATCGCGATCGTCATCGTCGTCGTGTACTGGTCCGGCGTGCTGATCTCCACGCGCGGCACGAAGGCCGTCGCCGGGCTGGCCGGCGCGGGTCTCGTCATCGGCACCCTGATCCCCGGTGTCGTCCTCGTCGTGCTGGGGCTCGTCTTCCTCGGCCAGGGCAACGCCTCCGCCGCCCCGATGGACAGCGGCCACCTGCTGCCGCCGTGGACGGGGCTCGCCAGCCTCGTCCTCATCGTCAACAACTTCCTGTCCTACGCGGGCATGGAGATGAACGGCGTGCACGTGGCCTCGCTGCGCGAGCCCGGCAAGCAGTTCCCCCGTTCGGTCTTCGCCGCCACCGGTCTCGTCCTGCTGATCTTCATCCTCCCGGCGCTCGCCATCAGCTGGGTCATGCCCGGCGAGGACCTCAGCCTGACCGCGGGCGTGATGCAGGCTTTCCAGGGCTTCTTCGACCACTTCCACGTCGGCTGGCTGACCAAGGTCGTCGGCCTGATGCTGGTCGTGGCCGCGCTCGGCGGCATGCTCGCCTGGCTGGCCGGTCCCTCGAAGGGGCTGCTGATGGTCGCCCGGCAGGAGGGCTACCTGCCGCCCGTGCTCCAGCGGCTCAACAAGAACGGCGTGCCGCGGAACATCCTTCTCGCCCAGGGCGCGCTCACCACGCTGATCGCCCTGCTCTACGCCTTCCTGCCCGACGTCTCCAGCGCCTACTGGATCTTCTCGGTCATCACCACCCAGATCTACCTGGTCGTCTACCTGCTGATGTTCGCCGCCGTCGTGAAGCTGCGGCGCACCCAGCCGGACCGCCCGCGCGGCTTCCGCGTCCCGGCCGTGCGGCTCGTCGCGGGTGTCGGCTTCGCGGCCTCGCTCGCGGCCATGTGCATCGGCTTCGTCCCGCCGGAGCAGTTCGGCGGCGGACCGCTGTGGCGCTACCTGCTCACCGTGGGCGGCGGGCTGCTCGTCATCGGCTTCCTCATCCCGCTCGCCTTCCTCGCCTTCCGCAAGCCCCACTGGGCCGCACCCGGGCACGGCGGGCACGGCGACGACGCCGCCGGGGACGCCGCCGGGGACTGACCGCACCCGCCTTCCGGCCGTCCGGCAGAGGAGGCGTGGCGCGGACACCCGCCGCGCGCCGGTACGGTCGTCTCGTCGCGCCCCGGCCGGTGGCCCCCGCCCCGGCCTGCGGGTGTCTCCCGATGGGGCGCGGTGGTGGACGGACGGCGACGAGGGGGACAGTGTGGACGGTATGGGACGCCCACCGGGGCACATGCTGAAGGTCGGCGGCGTGCCGCTGCACGTGGTGCGCGAGGGCGCCGGGCCCGTGTGCGTCCTCAGCGTGGGCCTCGGCATGGGCTGGTTCGACTGGGACCCCGTCGTGCCGCTGCTCGCCCCCCACCGCACGGTCGTCCGCTTCGACCGCCCCGGCCTGGGCTTCAGCGCCCCGCCCCTCGAACCGCCCACCGCCTCGGGCGAGGCCGACCGCATAGCGGGCGTCCTCGACGCCCTGGGCCTGGAGGGGCCCGCGACGGTCGTCGGGCACTCCCTCGCCGGCTTCCACGCCGAGGCCTTCGCCCGGCTCCACCCCGGGCGCACGGCCGGGATCGTCCTCGTCGACAGCAGCGTCGAGGAGGAGCCCCGGCCCGCCCCCGCCCGGGAGCTGCGCACCAACGCCGCGCACGCCCGCGGCCTGGTGCTCGCCGCCGCCGGGCTGCCGCGCGCCCTCGGCCCCTCGCTGCGCAGGCTGACCGTGCGGGCCTCCTCCGTCACCCGGCAGGACCCCGTGCCCGCCGAGCTGGTCCGCCGCACCTACGGCACCGGCCGGGTGCTGCGCGCCCTGCTGATGGAGAACGCCCGCTACCGCGACGTGGCCGCCGAGCTGCACGAGCTGCGCGAGGCCCATCCCCTGCCACCCGTCCCGGTGACGGTGCTCGCCGCCTCGCCCGGCACCGGCTCCGCCGTGGAGCGCCGCTGGCTGGAGCGCCAGCGCGCGCTCGCCGAGCGCCTCGACGGCCGCTTCGAGGCCGTCGCCCCCGCGGGGCACCTGCTGATGTACGACCGCCCGCAGGCCATCGCGTCCGCGGTCCTGGCGATGCCCCCGAACCGGGCGTAACCCCTGACCCGGCCGGGGAGCGGGCGGCGCCCCGGCCGTTACGCGCGCGCCCCCGGGCAGGCAAAATGGGCAGGGAGCAGTACACCCGCATGAGCCGATGCCTGCGCAACACTCGTACGCAATGCACGCGAAATCGTGTGGTGGGATGCTCATGTGCCCCCGACGTGCCCCGCGGCCGGGGAAGGGGTGGCCTGACCGAGGATAGGTGGATATGGATAAGCAGCAGGAGTTCGTGCTCCGCACGCTCGAAGAGCGCGACATCCGGTTCGTACGGCTGTGGTTCACCGATGTGCTGGGCTATCTGAAGTCCGTGGCCGTCGCCCCGGCGGAGCTGGAGCAGGCCTTCGACGAGGGCATCGGCTTCGACGGCTCGGCCATCGAGGGTTTCGCCCGTGTCTACGAGTCCGACATGATCGCCAAGCCGGACCCGGGCACTTTCCAGATCCTCCCCTGGCGCGCCGAGGCCCCCGGCACCGCCCGGATGTTCTGCGACATCCTGATGCCGGACGGCTCCCCCTCCTACGCCGACCCGCGCTACGTCCTCAAGCGCATCCTCGCCAAGACCTCCGACCTCGGCTTCACCTTCTACACCCACCCCGAGATCGAGTTCTTCCTGCTCAAGGACAAGCCCGTCGACGGCACCCGCCCGGTGCCCGCCGACAACTCCGGCTACTTCGACCACACCCCGCAGAACGTGGGCATGGACTTCCGCCGACAGGCCATCACCATGCTGGAGTCCATGGGCATCTCGGTCGAGTTCAGCCACCACGAGGGCGCCCCCGGCCAGCAGGAGATCGACCTGCGCTACGCCGACGCGCTCTCCACGGCCGACAACATCATGACCTTCCGGCTCGTGATGAAGCAGGTCGCGCTGGAGCAGGGCGTCCAGGCCACCTTCATGCCCAAGCCGTTCTCCGAGTTCCCCGGCTCCGGCATGCACACCCACCTGTCCCTCTTCGAGGGCGACCGGAACGCGTTCTACGAGTCCGGCGCGGAGTACCAGCTCTCCAAGGTCGGCCGCTCCTTCATCGCCGGTCTGCTCCGGCACGCCGCCGAGACCTCCGCCGTCACCAACCAGTGGGTGAACTCCTACAAGCGCATCTGGGGCGGCTCCCAGCGCACCGCGGGCGCCGGCGGCGAGGCCCCCTCGTACATCTGCTGGGGCCACAACAATCGCTCCGCGCTCATCCGCGTCCCGATGTACAAGCCCGGCAAGACGGGTTCGACGCGGGTCGAGGTCCGGTCGATCGACTCCGGCGCGAACCCGTACCTGACGTACGCGGTGCTGCTGGCCGCGGGCCTCAAGGGCATCGAGGAGGGCTACGAGCTGCCCGCGGGCGCCGACGACGACGTCTGGGCACTGTCGGACGCCGAGCGCCGCGCCATGGGCATCGAGCCGCTGCCGCAGAACCTCGGCGAGGCGATCGAGCTGATGGAGCGCAGCGAGCTGGTCGCCGAGACGCTCGGCGAGCACGTCTTCGACTTCTTCCTGCGGAACAAGAAGCAGGAGTGGGAGGAGTACCGTTCCGAGGTGACCGCGTTCGAGTTGCGGAAGATGTTGCCGGTTCTGTAGCCGTTGTCGGCTGTCCCGCCGTCGCCGCCTGCGGCGGGAGCGGCCTGCGGCCGCGTCCTCAAACGCCGGACGGGCTGGATATACCTGGCAAAGAGAGGGGATTCATGACCGTGCCGGACGGGCGTCGTAGTAGTTCCTACAGTCGGTTGCTGCGGCACGGGTTCACCGATGCCGTGGGGGCCGAGCGGCTGCTCGACGAGCCCGTGCTCGCCTCCGTGCGGTCCGATCCGCTGCTCCTCGACGCCCTCGGCGGCACCGCCGATCCCGACCTGGCCCTCCAGGGGCTCGTACGGCTTCTGGAGGCCATGGGCACCGCCGAGCGGCACACCCTCCTCGACACCCTCGTCACCGCCAAGCCCCTGCGCGACCGGCTGCTCGGGGTGCTCGGCGCCTCCACCGCCCTCGGCGACCACCTCGCCCGGCACCCCGGCGACTGGCACGCCCTCGTCGCCTACGAGCCCGCCGATCTCGACCCCGGCACCCCGGAGTTCGCGCGGGCCCTCGCCGAGGGGATGCGCGGCGAGCGCGTCTCCGGGCTGGCCCCCGCCGACGCCCTGCGCGCCGCCTACCGGCGCTGTCTGCTGACCATCGCCGCCCGCGACGTGTGCGGCACCACCGACGTCGCCCAGACCGCCGCCGAGCTCGCCGACCTCGCCACCGCCACCCTGCGCGTCGCCCTGGCCATCGCCGCCGAGGAGCAGCCCGAGGACGACCGGGCCTGTCGGCTCGCCGTCATCGGCATGGGCAAGTGCGGTGGCCGCGAGCTCAATTACGTCTCCGACGTGGACGTCGTCTTCGTGGCGGAACCCCGCGGCGGCACGGCCGAGGGCGTCGCCCTGCAGGCCGCGGCCCGGCTCGCCGCGCGGATGATGCGCGTCTGCTCCGACGTCACCCCCGAGGGCACCATCTGGCCCGTCGACGCCAACCTCCGCCCCGAGGGCCGCAACGGGCCGCTCGTGCGCACCCTCTCCAGCCACCTCGCCTACTACCAACGCTGGGCGAAGACCTGGGAGTTCCAGGCCCTGCTCAAGGCCCGGCCGGTCGCGGGCGACGCCGTGCTGGGGCAGGAGTACCTCGACGCCGTCTCCCCGCTGGTCTGGCAGGCCGCCGAGCGGGAGAACTTCGTCGCCGACGTCCAGCAGATGCGCCGCCGCGTCGTCGCCTCCATCCCCGCGGGCCAGGCCGAGCGCGAGCTGAAGCTCGGCCCCGGGGGCCTGCGCGACGTCGAGTTCGCCGTCCAGCTCCTCCAGCTCGTGCACGGCCGCAGCGACGCCACCCTCCGCGGCAGCGGCACCCTCGACGCGCTGACCGCCCTCGCCGCGGGCGGCTACGTGGGCCGTACCGACGCCGCCGCCCTCGACGCCGCCTACCGCTTCCTGCGCACCCTGGAGCACCACATCCAGCTCCACCGGCTGCGCCGCACCCACCTCATGCCCGAGGACCCGGCCGACCTGCGCCGCCTCGGGCGTTCCCTCGCCCGCGCCTTCCACTGGCCGCCCGGCACCGAACCCGTCGACGAGCTGGGCAGGATGTGGCGCAAGCACGCCCGCGAGGTGCGGCGCCTGCACGAGAAGCTGTTCTACCGGCCGCTGCTCGACGCCGTCGCCCAGCTGGAGCCCGGCGAGATCCGGCTCAGCGCCAAGGAGGCCGGCCACCGCCTGGAGGCCCTCGGCTACGCCGATCCGCTCGCCGCCCTGCGCCACCTGGAGGCCCTGGCCTCCGGCGTCAGCCGCAAGGCCGCCATCCAGCGCACCCTGCTGCCCGTCCTCCTCGGCTGGTTCGCGGACTCCGCCGACCCCGACGCCGGGCTGCTCAACTTCCACAAGGTCTCCGACGCGCTCGGCCGCACGCCGTGGTACCTACGGCTGCTGCGCGACGAGGGCGCCGCCGCCGAGAACCTCGCCCGCGTGCTCTCCGCCGGGCGCCTCGCCCCCGACCTGCTGCTGCGCGCCCCCGAGGCGGTCGCCCTGCTCGGCGACCCCGAGGGCCTGCGGTCCCGCGGCCGGGAGGCCCTGGAGCAGGAGACGCTGTCCGCCGTGGGCCGCGCCGAGGACGCCGAAGCGGCGATCGTGGCCGTGCGCGGGGTGCGCCGCCGGGAGCTCTTCCGCACCGCCGCCGCCGACATCATCGGCGCCTACGGGCCCGCCGGGCGCGGCAACGGCACCGCGGTGCCCGGCCGCACCGCCGAGATCCAGGACCCGCACCTGCGCGTCGACGCCGTGGGCGCCGCCGTCTCCGACGTCAACGCCGCGGCGCTCGCCGGGGCCCTGCGCGCCGCCGTGCGCGCCGAGTGGGGCGACACCCTGCCCGCCCGGTTCGCGGTCATCGGCATGGGCCGCTTCGGCGGCCACGAACAGGGCTACGGCTCGGACGCCGACGTGCTGTTCGTCCACGAGCCGCGCGAGGGCGTCGGTGACGAGGAGGCCGCCAAGGCCGCCTTCGCCGTCGCCACCGAGATGCGCAGACTCCTGCAGCTGCCCACCACCGACCCGCCGCTGCTCGTCGACGCCGACCTGCGGCCCGAGGGCAAGTCCGGGCCCATCGTGCGCAGCCTCGCCTCCTACGCCGCCTACTACCGGCGCTGGTCGCTGGTGTGGGAGAGCCAGGCCCTGCTGCGCGCCCGGCCCGTCGCGGGCGACGCCGACCTCGGCGCGCGCTTCGTCGAGCTGATCGACCCGCTGCGCTACCCCATGGAGGGTCTCGGCGAGGACGCGGTCCGCGAGATCAGACGGCTCAAGGCCCGGATGGAGTCCGAGCGGATGCCGCGCGGCGCCGACCCGACGACCCACACCAAGCTCGGGCGCGGCGGTCTGTCCGACGTCGAGTGGACCGTCCAGCTGCTCCAGATGCGGCACGGCTGGGCGGAGCCGGGGCTGCGCACCACGCGCACCCGCGAGGCCCTGCACGCGGCCCGTGCCGCCGAGCTGCTGACCACGGAGGAGGCGGCCATACTGGACGACGCGTGGGTGCTCGCCACGAGCGTCCGCAACGCCGTCATGCTCGTGCGCGGGCGGGCCGGGGACACCTTCCCCTCCCACAGCCGCGAGCTGGCCGCCGTCGGCCGTTACCTCGGCTACGAGCCCGGTCACGTGGGCGACATGCTCGACGACTACCGCCGCACCACCCGCCGCGCGCGGGCCGTGGTGGACGACCTGTTCTACGGCGCCTGAAGTCCTACTGAATTTCTACGGGGCCCGGAGTCCCGCCACATGGCGGGGCAGGGCGTACGGCGAGGAGCGGTACCAGCCGTACGCCACGGCGAACCCGAAGCCCAGGCAGAGCAGTCCGCCCACCGCGTCCAGCAGGAAGTGGTTGGCGGTCGCCACGATCACCACCAGGGTGGCCACCGGGTAGAGGGCGCCCAGCACCCTCACCCACACCGGGCGGGCCAGCGCCGCGATGGTGACGCCGCACCAGGCCGACCACCCGATGTGCATCGACGGCATCGCCGCGTACTGGTTGGACACGTCGGCCAGGTTCCCCGAGGCCATCGAGCCCCAGGTGTGGTGCACCACGACCGTGTCGACGAAGTCCACGCCGTCCATCAGCCGCGGCGGGGCCAGCGGGTAGAGGTAATAGCCCGCCAACGCGACGGCGGTGGTGGCGAACAGGGCCAGCCGGGCCGCGGCGTAGCGGCCGGGGTGCCAGTGGTAGAGCCACACCAGCACCCCGATCGTGAGGACGAAGTGCAGGGTGGCGTAGTAGTAGTTCATCCCCACGATCAGCCAGGTGACCGAGTCGACCGCGTGGTTGACCGTGCGTTCGACGGCGATGTGCAGGGAGTTCTCGGCGCGCCATATCCAGTCGGCGTTGCGCAGGGCCTGGTCCCGCTGTTCCGGGACCGCGTTGCGCACGAGGGAGTACGTCCAGTAGCTCACCGCGATCAGCAGTACTTCGAACCACAGGCGTGGCCGGCGCGGCGAGCGCAACTGCCGCAGGAAGTCCCGTTCCGCCGACGGCCGGTCCGCTCGCTCCTCGGTGGGTGGCGGGGCGGCCGTGCGGCCTTCCAGTGAGCCTGCTGTCGCTTCACCCATAGCGAACCAGTCTGCCAGAAAGCCGCCTGGGGCAGATCATCCCCAAGTCTGGTCTTCGCCGCTTTCCGCCCCGTTCGCCCCCACCGTACGAGCGCCCGTACGCGCATCTGTGCGGCCCTGGCCGGGGACGGCCCCGGTGAGGGTGGCCGCGCCGCCACGGTCCGTGCCCGGCGCCTCGGCCGGGCACGCGGCCGTCGACCCCCGGACCACCAGCTCGGGCAGGAAGACGAACTCGCTGTGCGGGGCCGGGGTGCCGCCGACCTCCTCCAGCAGGGCCCCCACGGCCGCCTGCCCCATGGCCTGCACCGGCTGCCGGATCGTGGTCAGCGGCGGGTCCGTGAAGGCGATGAGCGGCGAGTCGTCGAAGCCGACCACCGAGACGTCCCGCGGGACCTCCAGGCCGCGCTGGCGGGCCGCCCGCACGGCCCCCAGGGCCATCATGTCGCTCGCGCACACGACGGCCGTGCAGCCCCTCTCCAGCAGCGCGGCGGCGGCCGCCTGGCCGCCCTCCAGGCTGAACAGCGAGTGCTGCACCAGCTCCCGCGCCCCGGCCCCGTCCAGCCCCAGGCGCTCGCGCATGGCCGCCAGGAAGCCCTCGATCTTCCGCTGCACCGGCACGTACCGCTCGGGCCCCAGCGCGAGCCCGATGCGGCGGTGCCCCAGCGCGGCCAGGTGCGTGACGGCCAGGTGCACGGCCGCCCGGTCGTCGGGGGAGACGAAAGGGGCCCGCACCTTGTCCGAGAAGCCGTTGATGAGCACGAACGGCACGCCCTGGGCCCGCAGCCGCTCGTAGCGCTGCATGTCCGCGGAGGTGTCCGCGTGCAGCCCGGAGACGAAGATGATCCCGGCGACCCCCCGGTCCACCAGCATCTCCGTCAGCTCGTCCTCGGTCGAGCCGCCCGGGGTCTGGGTGGCCAGCACCGGCGTATAGCCCTGCCGGGTCAGCGCCTGCCCTATCACCTGGGCGAACGCCGGGAAGATGGGATTGTCCAGCTCCGGGGTGATCAGCCCGACCAGCCCGGCGCTGCGCTGCCGCAGCCGCACGGGCCGCTCGTAGCCCAGCACGTCGAGCGCGGCCAGCACGGACTGGCGGGTGGAGGCGGCGACCCCCGGCTTCCCGTTGAGGACGCGGCTGACGGTTGCTTCGCTGACACCCGCCTGGGCTGCGATGTCGGCCAGCCTTGCGGTCACAGGATGCGACCTTACCGGTCGCATGTCAGACTGCCCACCAGACACAGGAATCCGAAGGCAGACGCACCGCGGCACCCGCGAACTCCAGGGCCGCCGTCGCCAGCACCGGACGCCCCGGAACCGGCAGCTCCACCTCGTGGCCGAGCGTGTTGAGCGTGCACACGAAGCCCGGCCGGGACAGCGCCAGCACCCCCTCCGGCGCGTCCAGCCAGCGCATCTCCCCGTCACCGAGCCCGGCGAGCTCGCGGCGGAGCGTCAGCGCCGAGCGGTAGAGCTCCAGCGTGGAGCGCGGGTCCCCCGACTGCGCCGCCACCGACAGCTCGCGCCACTGCTCGGGCTGCGGCAGCCAGCTGCCGCCCGGCCCGAAGCCGTACGGGGCCGACTCGCCCGACCACGGGATCGGCACCCGGCAGCCGTCCCGGGTGCCGTCCTGCCCGTCCCCCCGGAAGAAGGCCGGGTCCTGCCGCACCTCGTCCGGCAGATCCACCACCTCGGGCAGCCCCAGCTCCTCGCCCTGGTAGACGTAGGCCGAGCCGGGCAGCGCCAGCATCAGCAGGGCCGCCGCCCGCGCCCGCCGCAGGCCCGGCTCGCCGCCGCCGTAGCGGGTGGTGTGCCGCACCACGTCGTGGTTGGACAGCACCCACGTGGTCGGCGCCCCCACCGACAGCGTGGCCGCCAGTGACTCGTCGATCACCTTCCGCATCGACGGCGCGTCCCAGTCGCAGGTCAGGAACTGGAAGTTGAACGCCTGGTGCAGCTCGTCCGGCCGTACGTACAGCGCCAGCCGCTCCGAGGTCGGCGCCCAGGCCTCCGCGACGCCGATCCGCTCGCCCTCGTAGGAGTCCAGCAGCGCCCGCCACCCGCGGTGGATCTCGTGCACCCCGTCCTGGTCGAAGAACGGCAGCACCTGCGCGCCGATCAGCTTCGCCTGCTCCTTGCGGCCGATGTCCGGCAGCCCCGGCGCCTTGACCATGCCGTGCGCCACGTCGATACGGAAGCCGTCCACGCCCAGGTCGAGCCAGAACCGCAGCACCGACTCGAACTCCTGGCGGACCTCCGGGTTCTCCCAGTTCAGGTCCGGCTGCTCCGGCGCGAAGAGGTGCAGGTACCACTCGCCGGGCTCCCCGCCGGGACCCGTCGTCCGCGTCCAGGCCGGGCCGCCGAAGACGGACTCCCAGTCGTTCGGCGGGAGTTCGCCGCCGGTGCCCCGGCCCGGACGGAAGTGGTAGCGCTCGCGGGCCGTCCCCCCCGGGCGGTCCGCGAGCGCTTCCCGGAACCACGCGTGCCGTTCGGACGTGTGGTTGGGCACGATGTCCACGATGACTCGCAGCCCCAGCCGGTGCGCCTCCCGTACCAGGTCGTCCGCGTCCGACAGCTCGCCGAACAGCGGGTCCACGGCGCGGTAGTCCGCCACGTCGTAGCCGCCGTCCGCCTGCGGCGAGGCGTAGAACGGCGTCAGCCACACCGCGTCCACCCCCAGCTCCGCCAGATACGGCAGCCGCTGCCGGATCCCGCGCAGATCGCCGATGCCGTCGCCGTCGCTGTCGGCGAACGAACGCACGTACACCTGGTAGATGACGGCGCTGCGCCACCAGCCGTCCGCCGGGGCGGATGGAGCGGCGGCCGGGCGGACGGAGGGCGCGAGGTCCTGGGTCATGTACTTCCCTAGGTGTCGAAGGGTGCGGACGAGAGGTGCGGTCGGACGGAATGGAACGGAACGGAAACGGAAGGGGCGGGGGCGGTGCGAAAGGCGGTGCGCACGTGACAACGCGCGCCCCGCGCGTCCGGTGACGCCCCGCGGGCCGGGCTCAGCCCTTGGTGCCGCCGGCGGTCAGCCCGGCGACCAGGTGCCGCTGGGCCAGGAAGAAGACGGCGGCCGCCGGGATGGTGATGAGCACCGCCGCGGCCGTCATCAGCCCCCACTCGGCCTTCTGCTGGCCGACGAAGGTCTGGAGCCCGACCGCGAGGGTGTAGTGCTCCTCGCTGCTCATGAACTGGGTGGCGAAGGCGACCTCGCCCCAGGCGGTGATGAAGGAGTAGAAGGCGGTGACGGCCAGACCGGGCCGGGCCAGCGGCAGCACCAGCCGCCAGAAGGTGCCGAACGGGCTCAGCCCGTCCACCCGGCCCGCCTCGTCGATCTCGGCGGGAATGGTGTCGAAGTACCCCTTGAGCATCCAGGCGCAGAACGGCACGGAGACCGAGCAGTAGGTCACGATCAGACCCGTGTAGGAGTCCAGGAGTTCGAGCTCACCCAGAATGTTGTACAGCGGCACGATCAGCACCGCCATCGGGAACATTTGCACGATCAGGAAAGTCCACATCAGCGGCCGGTGCCCCGGGAACCGCATCCGCGACACGGCGTAGCCCGCCGTCGCCGCCGTGAACACCCCGAGCAGCGTGGCCCCCAGCGCCACGATCACCGAGTTCCCGAACCACGTGAGGAACTTGGTGTGCTCCAGTATGTGCGTGTAGTTGGAGACGTCGAAGCCGGTGAGCCGCGTCGGCTCCTGCCAGCCGTCCCGCCCGCGCAGCGACACGAACACGACGAACAGCACGGGGAAGACGGCCACCAGGCTCGCCAGGACCAGTGCCGTGTGCAGCGCCGCGGAGGCGCCGCGCGAGCGCTCGCCGCGGGCTCGTGGGGTGGTGGAGCTCATCGCGTGGTCTCCTCCTGTCGGGAGAGCATCCTGCGGTAGAAGACGGCGAAGACCAGCAGCAGCGAGAGGATGAGGATGCCGTACGTGGCCGAGCCCGCGTAGTCGCGCACGCCCTGGAACGCCAGCCGGTAGGCGTACGTCACGAGGATCTCGCTGTCGGAGCTCGCGCCCTGCCCGATCAGCAGGTAGATCACCTGGAACATGTTGAACGTCCAGATGACGCCCAGCAGGATCACCGTCCCGCTCACCGGCCGCAGCCCCGGCAGCGTCACGTGCCGGAACCGCTGCCACGGCGAGGCGCCGTCCATCTCCGCCGCCTCGTGCAACTCCCTGGGTATCGCCTGGAGCCCGCCGAGGATCGCCACCATCATGAACGGCACGCCCAGCCATACGTTGACCGCGACCGCCGCCATCTTCTGCAGGGTGCTGTCCCCGAGCCAGTCCACGGCGCCGACGCCGAGCTTCTCCAGGAAAGCGTTCAGCACCCCGTACTTCTCGTTGAACATCAGCCGCCAGGAGAACGTGGCGACGAACGCGGGCACCGCCCACGGCAGGATCAGCAGCACCCGGTACAGCGCCCGGAACCGCATCGGCCGGTTCAGCAGCAGCGCAAGACCGAGCCCGATCGCGTAGTGCAGGACGACGCAGGACGCCGTCCACACCACCGTCCAGCCCAGCCGGGAGTAGAAGTGCCCCTCCTGGCCGGACAGCACCTTCCAGTAGTTGTCCAGGCCCACGGCCTTGTACGTCGCGGGGATGTGGTTGACCCCGATGGTGCGGCCGACGTTGGCCTCGTTGGCGTCGGTGAAGGACAGGTAGATGCCCTTCCCCAGCGGATAGCCGACGAGCACGGCCAGGACCACGACCACCGGCAGGACCATGGCCCAGGCGTACCAGTGGGTCTCGAAGGAGCGTCTGGCCCGGGTGACGAGCGCTGTCATCGCCGTGGCCCTACTTCGCGATCCCGTAGTCCTTGAGCAGCGCGGACTGCCAGGCCTTCGCCGTGGCGTCCAGGCCCTCCCGCGGCTGCTCCTTCAGCGTGAGGATCTTGGTGTAGTGCTGGAGCCAGTCCGTGAAGAGGTCGCCGCCCTGCGGGATCCGCGGCCGCGGGTGCGCCTTGCCCAGCGCGTCGTGGAACGACTTGCGCACCGGGTCGGCCAGCACGTCGTTCGTGTACGCCGACTTGCGGGTCGGCAGCACGCCGATCTCCTTCGAGACGGCCTCCTGCTGCGCGGCCTCGGTCATGAACCGGGTGAAGAGGTACGAGGCGTCGAAGTTCTTCGAGCCCGCGTAGACGACGAGGTTGTGGCCGCCGACCGGGGCCCCCGCCGTGCCGGTGGAACCGGCCGGGACGGGCGCGATGCCCAGGTTGTCACGGGACTTGTAGGCGTCGCCGCCGAAGATCTCCTTGGTCGCCCACGGCCCGTCGATGAGCATCGCGAGCTTGCCGTTCTTGAAGTCCGTCTTCAGCGCGTTGTAGCCGTCCGTGCCCGCGGGCTTGGGCGCGGCACCGGACTTCACCAGGTCGACGGCCGTCTCGATGCCCTTCAGGGACGCGGCGTCGGCGATGGTGATCTGCTTCCTGTCCGGGTCGACCATGTCGCTGTTCTCGCCGTAGAGGAAGGGCAGCGAGTAGTAGCTGTCCGGGCTGAGGCCGATGCCCTCGGCGCCCGTCTTCTCCTTGATCTTCTGGGCGGCGTCCTTGACGGCCTTCCAGTCGGCGGGCGGCTTGTCGATGCCCGCCTTCTGGAACAGCTCCTTGTTGTAGAGCAGCCCCAGGGTGTCGGTGACCTGCGGGACGCCGTACGTCTTGTCCTGGTATGCGGCGTTCTTCAGCGGCCCGTCGAGGAAGTCGTCCGGCTTGTCGAGCGCGGGCGTGCCCGTGAGGTCCTTGAGATAGCCGAGCTGGGCGAAGCCCGGCGTCCAGCCCACGTCCGAGCGCAGCACGTCGGGCGCGCCCTTGCCGGTGGCCGCCGCCGTCTTGAACTTCTGCTGCGCCTGGTCGAACGGCACGTTGACGTAATCGACCTTGATCTTGGGGTACTTGGCCTCGAAGGCCGACACCAGCTTCTTGAAGGCCGGGGCCTCGTTGGTGGCGTCCGAGGTGTCCCACCAGGTGACGGTGCCGCTCACGCTGCCCGGGTCGTTCGCCGCCTTGGCGCCGTCCCCGCCGTCGCTGCCGCTGTCGCCGCTGCCGCCGCACGCGGTCGCGGTCAGGGCGAGTGCGCCGACGATGGCCACAACCGATATGCCTCTTCGCATATGGATGATCCCCTCATCAAGGGGGCCGACCGGTCGTGGGCGGCCCGAGCTGTGGAGGAACGTAACAGGCTGCAATCTCTTGCGAAAGGGCTTGCAAGAAGGAAACGGCAAGATTTCCGGGTTGTAACCGGCTTGTGTCCCAAGGGTTGACCGGTGCGGGGCGGGCTCGTACGGTCTCGTGGGCGGCGCGTTGACGCTTTCTTGCGGCGGATTGCCGCCGATTGCCGCAGTCTTGCCACGGTTTTGCGCAAGAACCTTCAGGACATCCCCCACCGTCAGGAGCCCCCCATGGCCGGTGCCGTCATACCCGGAATCGTTCGAAGAACCCTGGCCGCTGGGGTCGCCCTCGTGGCGTGCGCCGCGCTCGGCACCCCGCAGGCGCGGGCGGAGGCGCGGGCGAGTGCGCCCGGCTCCGGGGGCAAGGACGTCACCGCCGTCCTCTTCGAGTGGCGCTACGACGCGGTCGCGAAGGAGTGCGGCCGCGCGCTCGGCCCCGCCGGTTACGGCTTCGTCCAGGTGTCACCGCCTCAGGAGCACATCCAGGGCCCGCAGTGGTGGACCTCCTACCAGCCCGTCAGCTACCGCGTCGCGGGCCGGCTCGGTGACCGCGCTGCTTTCGCGGACATGGTCACCGCCTGCCACCGCGCGGGCGTGAAGGTCGTCGTCGACGCCGTCGTCAACCACATGTCCGCCGGGAACGGCACCGGGACGGGCGGCACGCCGTATACGAAGTACGCCTACCCGGGCGTCTATGAGGACCGGGACTTCCACGCCTGCCGCAAGCCCGTGAGTGACTACGGCGATCGCTCCGACGTGCAGAACTGCGAACTCGTGGGCCTTGCGGACCTGGACACCGGCAGCGACCGGGTCCGTGACCGGCTCGCGGGATATCTGAACGACCTGCTGTCGCTGGGCGTGGACGGCTTCCGTGTCGACGCGGCGAAGCATGTCGCCGCCGAGGACCTGGCGGCGGTGAAGTCCAGGCTGAGCAAGCCGGACGTCTACTGGAAGCAGGAGACCATCTACGGCGCGGGCGAGGCGGTGCGGCCCGAGGAGTACGTACGCAACGGGGACGTCCAGGAGTTCCGCTACGCGTGGGATCTGAAACGGGTCTTCCAGCGGGAGCGGCTGGCCTATCTGCGCAATTACGGGGAGGGCTGGGCGTATCTGCCGGGTGGGTCGGCGTCCGTCTTCGTCGACAACCACGACACGGAGCGGAACGGCGACACGCTCACGTACAAGGACGGCGCGGACTACACACTCGCGCATGTCTTCATGCTCGCGTGGCCGTACGGGTCGCCCGACGTGCACTCGGGTTATGAGTTCACGGATCGTGACGCGGGGCCGCCGAATGGTGGTGCGGTTGCCGCTTGTTGGCAGGACGGCTGGAAGTGCCAGCACGACTGGCCGGAGATCCGGGCGATGGTGGGGTTCCGCAATGCGGTGCGGGGCGAGGCGGTTTCGGACTGGTGGGACAACGGTTACCAGGCGATTGCCTTCGGGCGGGGGAGCCGGGGCTATGTGGTGGTGAACCACGAGGGGTTCGCGGTGAGCCGCACGTTCCAGACGTCGCTGGCGGCGGGGTCTTATTGCGATGTCCAGGCGCGTCGTGTGGTGACGGTCGATGG
>NZ_JAINFC010000012.1 GCF_020740835.1 Streptomyces sp. UNOC14_S4
GGTTGGGCGTGACGCCCTCGATCAGCTTCCGCGTGTACATCTCGGTGGTGGCCGCGCCTCTTATCTACAGATCTACCATCGTCGCCGTCACCGCCTCCTCCCCCGCCTCCCTTAACTCCTCCGCCACCTTGCTCACGTCTCCCTGCACCGTCCCCACCAGCCGCACATGCCCCAGCTCGCACATCCGCGCGGCCAGCGTCAGGAGCTCGCGGACCTGCCGCGGGTCCAGGCAGCGGTCGAAACCGTCGGCCAGCACCGTGAGGGCCTGCCGGGCGGGCAGCACCTCGGCGACCGGATCCATGTCGAGCACGCCGGGCCCGGTCATGAGCACCAGGCACAGCGCCAGATAGCGCAGTTCCCCGTCGCCCAGCCGCTCCAGGGGTGTGGGCACGCCCGCCTTCCGGCCGAGCACGCCCCGCACGAAGCCGCCGTCCAGTCCTTGCACGGACAGCGCGTCCACCGAGCCCCGGCAGCCCGCCCCGACGGCGGCGACGAGCGCCGTGTGCCGGGTGGCGCATTCGTTGCGGGTACGCCCGAGCACGGCGGCCACGTTGTCGCAGGAACTCCGCAGCAGACCGTCGCGCGCGGCGACCGGACTGCGCATCAGCTCCGGCCGTGGGTCGCAGGCGAACGCCGAGCGGAGGGCCACCACTACCTGCTCCGCGGCGTCGAGGACCAGGCGCTGGCCCGCCGTCTTGCCCGCGACGCGCAGCGGCAACAGGGCGGTGCCCAGCCGGTCGTCGGGCAGCGGGGCGCGGGTGACGGGCACCGTGCCCGCCGTGTGCCAGGCGGCCTCGACCGTGCGGAGCCCGGGATCACGCAGCGCGGTGGAGAGCAGCGTCCTCCCCGAGCAGGTCAGCCGTTCCCCGACGACGCGGACCTCGGGTTCCGCCTGGACCGCCACGTCCAACTGGACCGGCCCCACCGGGCCGTCGACGGTGCAGCCGATACGGAAACCGCGCCGCCCCTGGGCGTCCGGCCTCGCCTGGTGCGGTACGCAGGCGGGGCCTCCCCCGGCCACGGAGGCCAGGGCGCCGTCGAGGCTGTCGCCGCCCGCGAGGCGCGCCAGCGCCTCGTACGCCTGGAGGGCACTGGACTTGCCGCTGCCGCTCGCACCGCGGAAGAGTGTCAGCGGGCCGAGGCGGAAGACGGCGTTGCGGTGGGACTTGAAGGCGGAGAGCCGGAGTTCGGTCACCACGGGACGCTGAACGGGGGCGACGAGGGCAGGGGCGACCGGTCGGGCACGGTGAGTGTCCATGCCCGGACCGTACGTGCCGGCCGGTCAGCCAAACCGTTTCAGCTGATCGTTCTTCCTACGATCGGGGTATCCCGACGCCACCTCGGTGCCCTCGGGCGCGAGGAGGAAGACATTGGTGTCGACCCGGTGCATTCCACTGCCCAGGCCGAAGACGACACCGCTGGAGAAGTCGAGGATGCGCTTCGCGACATCGGTGTCGGCGCTGGTCAGATCCAGCAGCACCGGAATGCGTGCCATCAGGTGCTCGGCGACCTCGCGGGCGTCCGCGAAGACCTGGACGCGGAGGACGACGAGCTGGCGCCGGTCGGGCTGCGTCTCCTCCTCGGGAAGCGCGCGGTGATTGGGCCAGGAAGGCCAGGAGTGGTGGCCTCGGAGAGGGACGACCTCGGCGAGGCCCTCCCATTGCTCGTCGGTGGCCTCGGACCTTCTCACCGGGCCCCTCCGGGAAACGTGCTGGCTATGAACATCCCGCAATCCTAGGGACAGGGAGTCGGGGTCCGTCCGAATGACACGCGTGGGGGCTTCCGTCATACGGGGTGCGCTCCGCTGTCGGGTGGTATGGGGGTGCGGGTTTTGGACATTCGTTCAGGCTAGCAGCACCGTTCTGACTACCCGTCGGGTGAGGCGTCGCCGGTCCAGAAGGTGCGTCCCTGGACATGGACCTGGACCATCGGGGCTTCTACGCTGACGCAGTCCCCGAGCCCTGGACGGACGGTCCGCAGCCATGTCCGACACCCCTGCACACAGTGCCCCTGCACACAGGAAGCTCTCCGACTTCGCCGCCGAGGAGGAGCGCCGGGTGCTGAGCCTCCGGCCGGTCCTCGCGCCCGAGCACCACGCGTACGGCGAACACCCCGACCAGGTGTACGACCTATGGCCCGCCGGGAACCCTGACGCGCCTTTGGTCGTCCTGCTGCACGGCGGGTACTGGCGGTACGACCGGACGCACCTGACGCCGTTCGCCGCGCACCTGGCGCAGAACGGGTTCACGACGGTGCTGCCGGGGTTCCGCCGGATGGGCGGGGCGGGCGGCTGCCCCGAGACGTTCGACGACATCGCGCTGCTGGTGGACACCGTCCCGGCGGGCCGCCCGTACGTACTGGCCGGGCACTGCTCGGGCGGTCACCTGGCCCTGTGGGCCGCCGCGCGCGGGCTGCTGCCCGGGAACTCGCCCTGGTTCACCGCCGCGGGCCTGCCCACGGCCGTGCTGGCCCTCGCCCCGATCACCGACCTGGCCGGGACGATCCGCGAGCGCCTCAGCAACGACGCGGGCCTCGAACTGATCGGCCCCGCCGAGCGCGTCGGCTCGCTGCTGCCGCTGGTGGACCCGCTGACGATGCTCCGCGGCAGGGGCACGACGGGCGTGCCGACCGTCGTCCTGTACGGCGAGGCGGACGAGGAGCTGCCGCACGAGCAGTTCACCGCATACGCGGCCGTGCACACCGACGCGGAACTCGTCGCCCTGCCGGGTGCCGGGCACTACACGCTGATCGAGCCCGGTTCCGAGGCGAGCGTGTCGGTGGTCGGGACACTCGCCCGTATGACGGCGGCCTGAGCCGGACCGCTCTCCTCACCACGTTTCCACCGCTCCCCAACACTTCCGCGCGCATGGAGGTTTTCACCCGCTTTATCCACTTATGGTGAGCGCATGGGTGAGGAGAACAGAACGGACGGCGGGCGCTGGGCGGTGTTCCGGCGGTCGCCGTTCTTTCCGGCTGTCGTGCTCGCGGTGCTCGTGGCCGCGGCCGCCGGGCTCTTCGCCGGGTCGTACACGTACTGCATGGCCAACCCCACGCCTCGCAGCATTCCCACCGCCGTGACCGGTGTCCCCGCCCCCGATGTACAGCGGGCCCGGTTCGTGGAGGGGATGGAGCAGGCACTGGGGGCCTCGCTCGTACTGCACCACTACGCCACGTACCGGGAGGCCCGGGACGCGGTGGAGGAGCAGCGGGTGTTCGCGATCCTGGAGCGACGGCCGGAGGGGCGTGCCGCGCTGTCCGTGTCGGGCGCTTCGGGTGCCTCGGTCGCGCAGTTGCTGACGGAGACGGCGCCCCGGGTGGGCGCGGCCATCGGGGAGCCGGTGACGGTGACGGACATCAAGCCGCTGCAGAAGGGCGACCCGCGGGGGCTCGCGCTGTTCTACGTCTCGCTCGCCGCGTCGGTGGTCGGCTTCATCGGCGCGATCCAGCTGAGCGTGCACGCGGCCGCGCTGAACCCGGGCGAGCGCATCCTCTTCACCCTGGCGCAGTCGGCGCTGGGCGGCTTCGCGATCGCCGCGATCGTGGACTGGGGCCTGGGCGCGCTGCGGCTGCCGTTCGCGGAGTCGTGCCTGATCCTGGGGCTGACGATGTTCGCGTCGGGGATGGTCTTCACGATGTTCAACGCGCTGGTAGGACGCTGGGCGATGCTGCCGACGTGGAGCCTGCTGGTGCTGCTGGGGAATCCGTCCTCCGGCGGAGCGGTGTCCTGGCCGCTGCTGCCGTCTCTGCTGGGCACGGTGGGCAGGTGGCTGCCGCCGGGGGCCTCGGTCAACGCCCACCACACGGCCGTCTATTTCGGCGGCCACCAGCACGTCTTCCCGTTCGCGGTGCTCGCGGCGTGGGCGGTCGGGTGCAGCGCCGTCTTCTGGACCTGGCGCCACCGGCACCCGGGCGGACGGGAGCGGGAGGTCGGCGGGGGCGTCACCCTCCCCAAAGGGTGACGCCCCCGCCGGTCGGCTCTACGCGGTGACCGTCCAGGTGTCCCTGCCGTGCAGGAGGGCGTCCAGGTCCGGCTCGCCCCCGGCGCGCGCCCGGGTGATCTGGTCGCGCACCTGGTCGTCGTAGACCGGGCGGGACACCGAGCGGAAGACACCCGTCACGGTGTGGGCGCGGTCCTGGCCGCCGAGGCGGGACAGGGCGAAGGCGTAGGCCGGGTCGGGGTCGCCCGCGTCGTGGACGACCAGCGCGTCCTCGCCGGCCTCGGCCACGGGCCGTACGGCGAGGCGGCCGTGGGCGTCGCGGACCACGCCGAGCTCGCCGTCCGCGCCGAAGCGGATCGGCTCGCCGTGCCGCAGCCCGATGATGTGCCGCTCGCGCACGCCCGGTTCCTTGAGCGCGTCGAAGGCGCCCTCGTTGAAGATCGGGCAGTTCTGGTAGATCTCCACGAGCGCGGTCCCCCGGTGCTCGGCCGCGGCGCGCAGGACCTCGGTGAGGCCCTTGCGGTCGGAGTCGAGGGCGCGGGCCACGAAGGTCGCCTCGGCGCCGAGGGCGAGGGAGACGGGGTTGAAGGGCGTGTCGAGGGAGCCCATCGGGGTGGACTTGGTGACCTTGCCGACCTCGGAGGTCGGCGAGTACTGCCCCTTCGTCAGCCCGTAGATCTGGTTGTTGAACAGCAGGATCTTCAGGTTGACGTTGCGGCGCAGCGTATGGATGAGGTGGTTGCCGCCGATGGACAGGGCGTCGCCGTCACCGGTGACGACCCACACGGACAGGTCCTCGCGCGCGGTCGCCAGGCCGGTGGCGATGGCCGGGGCGCGGCCGTGGATGGAGTGCATCCCGTAGGTGTCCATGTAGTACGGGAAGCGGGAGGAGCAGCCGATGCCGGAGACGAAGACGACATTCTCCTTGGCCAGCCCGAGCTGGGGCATGAAGGACTGCACGGCGGCGAGGACGGCGTAGTCGCCGCAGCCGGGGCACCAGCGCACCTCCTGGTCGGACTTGAAGTCCTTGGCCGTCTGCGGGCCGGTGGCGGCGGGCACGCCGTCGAGGCCGCCGCGCGCGGGCATGCCGAGGTCGATCGCTGTCATGCTTCCAGTCCTCCGATGACATCGGTCAGTACGCCCTGGAGTTCCTCCGCCGTGAAGGGCAGGCCGGTGACCTTGGTGTGGCCGACGACGTCCACGAGGTACTTGGCCCTCAGCAGCATCGCGAGCTGGCCGAGGTTCATCTCGGGCACGACGACGCGGTCGTAGGCCGCGAGGACCCGCCCAGGTTCTCCGGGAAGGGGTTGAGGTGGCGCAGGTGGGCCTGGGCGATCCGGCCCCCCGCCGCGCGGACCCGGCGGCGGGCGGCGCCGATGGGGCCGTAGGTGGAGCCCCAGCCGAGCACCAGGACGCGGGCGTCGCCGTCGGGGTCGTCCACGGCGAGGCGGGGCACGTCGACGCCGTCGACCTTGGCCTGCCGCAGGCGGACCATCTTCTCGTGGTTGTCC
Organism: Streptomyces sp. UNOC14_S4; assembly: GCF_020740835.1. Lineage (GTDB taxonomy): Bacteria > Actinomycetota > Actinomycetes > Streptomycetales > Streptomycetaceae > Streptomyces. Next base: position 5,450 of record NZ_JAINFC010000012.1, read on the forward strand.
GGGTCGTAGGAGATCGCGCCGGTGCGGTCGGCCTTCTCCAGTCCGCCGATGCGGTGTTCGAGACCGGGGGTGCCGGGCACGGCCCAGGGCCGGGCGAGGGTCTCCGGGTCGCGGAGGTAGGGCCAGAACGCGCCGGAGCCGTCCGTGGCATTGGGTCCGGTGGCGAACTCGACGCGCAGGTCGGGGAGGGAGGCGGAGTCGGGGATCAGCCAGGGTTCCGAGCCGTTGGCGATGGCGCCGTCGGACAGCAGCATCACGGGCGTGCGGTAGGTCAGGGCGATCCGGGCGGCCTCCAGGACGGTGTCGAAGGCGTCCGACGGCGAACGGGGGGCCACGACCGGCAGGGGCGACTCGCCGTTGCGGCCGTACATCGCCTGGAGCAGGTCGGCCTGTTCGGTCTTCGTGGGCAGGCCGGTGGACGGGCCGCCGCGCTGCACGTCGATGATCAGCAGCGGGAGCTCGGTCATCACGGCGAGGCCGATGGTCTCCGACTTCAGGGCGACGCCGGGGCCGGAGGTGGTGGTCACGCCGAGCGCGCCGCCGAACGAGGCGCCGAGCGCCGCGCCGATGCCCGCGATCTCGTCCTCGGCCTGCACGGTGGCGATGCCGAACGCCTTGTGCCTGGCGAGCTCGTGCAGGATGTCGGAGGCGGGCGTGATCGGGTAGGTGCCGAGCAGCACCGGCAGTCCGGAGCGCCGCCCGGCGGCGACGATGCCGTAGGCGAGCGCGGTGTTGCCGGTGATCTGGCGGTACGTGCCGGCGGGCAGCCCGGCCGCGGCGACCTTGTAGGTGACCGCGAAGGACTCGGTGGTCTCGCCGTAGTTCCAGCCGGCGCGGAAGGCGAGGATGTTGGCCTCGGCGAGCTCGGGGCGCCTGGCGAACTTCTCCCGCAGGAAGCGCTCGGTGCCCGCGGTGGGCCGGTGGTACATCCAGGACAGCAGGCCGAGGGCGAACATGTTCTTCGCCCGCTCGGCGTCCTTCTTCGCGAGCCCGGTCTCCTCCAGCGCGCCCTTGGTGAGGGTGGCCATGGCGACCTTGTGCAGGCGGTAGGCGTCCAGCGAGCCGTCCTCCAGCGGGTCGGCCGCGTAACCGACCTTGGCCAGGCTGCGCTTGGTGAACTCGTCGGTGTTGACGATGAGCGTCCCGCCCGCGGGGAGGTCGCCGAGGTTGGCCTTCAGGGCGGCGGGGTTCATGGCGACGAGGACGTCCGGCCGGTCGCCCGGGGTGAGGATGTCGTGGTCGGCGAAGTGCAGCTGGAAGCTGGAGACGCCGGGGAGGGTGCCCTGGGGAGCACGGATCTCGGCCGGGAAGTTGGGGAACGTCGCCAGGTCGTTGCCGAACTCGGCGGCCTCGGAGGTGAACCGGTCGCCGGTGAGCTGCATGCCGTCGCCGGAGTCCCCGGCGAATCGGATCACGACGCGGTCCAGGGTGCGGACGTCGCCGCCGCCGGTGTCGGTGTCGGATACGGGCGTGGCCGCGGGGGCGCCCACGTCGGTGTCGTGGCTCATGTGAAGGTCGTTCTCTCTTGCTGGACGTGCGGGAAGGACAGGTGGTTCGGCTAGCGGGAGGGCGTCAGTTCCCGCGAGGGGGTGGCGGATTCGGGTCCGGCGGCGCGCCGCCTGCGGCGTACGAGGCCGTAGGAGGCGGTGACGAGCAGCAGGAACGGCACGCCGAAGAGCAGGGCGTCGGCGAACCGCTCGGTGAAGGCCATGGTCACCATCACCGCGACGACCATCAGCATGGCGAGGGCCGTGGTCACCGGCGTACCGGGCAGCCGGATCGGCGAGGGGCCGAGCTCCTGGGCGCGGCGGCTGCGGCGGAACGCCCACTGCGTGGCGAAGATCAGCAGCCAGGTGACGAGCGCCCCGAAGGTCGCGATGCCGACCAGCAGCGCGAAGGCGGACTCCGGCGCGGTCACGGACAGCACGGTGGCCAGGGTGAGGCCGACGGCGGAGAACAGCAGCGCGTTGCCGGGCGCGCCCTGGGAGTTGAGCCGGGCGAGGCGGCGGGGCGCGTAGCCGTCCCGGGCGAGCGAGTGCACCATGCGGGCGCTCACGTAGAGGTTGGTGTTCATGGCGGAGAGCGCGGCGGTGAGGATCACGAAGTTCATCACGGTGACGGCGCCGGGGATCCCGGCCGTGCTGAACAGCCGGACGAAGGGGCTGCCGGCCGCGGAGCCGTCACCGTCGCCCGTGAGCGGGACGACGGTGACCACGACGGCCATCGCGAGCAGGTAGAACAGGGCGAGCCTGAGCACCATGCCGCGGGCGGCGCGGGGGATGTCGCGCAGCGGGTCGCGGGACTCGGCGGCGGTGAGCGCCACGGCCTCGGTGCCCATGTAGCCGAAGGTCACCACGGTCATGGCGAGCCACAGGCCGGTGAGGCCGCCGGGCGCGAAGCCGCCGTGCTCCGTCCACGCGCCGAGGCCGACGGGCTCGCGGCCGGGCAGTCCGACGGTGATGCAGGCGAGGCCGAGCAGGACGAACACCACGATCGTGACGACCTTGATCATCGCGAACCAGTACTCGAACTCGCCGAAGAACCGCACCGAGGCCGCGTTGACGAGCAGCATCGCGAGGGAGAAGAACACGACGGGCACCCACAGCGGGAGTTCCGGCCACCAGAAGCGGACGTACATGCCCGCGGCGGTGACCTCGCTGCCGATGTTGACCACTTGGGCCACCCAGTACATCCAGCGCTGGACGAAGCCCGCCCAGGGCCCGAGGTAGGTGTGTGCGATGGCGCCGAAGCCCCCGGCCCGGGGGTGCACCACGGTCATCTCCGCGAGGGCGTAGGCGAGGGCGAGCGCGAGGACCGCCCCGGCCGCGTACGCGAGGATCACCGATGGCCCGGCCATGGACATGGCCAGCCCGGAGCCCAGGAAGAGCCCGGTGCCGATGGCGCCGCCGAGCCCGATCATGCGGACGTGGCGGCCGCTGAGGGCCGTGCGCAGGCCGGGACTGCCGTCCGTGCCGCCGTTGCCGTTCAAACCGTTTCCCCCTTGTGTTGCGTGCGCGCCCGGTCGGTCAGGCGCGGTCGGCGGCCTGCCGGAGTGCTCGCAGGAAGGTCGCCTCGTCCTGTGCGCCCACGAGCGTGGTGCCGTCGCCGAGGACGAAGGCGGGCACGGTCGCCACCTGTTCGCGCGCCGCGGCGACGGCGGCCCTGACCTCGGCGAGCTCCTCGTCGGAGGCGAGGTACGCGGCGGCCTCCGCGCCGTCCATCCCGGCGCGCACGGCGCGGTCGACGAGCAGCTCCGGGTCGGACACGTCGCCGTTCTCGGTGAAGTAGGCGGCGAAGAGCAGTTCCTCCAGCCGGGAGCGGACCGCGGCGCCGTGGCGGCGCCCGGCGAGCCACAGCAGCCGGTGGGCCCGGAGGGTGTCGACGGCGTAGCCGCTCGCGTTGCGGAAGGTGATGCCGAGCGCCTTGCCCGCCTCGGTGACCTCCTCGCTCATGGCCGTGGCCTTGGCGGTGCCGTACTTCCCGGCCAGCCATTCGAGCATGGGCATGGCGTGCTCGGGGTGTTCGCCGTCGATCTGGTACGGGTGGGGCACGAGCTCGACGCGGTCCGCGCCGAAGGCCGCGACGGCCTTCTCCAGGTTGCGCTTGCCGATGTAGCACCAGGGGCAGGAGATGTCGGAGTAGACGTCGATTCTGATGCGGTCCCCCATACGGGAACTCACGGGATGACTCACGGGGTGGCTCACGCGCTGACCTTCACCACTCGGGCCCGGCGGTCCGGGCGCTGGTTCACGGTGTCGGTGTCGAAGGCACCGACCTGGGCGTACCGGGCCGAGATCTCCTTGAGCTCGGCCTCGCTCATCACGTCGTGGATGGAGGCGAAGCCGTCGGGGGCCCGCTCGTGGGCGATGTTGATGACGATCTCGGGGCCCATCTGCCGGTTCTTCGCCTGCAGTTGGGTCATCGCCGGGCGGCGGCGCTCCTCGTAGGCCGCGAGCGCCTCCTCGGGGTCCGCGTGCCGGGCCAGGCACTGGGCGAACACCCGGGCGTCCACGATGGACTGGGTGGCGCCGTTGGAGCCCATCGGGTACATCGCGTGCGCGGCGTCGCCGAGGAGGGTGACGCGGCCGGCGGTCCAGAAGGGCAGCGGGTCGCGGTCCACCATGGGGTACTCGAAGGCCGTGTCGGCGGTGCTGACCAGGCCGGGGAGGTCCAGCCAGTCGAAGCCCCAGTCCGCGAAGTGCGGGAGGAACTCCTCGGGGCGGACCTCGCGGTTCCAGTCGGCGCGGTCGGGCACCTCGCCGCTGTCGGCCCGGCGGGCCACGGCCCAGTTCATCAGGACCGGCTCGTCGGGCGTGGCGCCCATGGTCATCGGGTAGACGACGCCGCGGCGGCGGTCGTCCCCGGCGATGATCATCGTCCGGCCGTTGAGGAAGGGCTTGGCCCAGGTCGCGCCGCGCCAGACGACGAGCCCGTTCCAGCGGGGCGGGGCGGCGTCCGGGTGGAGGGCGGCCCGCACCGCGGAGTGGATCCCGTCGGCGCCGAGCAGGACGTCGGCCTCCGTCTCGGAGGTGGCCCCGGTGGAGGGGTGGGCGACGGACACCCGGAGCCGTCCGGCGGGCATCGACGTAAAGCCGGTGACCCGGGTGTCCGTCACGATCGAGTCCGGTCCGAGCCGCTTGCGCACAGCGTCGGCCAGCACCATCTGGAGCCGTCCGCGGTGGATGGAGAGCTGGGGCCAGTTGTAGCCCGCGCCGAGACCGCGCGGCTCGTTCCAGATGAGGCTGCCGAACCGGTTGTAGTACGACAGCTCGCCCGTGCGCACCGAGACGGCGGCGAGGTCCTCGTAGACCCCCAGCTCGTCCAGTTCGCGCACGGCGTTGGGGAGGATGTTGAGGCCGACGCCCAGGGGACGGATCTCCCGGACCGTCTCGGCGACGGTGATGTCGGTGAAACCTTCGGCGTGCAGGCTGAGGGCGGCGGCGAGGCCGCCGATGCCCGCTCCGGCGATCAGGATCTTCACGAGGCGGCCTTCCTCTCCTCGGCGGTGCCACGGGTCAGGTTGGCGTTGTCGCGGGTCAGGTCGAGGATCTGCTTGAGCAGCTCGACGCTGGCGCCGCCGCTGCCGACCGGGAAGAGCCGCAGGTCCTCCTGGTAGGCCTTGCGGGCGATGCCCAGGTGCCGCCCCCGGAAGACCATGATCACGCGCAGCAGGCGGAGCAGGGCCTCCGCGCTCTCCACGAGGTGGGGCTCGGAGCGCTCGGTCTCGGCGGGGTCGGCGCCGAACGCGGCCACGAGCCGGGTCACGAGCGAGGGGCCGTGCAGCCAGGAGTCGTAGAGCTCGCGCCAGCGGGGCAGGCTGTAGGGGATCGAGTGGGCCAGGAACTCCTGGTACTCGGGCCTGCTGTGGTCGGAGGCCCAGACGGACAGGTCGATCAGCCACAGTGGCACCTGGGCGGCGGCGGGGCCCAGGTAGGTCTCGCCGCCGATGGTGACGTTCTCGTAGTACGGGCGCAGGATGCGCGCGAAGAAGGCCGGGCCGACCTCCTTCACCACCATGTCGATGGATTCGACCATCGCGCCCATCAGGTCGGTGAGTTCGTCGAGGACGACGGCGAACTTCTGCTCCGCGGGGTCGGTCCGGGACAGCATGTCGCACAGTTCGAGGCCCTGGCGCAGCTGCGGGAAGACCATGCGCACGGATTCCTGGAGGACGTACTCCTGGGGGTCGCCGGTGTACGTGCGCTGCCGCTCGTCGGTGGGGTTCCAGGTGGTGTAGTGGTGCACGGTGTCCCGGGGGATCATGCCGGTGCGGCGGCCGAGCTCCTGGAGCACGGGGACGACCTCGGGGACGACGGCCGCGGGCTCGGTGTCGTGGCGCTTGAGGGAGCCGAGCAGCATGCCCAGGTCGCGCATCGCGGCGAGGCACTCGTCGGTGGAGTAGAGGGCCACCGCGTCGAGGCCGGGCGTCAGAGCGCGGAGCATGGCGGTCAGCTCGGCCACGGCGGCGCGGGAGTTGAGCTCGGGGAGGCGGCTGAGCGGCCCGTCCGCGAGGAGTGGGTCCAGGGCTCTGACTTTTTCTGTCTGCAGAGGGTTGCCGTGGTCCATGAAGAGGTCAGAAGTCATGAATTGTCTCCAGAAAGTGGGCATGACGCCGCCCGCGGCGGTGTGGGGAAGGCGGACGGACCTGCACTGCGGCGGCGGCAGGTGCCGGGCGCCCGGCGTCAGCGGTGGAAGAGCAGAGCGGCAGCGGTGGGCGGGGCGGCGCGGTCCGGTTAGTGGCGGTGGCCGGTGCCGGGCGTCCGCGGGGCCTGTGCGAGGACGAGGTGGACGTTGGTGGACGAGATGCTCTGTCCGTTGACGGCCGCGATCACGGGGCGCCCGTCCTGCGAGGGCAGGGGCTGCGACCGGGTAGGGACGACCAGGGGCAGCGCGTCCCAGTCGACGGCGGGGTGCGGCGTGGTGAAGTGGAGGCTGGGCGGCACGGTGCCGTGTTCGAGGGCGAGCACGGTCTTGATGACCCCGCCGACGCCCGCGGCGGCCTCGGTGTGGCCGATGTTGGTCTTGAGCGAGCCGACGAGGCAGGGGTGGCCCGCGGGCCTGCCCTCGCCCAGCACGTCGGTGAGCGCGCCGAGTTCGACGGGGTCGATGCGGGTGCCGGTGCCGTGGGCCTCGACGTACGCGACCTCGCCTGGGACGACCCCGGCGTCCTCGTAGGCCCAGCGCATGGCGGCGGCCTGGCCCTCCCGCGAGGGGTCGGTCAGGCGGTCCTTGGCGCGGCCGTCGTTGCTGACGGCGCTGCCGAGGATCACGGCCCGGACGCGGTCGCCGTCGGCGAGCGCCCGGTCCAGCGGCTTGAGGACGACGACGCCCGCGCCGTCGGAGCGGACGAAGCCGTCGGCGGTCGCGTCGCCGAACTTGCAGCGGCCGTCCGTGGAGAGCGCGCCCGCCCGGGAGAGCATGACGTTCGCCGCGGGGCCGAGGACGAGGCTGACGCCGCCGGCGAGTGCCATGTCGGCCTCGCCGCCGCGCAGGCTGCGCACGGCCAGGTGCAGGGCGACGAGGGAGGACGCCTGCGCGGTGTCGACGGTGACGCTGGGGCCGCGCAGGTCGAAGGCGTACGAGAGCCGCCCGGCCAGCAGGCCGCGCTGGTGACTGCCGCTGAAGGAGTCGAGGTCCAGGGTGTCGAGGCCGCGGTCGCGGAGGGCGTCCCAGTGGTCGGAGTGCGACTGGCCGACGAACACGGCGGTGCGGCTGCCCGCGTGGCGCCCGGGCGGGAGCCCGGTGTCACGGAGCGCGGCGCGGGCGGTCAGCAGGAGCAGCCGCTGCTGCGGGTCCATGTCCGCGATCTCGCGGGGCTCCACACCGAACTCCTCGGCCGGGAAGGCGTCCGGCCCGATGGCCTCGGCGAGCCCGTCGAGGAAGCCGCCGCGGCGGCTGGTGCTCTTCCCGGGCGTGCCCGGGTCCGGTGCGTGGAACTCCTCGGTGTCGTACCGCGATTCCGGGATGTCGCCGATGGCGTCCACGCCGTCGGCGAGGAGCTCCCAGAGCTCGTCGGTCCCCCATGCGCCCGGATAGGCGCAGCCCATGCCGATGACGGCGACAGGCATTCGTGTGTCAGGCCCGTGGCGGTGCTGCCCGGTCATCCTGCTTCCCCCCGTTGGTGCTTCGTCCGGGGTGTGCCGCGGTGGTCGCGGCACACCCCGTCCGTCGTGCTGAGCGCTCTGCCGGAAGTCCGGCGAGTCGTCCGCGGGTGCGTCGTGGCTTGCCCTGCCCACGCGGCGGAGCCGCATGACGCGGCGGCCCCGCGCCCCCTCGGGGCGCTGCCGGACCGCGCCGGGCTTCCCCGGGCCCGCTCAGTCGTTCTTCTTGGCCCAGATGTGCCAGGGCTGAGCGGATATCCACTCGCCGATCGGCGTCAGACGGATGCCGAGCCGCTGCTCGGTGGCCTTCGGGTCGGCGGCGAAGAGCTCCGGCTCCCGGCCCTCGGCGGCCCAGCGGTAGATGCCCGCGACACCCGCGGCGGCGTCGGCGCCGACGACCTGGCCGAGGCCCGCCTCGAACTCCGCCGGGTCCAGGGCGAGGTAGGTCACCTCGCGGCCCAGGGCCCTGGCGAAGGCGGCGGCGAGCTCTGGGCCGGTGACGGCCTCGGCGCCGCCGATCTCCAGGGTCTCGCCCTCCAGGCCCTCGGCGCCGAGCGCGGCGACGACGGCGGCGGCGAGGTCGGTGTGGGACAGCCAGGCCACGCGCCGGCCGGCGGGCAGCGGGTAGGCCAGCACACCGTCGTCGACCAGCGCGGGGCCGTTCCAGGGGCTGAACAGGTTGTCCAGGTAGACCGGCGGGCGGACGACGACCAGCGGCACGCCGCTGTCGCGCAGGATGCCCTCGACAGCGCGGCGCGTCTCGAAGGAGGCGTACGGCGTCTTCTCGCCCGGCAGCGGGGTGTTGACGTTGTACACCAGGCGGCGGACACCGGCGGCCACGGCGGCCTCGGCGACGTTCCGGGCGTAGGTCTCGACGGTCTCCTGGTCGTAGACCAGGGGCATGACCAGGGCGGCATGGGTGATGCCCTCGAAGGCCGCGCGGACGGCGGCGGCGTCGGCCAGGTCGCCCTGGACCATCGTGACGCCGCCTGTGGCCTTGTCCGCCCCGACCTCGCGGCGGGCGAAGCCGCGCACCGCGTGGCCCTGCTCCGCCAGGAGGCGGGCGACCGCGCCGCCCTGGAATCCGCTGGCCCCGAATACCAGGTACCGGTGCCCGTTCGTGTCAGTCATCGTGGGTGTTTCCTCGCAGAGAATATGCGTTGTACATGCGTTGTACAGACGGATCCGAGCCTGTCAGCCGTGCCGCGGCCGCTTCAATTAGCAGCCGGGCGGAGGTACTTAACAATCAGCCAGAGGCGCCTTCGGCGACGCTTTCGACGGCGGGCGCGGGCGGCACGGCCGCGGGTGTGCGCAGGGTCAGGCTCAGGAGCGCGGCCACGGCGGATATCGCGGCGGCGACCAGGAAGGCCGCCTGGAAACCCGACGTCAGCGCCACGGGGCCGTCGGACGTGCCCGTACGGGCCGAGGCCACCGCCGTCAGCACCGCCAGCCCGAGCACGGAGCCGATCTGCTGGCTGGTGTTGATGAGCCCGGACGCCAGGCCGACCTCGTCCGTGCCCGCGTCCATGGTCGCCGCCACATTGGTGGTGACCGCGGCCAGGGGCAGGCCCACGCCGAGGACGATGCTGGGCGCGAGGACGTCGTCGGTGAAGGAGCCGTGCGCGGAGAGCGCCGACAGCCAGGCGAGGCCCGCGGCGATGAGCACGAAGCCCGCGGCCATCACCGTCCGCAGCCCGAACCGGCCGATGAACCGGTCCGTCGCCCCCGCGACCACCACGACGACCAGCGACAGCGGCAGCAGCCCCAGCCCCCCGGCCACCGGCTCGAAGCCGAGCACCGCCTGCATATACAGGCTGACCAGGAAGAACATCGGGAACAGCGCCATCTGCGCGAGCCCGCCGAGCACATTGGCCAGGCGCAGCGTGGGCCGCCCGAGCACCTTCAGCGGCACGAGCGGCTGAGCGACGCGCGACTCGATCACGGCGAAGGCCACGAGCAGGAGCACGGCGAGGGCCGCCGGGACCAGCGTGGTGGCCGCGGTCCAGCCCGCCTCCCCCGCGTTGACCAGGGCGTAGGCGAGAAGCCCCAGGCCACCGGTGACGGTGAGGGCGCCGCTGATGTCGAAGCCGCGCCCGCCGCCCTCCTCCCGCGCCTCCGGCAGCACGCGCCAGGTGCAGGCGATGAGCACGACGCCGACGACGACGTTCAGCGCGAAGGTGGAGCGCCAGCCGAGCCAGCTGGTGAGCACGCCGCCCAGCACCGTGCCCGCCGCGCCGCCCGCGCCGGCCATCGCGGCGAAGATGCCCAGCGCCTTGTGGCGTTCGGGCCCGTCGGCGAAGAGCGTGAGCAGCAGGGCGAAGGCGGAGGCCGCGGCGAGCGCGGCGCCCACGCCCTGCACGGCGCGGGCCGTGATCAGCCAGGCCGCGCCGTCGGCGAGGGCTCCGGCGAGCGAGGCCGGCACCAGGACGGCGAGGCCCGCCGCGAACAGCTTCCTGCGGCCGAACAGATCGGCAGCGCGGCCGCTGAAGAGCAGCAGGCCGCCGAAGGTGATCAGGTAGGCGTTCGCCACCCAGGACAGGCCGCTGGGCGAGATGCCGAGCTCGGCGCCGATCGACGGCACGGCGACGTTGATGATCGCCGTGTCGAGGATCAGCAGGAACTGGGTACAGGCGAGCAGCGCGAGCGCGAGCCGGCGGTGGGATGCCATGGACGTCACGCGGCGAACCCTGCGGGCTCGTCGGCGAGTTCGTACCCGTCGAGGCAGGACTGGGCGAGGCGCTCACAGAGGTCCGGGCTGCCGTCGCGGACCATGGACGGCAGGTAGATGTGCGGGGCGCCGTGGTAGAAGCGCTCGTACTGCTCGTGGCGCCCGGCGAACTCGGAGCCGAGGGCGTCCCAGGCGAGCTTGAAGAGCTTGACGCGCTTCTCCGGGCCGGCGCCGGGCGAGCGAACGTACTTGGCGACCAGGTCGCCGATCACGGGGTGGCGGAGGTCGAGGCCGGAGGCCGGGAGCTGGATGAGCCCGCCGCCCGCGAGCGTCTTGATCTCCTGGAGGACCTTGGGGTAGACGTCGGCGGCCATGAAGCGGTGCGCCGAGGCGATCTCCTTGTTGATCTGCACGGCGCCGTCGCCGCCGGGCACGGCCTCGTAGGAGGCCTCGGCGGCCAGCAGCATGGACTTGGCCATGTTCAGCCAGCCCATGAGGCGGCCGATCTGGATCTGCACGGGCGGCAGTTCGTAGGTGCCGTTGGCCTTGGCGATGAGGATGCCGAGGCCGACGAGGAACTCCAGCTTGGTCCAGAAGCGGGTGGCCGCCTGGTGGACGAAGTTCCAGTACGCGGGGGTCACCCACCACTGCTTGAAGGATGCCTCGACGTCGCGGTAGACGAGCACGTTCTCCCACGGGACGAAGACGTCCTCGCAGATGAGCATGGAGTCGTTCTCGTCGAAGCGCGAGGACAGCGGGTTGTCGAAGACGGTGCGCGCGGCGGCCTCGTAGGAGGTACGCGAGATGAACTTCAGGCCCGGGGTGTCCAGCGGGATGGAGAAGCTGAGCGCGTAGTCGGCGTCCTTGGCCGGGAGGGGCTCGATGGTGCCGACGATGATCTCGTTGCCGAAGATGGCCGCGGTGCCGATCATCTTCGCGCCGCGCACGACGATGCCGCCGTCGAGCTCCTTGACGACCCTGATGTAGAGGTCGTCGCGCTCCTGCTCGGAGGCGGCCTTGGTACGGTCCGCCTGCGGGTTGGCGAGGGTGAACGACTGGTAGAGGTCGCCCTGGGACATGCGGCGGTAGTAGGCGTCGAGGTTGGCGGTGCCGTCGAACTCCGCGCCCGCGAAGACGCCGGGCAGGGCGGCGAAGCCGGCGATGCCGGAGGCCATGTAGTCGGGAGAGCGGCCGAGGAAGCCGTAGCTGGCCTCCGACCAGGTCTTGAACGCCTTGCGGCGGGCGACCAGATCCTCGTGACTGCGCGGGATCGCGTAGGCCCGATGGATCCGGGCGTCCGCCCCCTCCGCCCTCTCCGGCCCTTCCGGCCGCACGGTGAGGACGTCGCGGAACGCCGGGTCGTGCGTCATGTCGTACAGACCGGCGATCGAGCGGACCGTGTTGCGGAATGCCGGGTGCGTGGTGACGTCCTTGACGAGTTCACCATCGAGCCAAATTTCGCGTCCGTCACGCAGGGACTCGATGTACTCCTGGCCAGCGCGGGTCATTGTTCTCCTGAAAATGGTTCGGTGTGCCGACGGGAACGTCGCCGTTCCGCGGGAATTCGATGTGGCCGCGGCGCGGCGGCCGGGCGGCGGGTTGGGGGTCAGACGGTCCAGGGCGAGCCGGTACTGGCGGCCACGGGATCGAAGGCACCGATTTCGGCGTGGCGCCGTGCGACATCGGCCAGTTCGGCCGCGGGTATCACATCGCTCGCCCGCCGGAATCCTTCGGGCGCCCGGTCGTACGTCATGTCGATGACGATTTCCGGGCCCATATTGCGATTGGCGAGCTGGAGTTCGGTCATGGCGGGGCGGCGGTGTTCCTCGTACGCGGCGAGCGCGTCCTCGGTATTCCCGCCCGTTGCCAGGCAATAGGCCAGGGCCCGTGCGTCGATGATGGCCTGGGTGGTGCCGCCCGAGCCCATCGGGCACATGGCGTGCGCGGCGTCCCCGAGCAGCGTGGTGTGCCCGAAGGACCAGCGGGGCAACGGTTCCCGGTCGAGCATCGGGTACTCGAATGCCCCGGCCGAGTCCGCGAGCAGTGCGGTGACGTCGAGGAAACCGAGGTCCCAGCCCTCGAAGTGGGGCAGGAACTTCGTCTGCGGCACTGGCCGGTTCCAGTCGCTGCGGTCGCCGTCCGCCCCGCCGTCCACGGGGCGTGAGGCGGCCCAGTTGACGAGGACGCGGCCCTCGGCGTCGGACTCCGATGACATCGTGTACGCGACGACCTTCTGGGTGCCGTCGCCGGTGACCAGCATCGCGTTCCCACCGAGGAACGGAGGCGCCCAGGTGGTGCCCCGCCACACCGTCGAACCCCGCCACGAAGGCGCGCCCTCGTCCGGGTGGAGCGTGGCGCGCACGGCCGAGCGGATGCCGTCGGCACCCACGAGGACATCGGCGCGCTGCGTCGAGGACGAGGCACCGCGACCGTGGTCGAGGGCCGCTTCGAGCCTGCCGTCCGGCAGTTCGGTGAAGCCCGTCAGCCTCGCGTCGGTGACGATGGCGTCCGCGCCGAGACGAGCCCGCACGGCCTCGGCGAGCACCGTGTGGAGACGGCCCCGGTGGAGCGACAACTGGGGCCAGCGGTGGCCGGATCCGGCGCTCCGGTCGTCCCGCCAGATCAGCCCGCCGGTGCGCGCGTAATAGCGGATTTCGTCGGTGCGGGCGGAGACGGTGACGAGTTCGTCGAAAAGCCCGAGCGCGGCCAGCTCACGTACCGCATTGGGCAGCAGATTGACCCCGGCGCCCAGCGGACGCAATTCGGGCGCCGCCTCGACAATACGCACCCTGTCGAATCCGACATGGTGCAGACTCAGCGCGGCCGTGAGCCCGCCGATTCCAGCCCCTGCTATCAGAATTTCCACGGAACCCCCCGTTCCAACTGTTCCGAACATGCCATAGCAGATCCCCGTGCGGTTCCGCGGTTCCGTAGTTCCGCAGCTCCACGGTTCCGCAAAGGGTTGTACGCATGTGGGGATCTTCACCTGTGACCTGCGACTCGCAGTTCGACCCCCCGGCCGATCCGGTGACTATCCCTGCCAAGAAGTCTGGTCGGCCCCTGGTTAGGATTCAACTATCAAGAATCCTGCCGCTTTTAAGGATCGTCCATGAGTCGCGTCGACGACACTTTGAGTGACCTGCTGATGCCGCTCCGTTTGCACAGTGTTTTTCACAGCAGATGGCTTGCCCGTGGACCCTGGGCGATTCAGGGGGAGGACGAGAGCTGCGCGATCATCCATTACATCCTGCGCAACGACTGCTGCGTGAACTTTCCCGGGGATTCCTCGCCCGTGACCCTGCGCGAGGGGGATCTCGCGGTGTTCCCGCACGGCACGGGCCACACCATCGCGGACCGCGCGGTGCCGCTCGCCCCGTCCCTCGACACGGTGCTGCCGGAACGCCGTCCCGGCGCCTCGGGCATCGTCGAGATCGGCACGTCCGGCCCCGAGACCGAGCTGATCTGCGGCAGCCTGCACTACGACGCCGTCAGTAAACCCCCGGTCTACGCGGCCCTCCCCGACGTCATCGTCCTGGAGCGCGACACGCTGGCGAAGGAACCGCTGCTGACGCGCACCCTGGAGAGCCTCACCGCGGAGACGGCCCGGCAGGATCCCGGCAGCCAGCTCATCGTGACCCGTGCCTTCGAGATGGTCTTCGTACTGTCCCTGCGGGTGGCGCTGGAGCAGCTGGCGGAGAGCTCCCCCGACCTGCACGCGCTGCGCCACCCCGGCATCAGCAAGGCCCTTCTGGCGATCTACCGTGAGTACGCGGAGCCCTGGACGATCGACTCCCTCTCCCGGCAGGCCGGGATGTCCCGGTCGGCGTTCACGAAGACCTTCCGCGAGCTGGTGGGCGAGGGACCCGGCCAGCATCTGACGAAGCGCCGGATGCAGAAGGCGGCGACGCTGCTCGCCGAGACCACGGTCCCGCTCACCACGATCCCCGAGCTGGTCGGCTACCAGAGCTCCGTGGGTTTCCATCTGGCGTTCCGCAAGATGTTCGACCTCCCTCCAGGAGAGTTCCGACGACAGGCACAGGATTCCGAGGGCCCCGGCCGCGTACTGGCGGGCGCCGGGCGGCGGTGACCCCCGCCGCGGCCGCGGCCACCACGGCTACGGGACCGCCGTGTCCGGAGCCGCACCCGGCCGGGAGGCCGGAGCCGCACCCGGTTGGGGCGGCTCGCCGAAGGCGCGGGCCGCGGCACGGCGCCAGCGGTTCGCGGGCAGGGACGGACGCAGTGCGGCGAGCCCTCCGCAGTATTTGGTGAAGACGGCGGGGCGCATCCCGCACCCGTGCAGGAGGCGGTCGGCCGCGCCGAGATGACCGGCCGTCTTCACCTCGACCAGGACGAGGGCCGGGTCGCACCGCACGGCCCGGCCCGTCCGCAGATCGGAGCAGACCAGCCCCGCGTCGCACGTGACGCGCTCCCCGTCGGCGACCAGCGTCACGCGCAGATAGCCGGTGCCGAGGGAAGGGGTCAGCCCTTCCGGCGCGTCGATGCCGTACGCGTGACGCAGGGTCCGGGCGAGGAAGGCCCGGCAGTCCGCGTCGGGCCGGGCGCCGCGCCCGGCCCGCGAGATGCCGGGCACAGCCAGCGCGTGGCGGTGCTTCACCGTGTCGCCGCGGCCGCCCTTGAGCTTGATCTCGAACTGCCGCTCGCCGGTGTCCTCGTACACCCGCTCGCGGATCTTGAAGCGAAGACGGCGCCCCTGCCGGTGATCGTGAAAGGACCGCAGGCCCGGTGTGTCGTAGTAGGTGGAGTGATAGCGGAAGGCACGCCGCCCGTCGATCGTCAGGGCCCGGAAGCCTCCTCCGGCGCACCGGGAGTCGGTGAGCTGCTCCGCCAGACGCAGGAAGGTCCGTACCGGCACCAGATAGCTGCGGTCGAAGCGGGCGAGGAGAGCGGAGCGCTCATTGACCTCGCCGAGGGAGATGGGCACAGCAGCGTGGGCGGCGTCGGTGACGGCCTGTCGGGCGTCCGAGCCGACTCGGGGTCCGGGGGCCTGCTGGGCGTCGGTGACGGCCCTGGCTTCGGTGGACCGGTGGACGCCGACGGACCGGCGGACGTCGGTGACGGCCTGACCCCCGACGGACAGGCGGGCGTCGGTGACGGCCTGGACCCCAGCAGATCGGCGGGCGTCGGTGACGGCCGCGCCCGCTGCCCGTCGAGCGAGCGGCACCCGTGCGGCCGTCACGCCGGGCCCCAGGCGGGTGCGGGGCGGCGCGTGGGCTCGGCGGGCGCGGCCGGGCAAGCCGCTTTCGGGTCCAGGGCCCCGAGCAGGAAGCCGGTGTCCACGTCCCGGGAGACGGCCCTGGCCTCCCGGATCTCCCGGGCCTCTCGGGCCTCCGATGTGTCCGGCCCGGATTCGCGGTAGCGCACGTCGACGACCATCAGGTCACGGACGAAGTCCACCTCCATGACCGTCCAGTGGAGCGGCTCGCCCAGTCGGCGGGCCAGGTCGGCGCGCAGCGCGTCGGAGCCGGCGTGCACGGTGTCGATGGTCACGACAGCCCGGCGGGAACGCGCCAGAAGCCGGGGGTTGTCGGCGGCCCAGACGGTCAGGAGCAGCACGGCCGCGAGCCCCGCCCCGACGGGGAGCGGCAGACGCGGCAGCCCGCACACCAGGCCGAGGACGAGCGTGGTGAAGTAGTACGCGACCTCCTCGTGCTGCACGGCGTCCGACCGGAGCCGGACGATCGACAGCACTCCGAAGAGGCCGAAGCCCAGCACCGCCCCGCCACCACCGCCGCCGACTTCGGCGAGGGCGGCGACCACGGTGAACAGGCCGATGTTCAGAGCCAGATAGGCCGGTACGAGGTCGCGGCGCCGGCGCCGCCGCCAGTAAAGGGCGAAGGTCAGCAGGCAGACCGCGACGAGGTCGAGCGCCAGATGAGGGGCGATGTGCCGCAGTGCGTCCATGATTCGATTCCCATCCCTCCGTGTGCCGTTACGACTACAGAGAGTAGGTGCACCAAAATCGAACATGCATGTGCCTGTGGAGAAACAATTCTGCGGCGGCGCGCCCTCCCCAGCCGCCCAGCCACCCCGCACAGTCGCCATCAACTCCCGCGCCCCGCCCGCAAGAAGCGCCGCAGGCGTTGCAGTGGCCAGGCGTTGATGACATCGTCCTTCGTCAGCCAGCCGCGCTGCGCCGTGCCCACGCCGTAGCGCATGTACGGGAGATGGGTGGTGGCGTGCGCGTCGGTGTTCACCGCGAACTTCACCCCGTACCGCTTGGCGCGCAGGATGTCCTCGTCGCCCAGGTCGAGGCGCTCGGGGTGCGCGTTGATCTCCAGGGCCGTTCCGGTCCGCGCGCACGCCTCGAAGACCGCGTCGAAGTCGGCGTCGATTCCCGGGCGTTTGCCGATCAGCCGCGTCGTGGGGTGTCCGATCACGGCCACGTAGGGGTTCTCGCAGGCGCGTACGAGCCGTCGGGTCAGCTCGTCGCGGCTCTGGTTGAAGTGGGAATGCACGGAGGCCACACACAGGTCGAAGTCCGCCAGGAATTCGTCCGGCCAGTCCACTTCCCCGTCCGGCCCGATATTGAGTTCCGTGCCGTGCAGCACCCTCATCCTGCGGTGTTTTCCGTCGAGTTCCCGCACCCGTTTCCGCTGGGCGAGCATCTTCGCGTCGGTCATGCGCTGCATATAAAGGTCGGGGGCGTGGTCGGTGACCGCGTAGTAGGCATAGCCGCGCCGCGCGGCGGCGGTCACCATGTCCTCCAGGGAGGCCAGGCCGTCGGTGAGGTCGGTGTGGGTGTGCAGGTCACCGCGGATGTCGTTCTCCTCCAGCAGCTCGGGGAGTTCACCGCGCAGTGCCGCTGCGATTTCGCCGCGGTCCTCACGGAGCGTCGGCGGGATCCAGGGCAGCCCCAGCCGCTCGTAGATTCCCTCCTCGGTGGCCGACGTGATCTTCCGTCCGCTCTTGGCGTGGAAGAGGCCGTATTCGGAGAGCTTGTACTTGCGGTGAACAGCGATCTCGCGGATGCGGATGTTGTGCGCCTTCGAGCCGGTGAAATAGAGAAGTCCCGCTCCCCAGGCGGACGGCGGCAGCACGCGCAGATCGATCTGCAGTCCCTTCGTATTGCGCACCGAGGTCTTCTTGTGTCCGCTCACGATGGTTTCCGCGATGTCCGGGAGTTCGCGGAACGCCTCCATGAAAGGGGCCGACCGCTCGGCGGCGACGAGGATGTCGATGTCCCCGATCGTCTCGCGCATACGTCGCAGCGACCCGGCGAAGGCGCACCCTTCGCAGCCCTCCACCTGGGACAGCTCGGCGACGATCTGTTCGGCGGTGTCCATCGCGGCGCCGAGCAGGATGCGGTCACCAGCCTTCTGCAGGAGCTCGATGCCGTGGCGGATGTTCGCCTCGGTCTTCTCGCCGAAGCCCTTGAGGTCGCGCAGCCGCCGGTCGTCCAGGGCCTGGAGCAGCTGCGTCACGGAGGAGACACCGAGCTCCTCGTACAGGACCAGGGCCTTCTTCGGCCCGAGGGTGGGAATGGCGATGAGCTCCCGGACCCCGGCGGGGACGGCCGTCCTGGTCTCCTCGATCTCGGAGACGTGACCGGTGCGCAGGTACTCCTCGACCTTCTCGGCGATCGACTTGCCCACGTTGGGGATGTCGCGGAGAGCCTTGGCGTCGAGCCCCGACACGTCGGCCGGGTGCCCGCCGATCGCCCGCGCGGCCTTTTCGTAGGCGCGCACCTTGAAGGCGTCACCGCCGGTGATCGCGACGAGGTCGGCGTACTCCTGGAGCAGCGCCTCGACCTCGGCATTGCGCCGGGCCATGGGTTCAGCGTGCCACCGCCTGCCCATGAGCGCGCGTCCACGGGCGACCGGCCGGGGTACGCGGGTGGTGGACGGCGCCTCTCGGTCAGGGGGTCAGTCGGCGACGTCACCGAGACGTTCGGCGAGCCGGAACAGCGCGGGCAGCGCGGTGCGGACGGCGGCGCGCTCGTCCTCGTCCAGGGTCGCGAGGGCGGCGTCGAGACGGCGCTCGTGGGCCTCCGTCCAGGCATCGAGCTGGGCGCGCCCCCTGTCGGTGAGCGTGACGGCGGAGGCCCGGCGGTCGTCGGGGTCGGTCGTGCGGGCCACGAGTCCGGCCGTCGTCATCTGACCGATGAGCCCGCTGACGGTGCTGGCGGCCAGATGACGGCGCGCGGCGAGGTCGCTCACGCGGGCCGGTGACCGTTCGGCGAGCACCTGAAGCAGTTCGACCTGGGCCATGGGGAGTTGTTCCCACGGATAGTCGGTGCGGATGGACACGCGCAGGGCGCGGCGCAGGCGCGTGACGGCCTCGGTGAGCATGCGGGCGTCGGTCGTCCTGCTCGTGTCACCGGCGTCGGCCGTGGCACCCGTGGCACCCGCGCCGGTCACGTCCGTCGCGGTCATGTCCGTCGCGGTCATGTCCGTCACGTCCATCGCATCCGTCACGTCGGCCATGCCGGTCGTGTCGTCGGTCGTGTCGTCGGTCATGGATTCGCTGGACGGGTGCCCAGGGGTGCAATGCTGCGGCGCGGCCATGGAGGCAGCGTATCCGCCGCCCCTCGCGGGGCCCGGCGGAGGTGACCGTGGGCCCCGCGGAGGCGACCGTGAACAGGGAGACGGCGAGCAGGGTCAGCGCCGCCCAGCGGTCGCCGTGCGCACCGCCGAGGAAGAGGGCCAGGCCGACGAGCGCGACACCGAGCGCGGTGCCGAGGCCGCGGGCCATGTTGACCAGCCCTCCGCCGGTCCCGGACGCGTTCGCCGGGACCGCGCCCATGATCAGCGCGTTGTTGGCGGGGGTGAACAGGCCGAGCCCGAGCCCGAGCAGCGTCAGCGGGAGCACCGGCCAGGGCACGGCCATCGGAAGCACCACCAGGGCGGCCAGGGCCCCGGCGGCCAGCAAGGCTCCGCCCAGGCAGCGGGCCCGGTCGGACAGCCCGCTCGGCAGCACCCTGTCCGCGCCCGTCGCCGCGAGGGCGAAGCCCACAGGCAGCGCGGTGAGCACGAACCCGGCCGTCAGCTCGGACGTCCCGTCCCGTGTGAGGGCGACGGGGACGAGCACCAGGGGGCCGAACAGCGTCAGGTAGCCGCACAGCGCCCCGAACAGCCCGGTGGACACGGCCCGTACGCGCAGCAGCCGCAGGTCGAGCAGCGGGGAGGCGGCCCGGCGCTGCCGTACGACGAACCCGCGGGCCGCCGTCGCGGCGGCGACGGCCAGTACGGCCACCGCCCAGCCGGGCACGTCGAGCCCGGACGCCGTGGAGAGTGCCAGCAGCAAGCCGGACGTCGCGGCGGCGAGCAGGACCAGGCCCGGCCAGTCGAAGTCCCCCACAGGGGTACGGGCACGGGTACGCGGCAGCAGATAGTGCCCGGCGATCAGCGCCGCGAGCCCTATGGGCACATTGATGCCGAACACCCAGCGCCAGCCGACCGTGGACACGAGGGCACCGCCGACCGTGGGCCCGAGGGCCAGCCCGAGCGCCTGGGCGGCGGCCTGCGCGCCAAGACCGGCCCTGGCCTTCCCGCGCGGCGCGGTGGTGGTGACGAGCGCGACGCTGTTGGCCTGCATCAGCGCGGCCCCGGCGGCCTGCGCCACCCGGCAGCCGACCAGCAGCACGAGCGAACCGGCCAGCCCGCAGACCGCGGACGCCGCGGTGAACAGCAGGAATCCGTAGAGGTAGAACAGCTTGCGGCCGTGCGCGTCCGAGAGTCTGCCCGCCGGTATCAGCAGCGCGACCAGTGTCAGCAGATAGGCGAGCGAGACCCATTCGACGGCGGCGAGCGACGCCCCGAAGTCCTCACGCAGGCTCCCGTAGGCCAGCGTCACGATGCTCGCGTCGAGCTGTCCCATGAACGCGCCGAGACACACGGTCGCCACGGCGAGCCGCCAGGCGTACGCCCGTCTCCGCACACACTCGGGCCGAGCCCGCTCCCGGTACAGGAAGCCGAGCGTCTCCGCTTCCACGCGCCCTGTCATACGCCCTCCTGCACTACGGTGGCGCCCTTCACCTCCAGATTACATCGGTGACCGAACTATTCGGAGTCCGACGTTTGTCGCGCACTGCACGTCGAAAGACGAACACGACAGGTGACGAAGCAGCGGGCAGGCACAAGCGCCGTCGCTGATCGTCGACGTCGACGATCAGCCTTTCGGCCACCCACCTCCGGCCGGAAGAACGAGGCGCGTGCGGCCGTGCTCCTGGTTGGCTGGCGTGGTTGTGCGCTGGGTCGAGGGTGCCCCTGCCGAAGTCATACGCGTCATCCGGTGGGAGGCAGCCGTGGTCCTGTACGTGCTCTACCTGATAGGGATCGCGGCCTTCGCCGCCAGCGGTGTGCTCGCCGCCCACCAGGCGCGGCTGGACCCGTTCGGCGGCCTGGTCCTCGCCTTCGCCGCGGCGATCTCGGGCGGCACCCTGCGCGACCTGATCCTGGACCGGCATCCGCTGTACTGGACGCACGACTGGGTCCTGCTCACCGTCATCGCCGCCACCGCCGTCGCCACGATGGCCCTCCTGCGCCACCGGCGGCTCCCACACCGCAGCCTGATGACCGTGGACGCCGTGGGCCTGTCCGTCGTCACGGTGATCGGCGCCCGCGCCGCCGCCGACGTGGGCGCCACCCCGCTCGCCGTCATCATGCTGGCCGTACTGACGGGCGTGACCGGCGAAGTCGTACGCGACCTGCTATGCGGGCAGTTCCCGCCCCTGCTGCTGCGCGAGGACATCTACGCCACCGCTGCCGCCGCGGGCGCGGGCGTGTATCTGCTCCTGCGCTGGGCGGGTGCGGCTCCCACCC
Organism: Streptomyces sp. UNOC14_S4; assembly: GCF_020740835.1. GTDB lineage: Bacteria > Actinomycetota > Actinomycetes > Streptomycetales > Streptomycetaceae > Streptomyces. The sequence goes on from NZ_JAINFC010000012.1 coordinate 26,500, forward strand.
CCACCACGATCGCCGCGGCGGCGACGGTCTTCGCGATCCGTATGACGGCGCTCCACTTCGACCTGCACTTCCCGAGGCTCGCCGCACGGGGCACCGCGACTCCACCGCCGCCCGAGCCGCCGGCTGCCTCCTGAGCACATGCGCAGGGGCACATGCGCAAGGGGCACATGCGCAAGGGCGCATACGCAAGGGCCTGGCGCATGCGCGAGGGCCCGCACGCGGTGTGCGTGCGGGCCCCTGTGCGAGAGCCGCGCCCCGGGGGTAGGCGGCGGCTCTCCGAGCGGGTGTCAGCGACCGGAGTCCGCCGACACCTCCTCGCTGACGGCGAGCTCCTCGCTGATGGATTCCACCCGCGGCTCGGCCAGCCGGACGTAGTCCTCGGTGTCCAGCGCCAGGGAGCGGTCCAGCTCGATGTTGAAGAACATCTCCTCGTGCGCGAGCAGGGCCGGGTCCACCACGAGTTCCAGGGCCGGGTCGAAGGTGAACGGGACGATGGCACCGCTGGTGCACCCCGTCAGCCGTTCGGCCGTCGGCTGGTCCGCGAACATCGCGTGGCGGGCTTCGCACAGCTCGGCGATCCGGCCCAGGTCCACGCGCCGGTCGCCGGGGACGGTCGCCAGGACGTAGTGCGACGTCTTCTTGGTCTTCTTGACCCGCACCACGACGCACTTGGCCGCCTGGGCGAGGTCGTTCCCGCGCAGCGCGCTGACGACGTCGGTACGCCCCTCGGCCTCGTGCTCGATCCGGCGGAAGCGGGCCCCGCCCTCCTCCAGCAGACGCAGGAGCCTGCCCGAGGCGGGTTCCTGCGTGAAGGCGGGCTCCCCGGTCTGCTGTGCCGATCCCCCGGTCATCCCCACACCACCGCCGAGCCGAGCTCCTCGTCGGCGAAGCCGAGGAAGAAGCCCATGGTGATCCGGTCGGAGCCGGAGACCCGCTCGATCGAGTGGTACTGCATCGGGTTGATCACGTAGACGTCGCCGGCCTGCGGCTTGAACTCGTGACCGGGGTGGCCCTCGACCACGCCCTCGTCGTAGCCGAGACCGCCCTCGATCTTGAAGGTCTCGTCCTCGGGCTGCCACGGCCGCCGGTAGATGCGCAGCTCGCCGCCCTCGTCGCACTCCTGCACACAGACGACGCAGCTGAGCTGCTGGGCGAGGCCGGCCAGCACGATGCCCGTGTCGGCCGCGTCCCGCATGATGTTGTCGTTGTGCAGCGGGTTGCGCACGCCGTCCGCGTGGATGCGGACGACCGAGGCCGCGTACTCCCGGCCGTCCGGCTCGCGGGCCGGCTCGAGCGAGTCGAGGCCGAAGGCCTTGCGCAGGCCCTCGCGCACGCGCTCGGCGAGGTCGAAGGAGACGCCGTCGAGCATCGCCTGCGCGTCCTTGCTCTCCTGGAAGTACGTGTCCAGGTCGGACAGGTGCTTGGCCAGGTACGGGCCGATCGTGGTGAGCGTGCCGTTGGAGTAGCTCGTCGTGGAGGCGTTGGCGAACAGTTCCCCGATGCGCTCCCGGTTCTTGGTGAACGCCTCCTCGGGCAGCAGGTTGCGCAGCACGACCACGGCCACCTCCCCGGTCGCCAGCTTGCGCAGCAGCTCGTGGCCGGGCTGCTCGGTGGCCGCGTCGATGACCACGCGGGCGAAGGTGTCAGTGCTGGACATGAAGGGCTTCTCCTTGACGTGCTGTGCTGCTCGTGCTGCTCGTGCTGCCGTTGAGAGGGATTTCGATGAGGCTGTCGGGAGCGAGGGGCTCCCACTGGTCCAACGGCGCCAGATCGGGTATCCGCTCCGACGCGATGACCGTGTACCGGTCCGTGCGCAGGCGGAACATGCCGAAGTAGACGGGCGAGGCGACCCCGGGTGAAGTCCAGTGGATGACGTACGCGACGTCGGAGTTCACCGCGATGGCGTTGCCCGAACTTCCCCCGGCGGGAATCGCCCGCAGCCGTTCGAGCGTCTGCTGCTCGTCGAGCCTGCGGCTTCCCTCGGGGATGATGTAGTCGAAGTATTCCCGCGAGTCGAACTCGGACTCCGGAAGGCCGAGTTTCTGGTGGACCGTGGGCAGGAAACCGTTGTGCATGAAATGCCAGGTGGTCTCGGCTTCCCGCGTCAGGGGATGCGTGAACTGCAGCCCGTGGTTCTTCGGGAGCGTCGCGTGCCTGGCGTGGACGGCCAGGAAATCGGTGTCGAGCTCCGCGACCGGGGATTCGTGATGGCTGTCCGTGAGCGGCCGCACGTCGCGGTGCAGCGCGATGCCCTGCGGGGCATCGGGGTCGCGCCAGAGCGCTCCCCAGCCGTTGGGGTGCACATCGGTGGGCCCGTCGTGGTCGGCGGTGCGGCCACAGCTCATCGCCTCGGCGGCTTTGAGGATGTCGTTCGCCGAGAACTGCCCGGAGGCCAGGATGAGTCGGCACATGGTCGGTCAGGCTCGCCTTCGGTTGTCGGCCAGGAATGAGAGAACGGAGCGGACGTCGCCGCCTTGGTCGCTGGTGACGACGACCCGTCCGACGGAGCCGCCGTGGCGTGCGATGTCGGACGCGAGCGTGGTCCGCTCGTCGTCGGTGAGCCCCGCGGCAGAAGGGGCCGGGCCCGCGGGGACGATGTCCAGCGAGCATCCGGCCGGGGAAAGCCCGGCCGCCGCGGCCAATTGCTCCTCGGAAGTGGCACGGATCTGTCCGGCGGTCGCGGCGGTCGCCGTCCCGGACGTGCCGATCAGCTCCCGCGGGTCCGCGCCGTCCAGGTGGACACGGAATGTCAGCTCGGCCCAGTTCAGGCCGGTCGCCCGCTCGATGAGCGCCACCAGGGCGCCGCCGGAGAGCCGGAATCCCATCTCCACGAGCACGGGTCCGTCCGCGCCGAGAATGGCGTCGATGTGGAACGGGCCTTCGTGATATCCGGCGGCGTCGACACAGGACTGTGTCAGCTCCAGGAGTTCCGCGGTGGCGGTGCTCCCGTGCCGGGCGATGTGGCCCACCTCGCGGAATCCCGCGGGCTCGTCCGGCTCGCCCTCGGTGCCGCCTTCGGTGCCGTCCTCGACTGCGGTGAATTTCTCGCAGACGCTCAGCAGGACCGCGTTCCCGTCATGGGCCACGCCCTGCAGGGAGACTTCGGGTCCCTTGACGAATTCCTCCGCGATGACCCCGGTGAACGCGCCGCCTCCGTAATTGGCCAGCCGCTCGATGTGCCGGAGCGCGTCACGTCGTTCTTCGGCTCCTTGGACGAGAAAGACACCGAGGCCTCCCCCGCCGTCCACCGGCTTGATCACCTGCGGATAGCCGAGCTCCTCGGCCTCCTCGCCCGCGTCGCCCTCGTCGGCCGACGGGCCCAGGAGTTGCTGCCGCGGCTGCGGAAGGTGACCCGCGACCTCACGGACGGCGGTCCGCAGTTCGTGCTTGTCGAGCGGGCGGAATTCCTCCCCCACCGACGGCCAGGGCAGCGTGCGCAGCGACTGCGCCAGGGCGAAACCGGCGTACACGTAGCGCTCGAAGCCCGACAGGAGCAGCACCGGACGCACCTGCGCGTCGGCGAGCGCCTTGCGCACCTGCTCGGGGTCCTGCGGCTCCTCGACGCCGATCTCCAGGTCGAACGGCCGGCGCCCCAGCAGCCTGCGCCAGCGCAGATACGCGGGCGTCTCCACCAGCACGGCGCGCAGTGACCGCCGTCGGGCGCAGTCCAGATAGGGATCGAGTCCGTCCCGGGTCGCGCCCAGTTGTACGAAGTCGCCTGCGACGGCGGCCCCTTCCACGGCTCCCTCCGCGGACCCCTCCATGGACCTCTCCTTGTCCCCCTCCATGTCAGCGGCCGGAGAGGAGCTCGGGGACCAGCGGGCCGTCGGCGCTCTGCCGCGTCTGGATGACGGCCTTGTGCGGGTCGCCCTCGAGGATGGCGTCGATCAGCTGGGTGCTCTGGGGCGTGGTGGAGGGCAGTCGCAGGGAGCTGCGGTAGAGCACGCGGAGCTGGCTCAGCTTCAGGCCGGTGATCTGCTCCAGCCGGGCGGCCACCGCGGTCTCGTCCCCCTCCTCCGGATCGAAGCTGCCGCCCAGGAGGGTCTCGATGACCGCCGTGCGCTCCAGCAGGTCCGGCTGCTCCTTGCGGAGGTAGTCGTCCAGGCCCAGGCCCTTCTCGGTGAACGGGGCGTAGACCGCGGCGACGAACTGCTCCTCGGTCACGCCGTACGCCTCGGCGGCGTACGCGTTCATGGCCTCGCGCATGCGCTCCGCGGCGCCCTCGCCCGCGTACCGCTCGCGCATCATCTCGACGAGCTGGGGCGGGAATTCCTTCTTGTGCATGAGGGAAATCGCGAAGTCGACGTATTCCGCCAGCCCCTCGGCGTACGTCTGGCCGTAGCGCCGCTCGCACTTGAGCGCGCGCAGGTGGGCCATGAGCGCGGGGTTTCCGCAGTCGGACTCCGTGAAGCTGAAGGCGATGTCGTCGAAGAGGAAGCCCAGGTAGTCCGTCAGCAGCTCCCAGTGGTCGCCGGACGCGTAGGCGGTGTCCTGGTAGATCGAGAAGAATTCCAGACCCGTGCGGACGTCCGAGTGGACGGAGTGCTCGGCGATGGTGTCGACGGCCTCTTCGCCGTGGATGTCGGCGAAGTACGCCTGGGAGATGTTGTCGAGCGCGGTGAGGAAGCCCTGGAAGGTGCCTCGCATCTCACGCGGCGGCTGCAGCCCGAACTTCCGGGCGAGTCGCGAGACCCACAGGTAGTAGTCGCGCTGCTCCTGCTTGGAGTCGCCGGTGATGATGAGGTCGACACCGCCGTCGTAGCCCGCCGCGAGCCCGAAGGCGTTGAGCATGCTGAGGTTGCACGCGTTGCAGAAGGTGGGGCGGGCGTCGGCGGCGGTGCGGTGGCCGGTCATGAGGATGTCGGTGCGGTTCCGCCCCACGACATCGCTGGTCTGCGGCAGGTTCGCGTCGAAGTTCCGCACCAGTCGGCCGTCGATCAGGAGCAGTTCGGTGCTGGGGTCCCCGTAGAGGTGGAGAGCCCGGTAGGCACGGTCGATGTTGTCCATCACGGCCTGCGGCATTCCCGCGTGCCGGTTCGTCGCGACGCGCATGCGGAACGTCGATCCGTGGGCCTGCGAGATGATCAGCTGCATCGTGCGGACGAAGGCCAGCGTGTAGGAACTGTCCTTGCCGCCGCCGTACGCGACCAGCACCACATTGCGGTCCAGGTTCTCCTGGTCCGGAAGCGCGCCATGGAGCCGCATGGCGCACTTGACCGCACCCTCGTAGTTTTCCTTGGACAGCACTTCACGGAGCTGCCGAAGGGCTTCCGAGTGCTCGACCTCCCGCGGCATGTCCATGTACATGGGTGTGCTGTGCGACATGATGAATTTCCTTGCTGACGTGCGAATGTGCCACCGCAGCCGTGCGCCGTGACCCCCGTCGTGGCTCCGAACACGCCGACGGCTGCGGGATGGTGAATTGAGGTCAGGGGAGCGGGACAGGTAAGCGGGATGGTGAATTGGTGAATTGAGGTCAGGAAACGGGCTGCGCGGGAACCGGGGTGTCCGCGTCCGTGTCCGCGTCGGCATCCGCGTCACGGATCAGCCAGTGCAGCAGTCCGCCCAGCACCGCCACGAGAACGGCGAGTACGAGCAGGATGGCGCGGACCGACACCGCGTTCCCCGCGATGCCCACCCAGGCGACGAAGGAGAGCTGCACCGCGGACGACGCCACGAAGACCGCGCTGAGGATCTTGCCCAGGTCCGCGTCAGGGGCGTCACGCTGGATGTACGCGGGGAACATGATGTTGGCGCAGCTGAGGAAGAACCCCAGCAGCACACCCGCGGCCAGACCCGAGCGGAAGCCGGGAGCGAGGGCGAAGAGAATCGCGAACAGGCCGGTGAGCAGGAGCGATCTCGACAGGTTCGCGTGCTTCCGCTCACCGAAGAGCCGCGACACGAGCAGACCGGCCGCCAGGGCGCCGATGCCCCAGGTGCTGTCGAGCACGCCGAAGCCGGAGGCGTCCGTGCCCAGGTCGTTCTGGGCGAAGGGGGCGAGCAGGGTGTTGGCGGCGGCCAGGAAGCCCACCGGCACCGCGGAGAACACGGTCACCAGCAGCAGCTTCCGGTCGGTCCGCAGGACCGTGAAGGCCGTACGGAACTCCGCGGCCAGGCCCGCCTTCGCCGCCTTCCGCGCCGGCCGCACCGCGGGGACGAGGAAGAGGAGCGACGCCGCTCCCAGGTAGGCGGCGGCCGGCATCCAGAGGGCCGATCCGCCCCAGGCGTCCACGAGGGGCCCGCCGGCGAGAGCGCCGACGATGGTGCCGATCTGCGTCATGATCTGCCACTGCGCGTTGGTGCGGACGAGACGGTCGTCCACGGAGACGGCGGGCAGCAGCGCCCCGTAACACGGGAGGGTGATGGCGTTCCCGACGCCGATGACCAGGGTGGCGAGGAACAGGTGCCACATCCGCAGCTCCCCGGCCGCGGAGCAGAGAGCCAGCCCCGCGGCCGCCGCCGCCCTGAGCACCTCGGCGCACTGGGCGAGCGTGCGCCGTTCCCACCGGTCGATCAGGAGGCCGCCGTAGAGACCGAGGACCAGGGAGGGCACGGCGAGGGCCCCGGCCAGCAGCGCCTGCCCCCGTGTACCGGCCCCGCACTGCAGCGCGAGCCAGGAACTCAGGATGAAGTAGGCCGCCACGCCGATGAACGAGACCATCCTGGTCGCCATCAGCGCGACGAGCGGCCCTCTCCCGGCAGCCGTCGGTTCCGGCGTCACGAGAGTAGAAATATCCGGTCCTTAAGCTGCTGGATGCGCTGGTAGTCATCCAGGATGGCGGCACGGGACTCGTGCGCCATAAAGATGCGCAGCGGGCTGCTGGAAAGGTCCTCGGTCGGGATGAGCTGAGCCCCGGCCGATGGCTTCACAATCATCTTGAAGACCGCTTCGAGGGAGTTGACCGCCTCGATCGCGGCCCTGTCGAAGCCCTCGATCTTGCCGTTCAGGGTCGTGCTCGCGTTGTGCACGATCGCCTCGGTGCGCTTCTGGTACTTCCGCCCGCCGTATTCCTTGATGAATGCGTCGGGATCGACGGCGGCCAGAGCGACGAGATCGGCCTGGTTGGCGTCCATGCACGCGCTGTGGAACTCCGGGTGGGAATTCCCGTTCATCCGTGCGGCGACTTCCACGAGCATCGGGCCGGAATCGGTCATCATGACCTCGGCGTGCGCGGCACCGTAATCGATGCCCAGCGCGTCGAGGACCGTGTAGACATAGGACGCGAGTTCCTCGGCGGGCTCCTCGTCGGAGGCGAGGAGGACGTCCTTGTCGTAAATACGGCGGCCCGACTCCAGCATGCGCTTCTCGTAGCGCCAGACACCGGCCAGGAAGCGCCGGCCCCGGCCGCTCACCGCGTCCACGATGTACTCGGTGCCGTCCATGCGCTCCTGCACGAGCACCTCGGCGTTGCGGCGACCGAAGAGATCGGCGGAACTCTGAATGCTCTGAGCTGCGGCGACAACGGCCGCCCGGTCCGCGCAGAAGTGCACTCCGTCGGAGCCGGTGGAACTCATCGGCTTGACGACGACCGGATAGGAAGCCAGCCGCTCCGCCCAGTCCGCCAGCTCATCGGGGTCGGAACCCTTGAACTGCTGGACGCAGCGGATACCGGCGCGGCGCAGCGCCTCCAGCATTTCGTATTTGTCGCGCCGGGCCGCCGAGAGGGCCGTACCGTTCCCCTCCAGGCCGAGCTTTTCGCTCAGCCGGTCGGACATCTCGACACCCATTTCACTGCCGGTCGTCACGCATATGGGCGACCACTGGCGGAGCTCCGCCACGAGTGCGTCCTCGTCGCCATCGGCGTCGAACGACGCGAGATAGGCGGAGAGGTCCGGAACGGCCAGCACGTTCTGCACGGACCGGTCACTGAATACATGAATGACCTGGACACCCTGCCGCGCGAAAGCCGCGGGCAGGTAATTTCCCATCGCATGGCCGTCCACGATGACGGCCACGGGGCCATTTTTCGAATGGTCCACAAAACCCTCTTGATCACTTGCGGGGCGGAATGGGCGAATGCAAACAAAAAGGCAATAAGGGGCCCAGCGCCGACTTTCTGGGAACTCGTGGCGACGACGTTACTACAGCAATGCACACCGAGTAACTGATTGCCCTGTGAAATATCCTGAAGGGCAGGTATTAGCATGGCTTCATGCTCGACATCAACAGGCTGCGGGCCCTGCACGCCGTGGCCGTGCACGGCTCCATCAGCGGCGCCGCGACGGCCCTGGGCTTCACCCCGTCCGCGGTCTCCCAGCAGATCACCAAGCTGGAACGCGAGACACGGACCGCGCTGCTCGACCGGCACGCCCGGCATGTGACGCTCACCCCGGCGGCCGAGGCCCTGGCCGAAACCGCGCGCCAGGTCGTCGCCCTGCTGGAGCAGGCGGAAACAGGCCTGGAGGCCCAGCGCCGCACCCCCTGCGGCACCCTGCGCCTGGCGGCCTTCCCCACCGCGTGCCGCTCCCTGGTGCCGGGCATGCTCGCCGACCTCACCCGCCGGTACGAGGAACTCGACTGCCGCCTGGTCGAGGCCGACCCGTCCCACGCGCTGGGCCTGGTCACCGAGGGCGAGGTCGACATGGCGATCGTGCACGACTGGCACAACGTCACCCTGGTCGTGCCCAGCGCGCTGGCGACGTACGAGGTCGGTGAGGACGTGGGCGACGTCCTGCTCCACGAGGACCACCCGATGGCGGACCGCCGCGGCCTGACCCTGGACGACCTCCTGGACCAGCGCTGGATCAGCCACTCCCCCGGCGCCATGTGCCACAGCTGGCTGGAACGCACCTTCACCGACCGGGGCCTTCGCCCTGATATCGCCTACTACGCGGACGAGTTCCAGTCCCAGATAGCCCTGGTGGCCGCGGGCCTCGGAGCAGCCGTCGTCCCGAGACTGGGCCGCGGGCCCCTGCCGCCCGACGTCCGGGCCATCCCCCTGGACCCGGGGCCGCATCGCAAGATCTACGCGGTCTGGCGCAGGCAGACGGGGAGCCGGCCTTCGATTCGGGCGGCGTTGGGGGCGTTGCGGATGCCGGAGGAGGGTGG
>NZ_JAINFC010000120.1 GCF_020740835.1 Streptomyces sp. UNOC14_S4
CTATGACCCCGTCATGGTGCCGCAGGGGCTGTCACGCACGCTTTCCCATGGAACGCCCAAGTCGCCCGACGGACAAGCCCGTGTGGTGGACGGATTTCGGCTTCGCGCCCCCGTCCGCGGAGGAGACCCCGCGGGGCCTGCACGAGCCGACGGAGGCGACCCGGCTGCTCGTCCACTCCTTCGAGCTCGCCCGCGTCCGCTATCCGCAGATCCGGCTCGCGGTCGTCTCCACCGTGCCCTGGCCGCTGCGGCCGCAGCTTCCGGGGCTGCGGGACTACTACGCGGGGCACGGGCGGACCCGCGGGCTGCTGTGAGTGCGGCCTCGGATCTTCTTCGGATCTCGGGAAGCCCCTTCAGGCCTTCGGGAACCCCTTCAGGCCTTCAGAGGAACCCCTCGAACCCTTGGGGAATCCTTGACTCCGCTATGACCCCGTCATGGTGCCGCAGGGGCTGTCACGCACGCTTTCCCATGGAACGCCCAAGTCGCCCGACCTGCCCGTAGATCCACTACGGGCAGGTCTACGCTGACGCTCGTGTCACCGACGTACGCCCTCCCCGAGCTCACCACCGGCCGCGCCTTCACCACCTGGCAGGCCGATCCCTTCGGGCTCGCCCTCATCGTGCTCCTCGGCGGCCTGTACGCCTGGGGCGTCGCGCGGGTCGTACGGCGGGGGGAGCGCTGGTCCGTCGGCCGGACCTGCGCGTTCGCGCTCCTCGGCCTCGGGGCGGTCGCCGTCGCGACGCTGTCGTCCCTCGCGGTCTACGACCGCGTCCTCTTCTGGCCCGCCGCCGTACAGAACATCCTGCTCGACCTCATCGCCCCGCTCGGGCTCGCCCTCGGCGACCCGCTCTCCCTCGCCCGCCGAGCCCTGCCCGCCCGGGGCGCCGAGCGGCTGGAGAAGGCGATGCGCGGACCGGTCGTCCGCGTCCTCACCTACCCGCTGATCAGCACCGTGCTCGTCCTCGCGACCGAGCTGTGCATCTACTTCACGCCTTACTTCGAGACGGCGCTGCGCGACGGCGCCGTCCACCGGCTGATGTACCTGCACCTCCTGGCGGCGGGCAGCCTCTTCGTCCTGCCCATGCTCACCCGCGAGGAACTGCTGCCCTCCTGGTGCAGCCACCCGGTACGGGCACTGCTGGTCTTCCTCGACGGGCTGGTCGACGCGGTGCCCGGCATCGTCGTGATGACCAGCGGCACCCTGATCGCGGGCGGCTGGTACAGCGCGCAGCAGCGTGACTGGGGCCCGAGCCCCGACCGCGACCAGGCGCTCGGCGGCGGTCTGATGCTGTCGATCGCCGAACTCGTCGGCCTGCCGTTCCTCATCGCGGTCTTCGTCGAGTGGCGGCGCGCCGAAGGCGCCAGGACCGCGGAGCTGGACCGCAGACTCGACGCGGAGCTCCCGACGGTGCCGGCCGCGCCCACCGCGGAGGCCGCTGGACACCCGGCGCCGGAGCTCACCCGCCCGTGGTGGGAGACGGACCAGGGCGTGGTCGGCGAGCGCTTCCGGCGGGGTGCCCCATAAGGGGCGCGGGGCTGTGTTGTCTTTGCGGCTCCGCCGCGTGGGCGCGACAAGCCACATACAACCCGCAGACGCACACTGAGCTCACGAGGCACCCCAATAGGCGCCCCCGGCTCCCATAATTCGCTTTCCCCACTTCGCCGGCCTCGGTGAAACTCGTCGCATGCAAGATCAGAGCCGCCGGATCCGCGCGGTGCACACGGACACCACGATCACCGTCTACCAGGCCTACGCGCCCCACCTCGCCCTGCCCGCCGCCCGGGACGGCCGCTTCCCGCCCGCGTGGAAGCGGGAGCGGATGACGTGGATCAAGCCCTCGTTCCTGTGGATGATGTACCGCTGCGGCTGGGCCACCAAGCCCGGCCAGGAGCACGTCCTCGCCGTCGAGATCGACCGCGCGGGGTTCGAGTGGGCGCTGGGCAACGCGTGCCTGTCCCACTACGACCCCGACGTGCACCCCGACCGTGACACCTGGCGGCACGCCCTGAAGTCGGCACCGGCGCGCGTCCAGTGGGACCCCGAGCGCGACCTGCGCCTCCGCGCTCTCCCGTACCGCTCCCTCCAACTGGGCCTGGCCGGTGAGGCCACCCGCCGGTACGCGGACGAGTGGACGGTCTCCATCACCGACGTCACCCCGCTCGCGGAGGAGATCCACGCGCTGGTCACGGCGGGCGACCTCGACGCGGCGACCGCCCTCCTCCCGCCGGAGCGCCCGTACGAGCCCACGGCCGACCTGCTCGCGCACCTGCGCTGAGGGGGGCCGTCCGGCTCGTACGGGCGGGTGGGGTCAGTGCCCCCTGGCGATCCACTCCGGAAGGCACGGGGCTTCCCCGCCGATGGTGGTCGTCGCGCCGTGGCCCGTACGGACCACCGTCTCCGGCGGCAGGGACAGCAGCCGGTCCCGGATGGAGTCGACGATCGTGGGGAAGTCCGAGAAGGACCGCCCCGTCGCCCCGGGACCGCCCTGGAAGAGCGTGTCACCGGTGAACACCGTCGTCAGCGCCGAGGCATGGAGGCAGACGCCGCCCGGGCTGTGACCGGGGGTGTGCAGCACGGTCAGCTCCGTACCGGCCACCGACAGGACCTGGCCGTCGGCCAGCTCGCCCGACGGCGCCTTGCCCGGGTGGGTGGCGTCCCACAGCTCCCGGTCGGCCGGGTGCAGCAGGACCGGCGCGCCCGTACGGTCCGCGAGCTCGGGGGCCGCGTCGATGTGGTCGTTGTGGGCGTGGGTGCACACGATCGCGACCAGCCTGCGGCCGCCGACCGCCTTCTCGATCGCGTCGGCGTCGTGGGCCGCGTCGATGACGAGGACCTCCTCGTCGTTCCCGACGAGCCAGACGTTGTTGTCGACCTCCCAGACCCCGCCGTCGAGGGCGAAGGTGCCGGAGGTGACCAGGTGCTCGATACGGGCCGCCGCCTCCGCCATCACAGCATCACCACGGAACGCAGGACCTCGCCCTTCTCCATGCGGTGGAAGGCCTCCTCCACCTCGTCCAGCGTGATGGTCTCGCTGACGAACGCGTCGAGGTCCAGCCGCCCCTGGAGGTAGAGGTCGATCAGCATCGGGAAGTCGCGCGAGGGCAGGCAGTCCCCGTACCAGGACGACTTCAGCGAACCGCCGCGCCCGAAGACGTCCAGCAGCGGCAGCTCCAGCTTCATCTCCGGCGTCGGCACGCCCACCAGGACGACCGTCCCGGCGAGGTCGCGGGCGTAGAAGGCCTGCTCGTACGTCTCCGGGCGGCCCACCGCGTCGATCACCACGTCCGCGCCGAAACCGCCGGTGAGCGAACGGATCGCCTCGACGCCGTCGACGGAGCGGGAGTTGACGGTGTGCGTGGCGCCCAGGGACTTCGCCTTCTCCAGCTTGGCGTCGGAGATGTCCAGGGCGATGATCTTCGAGGCGCCCGCCAGCCGAGCACCGGCGATCGCCGCGCCGCCCACGCCGCCGGAGCCGATGACGGCGACGGTGTCACCGCGCCCCACGGCACCCGTGTTGATCGCGGCGCCGAGGCCGGCCATCACGCCGCAGCCGAGCAGCCCGGCCGCGGCCGGGGAGGCGGCGGGGTCGACCTTGGTGCACTGACCCGCGGCGACCAGCGTCTTCTCCGCGAACGCGCCGATGCCCAGCGCGGGGGAGAGCTCGGTGCCGTCCGTGAGCGTCATCTTCTGCTTCGCGTTGTGGGTGTTGAAGCAGTACCAGGGGCGCCCGCGCAGACAGGCCCGGCACTGCCCGCAGACCGCGCGCCAGTTGAGGATCACGAAGTCACCCGGAGCGACCTCGGTCACCCCGGCCCCGACCGACTCCACCACACCGGCGGCCTCGTGCCCGAGCAGGAAGGGGAACTCGTCGTTGATCCCGCCCTCCCGGTAGTGCAGGTCCGTGTGGCACACCCCGCACGCCTGAATCTTCACCACGGCCTCGCCGGGCCCCGGGTCGGGCACCACGATCGTCTCGACCCGTACGGGTTCGCCCTTGCCGCGTGCGATGACACCGCGTACTTCTTGCGCCATGAGGGGACAGCCTGCCTTTCTCGGTGAATCGGTCGCTCCCACTCTGCGCCGGAAGCGACGCGGTGTCCAACATCCCGTTGCGATCACATTGAGCAGCGATGGCGATCAATCGCGAGAGCTGACGGCTGGTTACTCGTGCCGGTCGTGGTCGATGGTGGCCAGCAGAGCCCGGGCCGCGGCCGTCGGCTGCCCGGCGGCAGGGACCGCGACCCCCACCTTCCACCGCACCGGCCCTTCGAGCGGTACGGCGCTGAGCCCGCGCGCCTGCTCCTTGAGCGTCACGGGGCGCGGCACGACCGCGGCGCCGAGGCCGCGCGAGACCAGGTCGAGGAGGGTATAGACGTCGTTGACCTGGAGGGCGACCTTCCGTGTCACGCCCGCGTCGGCGAACGCGAGGTCGGCGGCGCGGCGCGCGCCCCAGTCGGGGTGCAGGTCGACGAACACCTCACCGGCGAGCCGAGCCAGGGGAACGGGCCCGCTCAGCCCAGCCAGCGGATGGTCGGCCCGGCAGAGCAGCATCAACGGCTCCTCGGCGATCCGGCGCAGCCGCACCCCGTCGTGGACGTCGTCGTGCACGACGAAGGCCAGATCGAGCTCCCCCCGCCGCACCTGCTCCAGCAGCCGCCCGGAACCGGCCTGCTCCATATGCACCTCCACCTGCGGATGCAGCGCATGGAACGAGGCGAGCAGCGCACCGGCGTCGACGGTACCCATGCACTGCTCCGTGCCGACCGAAAGCGTGCCGCCCATCAGCCCTTGCACGGCGGCAACCGCCTCCCGGGCCGCGGCAGCGCACGCCAGCGTCCGCCGAGCCTCGACGAGCAGCGCCCGCCCGGCGTCGGTGAGCCCCACGCGCCGAGTGGTACGGATGAACAACTCCGCCCCCAACTCCCGCTCCAGGGACCGCACGGACGCGGACACCCCGGACTGGGCGACGCGGAGACGCTCGGCGGCGTGAGTGAAGTGCTGCTCCTCGGCGACGGCCACGAAGTGCTCGAGGTGTCTGAGTTCCATGATTCAGCATGCTAGGTGCTGGATCGGGAGCGGGGCTGGCAGGGGCCTTGCTTTGGGGGCTCTGCCGCACTGGCCGGTCGGCCCTGCTTGAGCGGGGACGACCTGGAAGGCCGCGCCGCCTTCCTCAGCGTGCGGGCCGTTGGTGCCGGAACACCCCCCGCCTGCGCGGGGACCGCACCGGCGTGTGGGGACCGGCGCCGGCGGTGGCCGGAACACCCCCGCCTGCGCGGGGACCACGACACGGACCGTCAGCACGTCATGGTGATCGGCGGAACACCCCCGCCTGCGCGGGGACCACGCGCGGTGGTCGGTCGGCCACCGGTTCCAGAACGGAACACCCCCGCCTGCGCGGGGACCACAGGGCGACGCGGGCGCCCTTGGCGGGCAGGGCCGGAACACCCCCGCCTGCGCGGGGAACCACCTTGATCCTTCCCATCACTGCTTTGTGTCCTCCGGAACACCCCCGCCTGCGCGGGGACCACCGCAAGTCCTCGTGGCTGCTGGACAACCTCACCGGAACACCCCCGCCTGCGCGGGGACCACGGGCCGTAGCCCTTGCACAGGTCGGCGGGAAGCGGAACACCCCCGCCTGCGCGGGGACCACGCGTCGGGGCGCCGGGCGCGGGCGAGCGGAGGGGGAACACCCCCCGCCTGCGCGGGGACCACGGCTCGATCATGTCCGAGGGCAGGAAAGCCTTCGGAACACCCCCGCCTGCGCGGGGACCACCATGTAAATAAAAGAGATCCCTGCGAAGGAATCGGAACACCCCCGCCTGCGCGGGGACCACTCCTTCCGTACCGGTCCTGGGAGCCCTCGGCCTGGAACACCCCCGCCTGCGCGGGGACCACTGCATCTCGATGCCGCGGAGCACGCAGGTCGCCGGAACACCCCCGCCTGCGCGGGGACCACGGCGTCGTAGGCGGCGAAAGCTGCGGCCGCGGCGGAACACCCCCGCCTGCGCGGGGACCACCGACCCGCAAAGTGCAGATCCGCCGGGAGATCCGGAACACCCCCGCCTGCGCGGGGACCACGACGGTGTCAAAGTACGAGTCACCCAGGGCGACGGAACACCCCCGCCTGCGCGGGGACCACACCTCGCGTTCGGTATACCGGGACGTCTCCAACGGAACACCCCCGCCTGCGCGGGGACCACGGTGGGGCGCCAGATGCGCCAGCGCTTGGCCCCGGAACACCCCCGCCTGCGCGGGGACCACGATTCCAGGGATTTCGCGACCAGGGACCGCGACGGAACACCCCCGCCTGCGCGGGGACCACACTTCCTGAGCTGCGCTTTCAGGAGCCCTTTGCGTTTTCTTTGCCTGCGGTGTGGCTGTCCAGCGTGGCTTCATAGTTGCAGATAGCTCAGGCCGAAGTGACAGCAGCTGTGCTGCAGCGGCGCCTCGGGTGCCTCGACTCTCAGGACTGGGTGGGCCTGATCGTGATGTTGAGCCGCTTCCCTCACGGGGCGTTGTCAGTGGCGTGTGGTGGACTTTGCCGGACAGAGTCCAGCCGGGGAGGTTGTTGTGGTCGATCCGCGGGTTCGAGGCAAGTCCGAGGGGTTAGACGAGCCTTATCCAGTCATCAGTCACCTGATTGACACGGCTTGGGTCTGCGGGGCGGTGTGGGACCGAGTGCTGGGCGCAGCTCGGAGGGAAATCATCGCCAACGCGCTGGGTTTGAGCGCGGCGGACGCTCGGGCCACGGTGATGTTCTGGGCGGGCCTGCACGATCTGGGGAAGATCATGCCCCAGTTCCAGGACATGATTCTGAAGAAGCGGCCCACTCACTGCTCGTTCCTCGCGGAAGCGCAGTATGCCCATGATCGCGACGCGGACAGCAAGACGAACCGGATTCGGCACGAGCACGCCACGCACGCAGCGTTGCCCTCACTGCTGGCTGCGCTCGGCTATCCGCGCTCGGGACGCTCGTCCGCTCTGTTGCTGACGCAGATTGCCCAGGTGCTTGGAGGGCATCACGGCCGCTATCCGCGGGACAACGATCCACAACACCTGCGCGATCCATTGCAGCGCATGCCGGAGTTGGGCACGGGGGAGTGGGCGGTGCAACGAAAGAAGCACGTGCAGGCCCTGTACGACGTGCTCGGACGTCCGCCGATCCCGCGGTCGCGGGCGGTGCCAGTGACGGAAGCTGTGGTGATTGCCGGCATGGTGATCGTCTCCGACTGGATCGCCAGCCAAGAGCACGTCATCACCGGACAACAGAAGGCCGCAGCGGGGAGTGTGGACTCCGGCTCGCTGCCCGACCTGAAAACCCACGCCCGCCGGATAGAGGGCTTGGCTCCGGGGTTGCTCGACGAAGCCGGTCTGGGGAACGCTGCGTTCAGGAACGGCGGATTTCGTGATCTGTTTCCCGACATCGAGATACCACATCCGCTGCAGCTCAGTGTCGAGCAAGGGCTGGCGAAGGCTCAGTTGGCCGGGCCGGGCATCCTCCTTGTCACTGCCCCTACCGGAGAGGGCAAGACGGAGACAGCCCTGTACGCGGCATCATTGATGGGGGAAGCAAGCGGTTCTGTCGGGCTCTTCCTCGCTCTTCCCACCCAAGCCACGGCCAATCAGATGTACGGACGGCTCGTCGATTTCGCGGAACGGAACCTGCTGACACCGTCCCAGCTGACACTTTTGCACGGCGCAGCAGACCTTTACGCCCCTTACGCCGAAGCTCAACCTGCTACGCCTGAGCTCGACACTGTTGAGCCGCGCGTGCTGTCCGACCACGACCCCACAGACTCCAGGGACGCCAGGATTTCGGTCGAAACCAGCCGCTGGCTGCGCGCACAGGGGCGAGGCATCCTCGCACCACTGGCCGTCGGCACGATCGACCAAGCACTCATGGGGGTGCTGCCACTCAAGAGGAACGCCCTGCGCCATTTAGGTCTCGCGGGGAAAACGGTCATCATCGACGAGGCGCACGCCTATGACACCTACACCCACGCCCTGCTGCTGCGCCTGCTCGAGTGGCTGGGAGCCCTCGGCGTACCCGTGGTGCTGCTGTCCGCGACGCTCACCGGTGAGACCGCACGGGGCATGGTCCGCGCCTACCTCTCCGGAGCCAACCCAAGCGGCGTCTCGCGTGAGCTTCCCGCCCCCGCCTACCCGGGATGGATCTACTCCTCCGCGGACGGTTCCCGTCTCATCGAGCCCGCTGAGCCGATCGTCAGTGAACAGCGCCGCGACCTCGATGTCGCGCTCCGAACCGTCCAGCACACCTACGACCCGGACATCGCGAATGGGCGTCTCACCGTGCTGCTGGAGACGCTGGAGAACGTGGCCACCACGGGCGGCTGTGCAGCTGTCATCTGTACGACTGTCGCAGAAGCGCAAAAGACCTACGAGGCCTTGCGCGCGCACTACCAAGCCCGGTACGGCGACAGCTATCTCGGATGGGACGACCGCGCGAAGGGTGACAGGGGATGCCGCGACTCCGCAGCCAGACCTCACCTCCGGCTGCTGCACGCTCGGTTCCCCGCCGGCGGACGCGCGTCGATCACCGCTGAGGTCGAGTCGTGGTTCGGGCGCACAGACAAGCGCGGGACCAGACGGCCGACTGGCCCCCGGGGAGCGGTACTTGTCGCCACACAGGTCATCGAACAGTCCCTCGACCTGGACTTCGACCTGGTCGTGTCTGACCTGGCACCTATGGCCATGCTTCTGCAACGGGCAGGTCGTGTCTGGCGCCATCGAAAGCCCGCCCCGCCGCGCCCGGCTTGGGCCCGTGGGCCGCGCCTCGTCGTTCTCGCTCCCGTGGGCGAGAAGAGCGAGTTAGCCGTCCCCGTGTCGTGGGGTGAGGTGTACGACCCGGCGCTACTGCAGCGCACGCTTGAACTCCTGGAGCAGCGCAAGGACGCATCCATCGCCATACCGGAAGACGTGCAGCGCCTGGTGGACGGTGTCTATGCGGAGAACTTCCCCTCTGTCGCACCGGAAAAGCTGATGGAGCGTGACTTCAAACGTCTCGCCGAGGACATGGCACGCACCGCCTTGGCCGACATGGCCGCACTGCCGAAGCCCAGCAGGGTCACCTCCCTGCACGCTCTCACGACCAGCGATGTGGACGAGGAACTGGTCCGCACGCGTCTGGGCTCCGATTCCGTCCAGGTGCTGCCGGTCTTCGACGACGGCACGGGCCAGTGGCTGGATGAGGAATGTACTCAGCCACTCCCGCTGTCCGGTAGCGGGCGAGACGGACGGTTCACCGTCCGGGAGGTTCGCGAACTTCTCTCCCATGTGGCACCCCTGTCTCATGGGTCATGGCGTGCCGCATGCGGCACGCCGCACCAGCCCCCCGCCGGGTGGCGCAAGGAGCCGCGTCTTGCTCGCTTGGTCCTTCTGCCGCATCGCGTCGATGGCGAAGGGCGCGTGGAAGGCGCGACCGTCGGGGACACGCGCATTACGTACGACCGTGCACTTGGACTGGTCGCTGAACGCTTGGTTTGAGTCAAGTTCGAGCTTCGCGCCTGACCATCTTTATACGTCATGTGCGGGAGCTGACCATCTCGTCGTACGGTGATTCCGCGAACGTTGTGGGGTTCGTCGGGTCCTCTCTGTGGTCTGCGGAGAGGACCCGACATGATCCCCCGCTTTGCGGGGAAGAGCGGTTCGGGAGTATTCCCTTCCCGCCTGCCCATCGGTTCACCTCCGCCTGAGCGGAGATCTCTACGGATCGCGGAGGCCTCCAAGAGTATGGCCTGCTCGATGCCGTTCCCACCTGCCCATGCAGCTCTCCTGACGATCGGGGTGTCCTGCTCCATGTCTGCCGCCGCGGCCGATGACGCCCGCTACCCGCTCGACCTCCGGCCTTGTGCGCCTGTGCTCACGCACGCAGGTATGACAGAACGGGTGGGTCTTCGCGAACTGTTCCTTCGAGCCCACGAGTTCCAGGGTCTCGCTGTCGCGTCCCCCGCTGCCGCATCCGCATTGCTGCGCATGTTGTACGCGATCGCCGCACGTATCACCGGACTTGATAAGCTCGGCAGCAATGTCGACGACTGGCTGGATCGTCGGTTCGAACTGCTTGCAGAACACGCGTCGTTCGCACCCAAGCGGGCGGGTGAGGCCCCCGGTGTGGACGAATACTTCGCCAAGTGCGCGGACGGGCTGATGCTCTACGACCCGCAGCGGCCATTCCTGCAGGACGCGCGGCTCGCCCATGAATGTGCTTCGTCATCGGGGATCAACAAGTTGGTGCTCGGCCGCCCCTCGGGCAACAACCAGGTATTCTTCGGGCATTTCACGGACGACGATCCCGCGCCGCTCCCGTCGGACGAGGCATTTCTTCATCTCCTGGCGCAGCTCTACTACGGAGCGTCGGGGCAGTGCACACCCCGTACGGTCAACGGCCAGCGCTACGGCAACACGATGGCTGGTCCCCTGCGACGGGTGCTGTCGTGCCATCCGCTGGGCCGAAACCTGTACGAGTCGCTGCTCCTGGGTATCCCCGGCCCGGATTCCTGGCCGGGATCTTCCTCCAGCGAAGACGATCTCTGCCCGTGGGAAGACGACCGGCCGTCGGCAGTGATGGAAGCGCCTGCGCCGGCCGCGGGGTCGATGAGCATGCTGACCGCGCGGCACCAGCATGC
This sequence comes from Streptomyces sp. UNOC14_S4, assembly GCF_020740835.1. Taxonomy (GTDB): domain Bacteria; phylum Actinomycetota; class Actinomycetes; order Streptomycetales; family Streptomycetaceae; genus Streptomyces. The sequence continues at coordinate 10,649 of NZ_JAINFC010000120.1, forward strand.
TGTGCTGCTCAAACCGTCTCCGGACGGGGGGAGCGCCGTGGACGCGACGATCACATGGGCGCTGCGCGAGAACCGGCCCGAAGTCCGTGACCCCTATCTCATCTGGGACGAAGCCAAGGACGGAATGCTGTATCCGCGCAAGGCGGATGCGGAACGGGCGCTGTGGCGGGACCTGGACGGTTTGATTCTGCAGGACCGGGGTGACAAGAGCCGCGGGCCGCCGGTCTTCGAGGGGCTGACCGGCGGGCAGTTGCCCGAGGAGGTATTCCAGCACTTGAGGGTCGCCGCCTATGGTTTCGACCAGGACGGCCAGACCCGGGACCGCAGCTATTTCACTGCCGTGACCCCGCCGTTGTGCACCCTCCTCACCTCCTCTGGTACGCAGCCCGACTCGCTGCTCGCCTTGGGGGTCAAGGAAGGTCGCGAGGCCGCGGAACGCGCGGCGTGGAGACTGGAGACCGCGCTGCGCAGCGCGTGGCGGGCCTATACGTTGCCGACCGACGACGACAAGTCCGGGCGTCGGCTGAAAAAGGGTAAGGAGAAGGACAGCGGACCGTGGCCCGAAGCGGCATCGGCAGCGTATTGGCCGGCAGCCGAGGAGTGTTTCTGGGAGTTGCTGGATTCCGAGGACTTCACCGCGGCGCTGCCATCGTTCGGCCGGATCGCCCTGCGTGTCTTCGACGACGTGACGGAAGCCGTGGCATCCCAGCCTCGCGGAGCCAAGGCCCGGGAAGGTGCTCGCGGTCTGGTCCGCAGCCTTCTCAAGGTCCGTGCCTGACCTGAAGCGAGCCCGCATGCGTGATCGCACGCAGCGGGTGATATCTCGTAGCTCCCGGAAGAAGGACCGATGAGACCGACCAGCGAAGACCTCGGCGCCCCGCGCCCCGGCACAGCCCCACCTCTCACGCCCCGTCACGAAAAGCTCAAGACTTACGACACATTCGTCGCCTGCGTGCGTCAGGCGTGCGAACGCCCCGGCACCCAACAGGCGCTGCGGGCAGGACTGGCCCGCCCGGTGGACGAAGTCCCTGCCCGGACCCATGCCGCCTTGCTGCGCCACGGCCTCGTACCCGACCGTTCGGATACCACGGTCAAGCGCGCCTACTACGCGGTGGCCGCTTTGATAGCTGCCCGGCCTCGTGCGGAACGCCGTGCTGATGCGGATGCCCGGCGTGCTGCGGACGCCGGTGACAAGGGTGACAAGAGTGGTACGGGCGCCACCGGGCCGGGCGCCGATCCCGCCTCCCCTGCGGAGCAGAGCGAGTCCTCCGAGGCCGAGGCACAGGCACAGCAGTTTTCCTGGGGGACGAGCCTGGGGGAGAGCCTGGCTCAGCTCACTGTTCGCCGGGAACGGGCCACTGCCCCGGGAACAGGCGGCACCCAGGAGACGTCGGCGGACACGTGCAAGAGCGAGGACAGGGTGAGCGGCGTCGAGCAGCGGCTGCACCTGCTGGTCCGGCAGGACATCGAGGGCCTGCACCGCATGCTGCCTGCTGTCGTTCGTCAGCTCGGCTCCGCGGGCGTACCGGTGGACTACGGACGGCTCCTCCGCGATCTCGTGCGGTGGCCCCGGCGACGTGACGAAACCGTCAGGCGCTGGCTGGAGGACTACTACCGCACGCTCCGCCTTGCCAAGCCGCCTGCCTGACCGCCCCTGACCTGCCATTTCCTCAGCGCACAGAAATCAGGAACCGCATCATGACGACACAGCACCTCGACGCCATGCTGTCCCGCAGCCCGCGCTACATAGACGTGCACATCCTGCAGACATTGCCATTCAGCAACGTCAATAGAGACGATCTCGGATCGCCCAAGACCGTGACCTACGGTGGCACCACACGCACCCGCGTCTCCAGCCAGGCATGGAAGCGGCCCACGAGGCTCGCGGTCGAGGAACGGATCGGGCACAAGGCCCGCCGAACCCGCCGACTTCCCCGTCAGGTCGCCGAGAACCTCATCGAGCGGGGCTGGCCCAAGGAGCTGGCCGAGCTCGCGGGCACCCAGGTCATCACCTCGACCGAATCCAAGCTCGGCCTGGAGGACAACGACACCACCGCCTCGCTGCTGTTCCTGCCCGACAATGCGGCCGGACTTCTGGCCGACATCGCCGAACAGTACCGGGACAAGCTGGAGAAGGTCCTCGGAACCAAAGCCGCCACCAAGTCCCAGCTCCCCAAGGACGCCATCCACGAGATTCTCCGATCCCACAATGGCTCCATAGCCCTCTTCGGCCGGATGCTGGCGGAGATACCCGGCGCGGGAGTGGACGGCGCCGTCCAAGTCGCCCATGCGTTCACCACCCACAGCACCTCGGTGCAGGCCGACTTCTTCACCGCTGTCGATGACGTCGCCCAATGGGCCACCGATGCCGGCAGCGCCCACATGAACACCGGCGAATACAGCAGTGGCGTCTTCTACCGGTACGCCACGCTCGACTTGCGCGACCTGACCGGCAATGTCACCGACCCGGCGATGGCCCGCGAACTCGCCGGGGCGTTCTTGACGGAGTTCATCCAGAGCATGCCCTCCGCCAAGAAGAACTCCACTGCCCCGCACAGCATCCCCGACCTGGTGCACGTAGCGGTCCGAACGGACCGGCCGGTCTCCCTCGCCGCCGCTTTCGAACAGCCTGTACGCGCCGAGCTCACCGGCTGGGCAGAGCCCTCCCGCACTGCCCTGGCCACCTACGCGGCCAGGGTCAACACCCTCCTCGGCGACAACGGACGCCTGCACAGCGCATACGCCGGTGTGGACGACACACCCCGTGAAACCCTGGGAGACCGGGTCGAGTCCTACCCTGCCCTGGTCACTGGAGCCCTTGCCGCGGCCTTCGGGAACGGGAGCCGGGCAGCGTGAGCGGCTTCATCATGCAAGTCGGCGGACCCCTGCAGTCATGGGGGGAACACAGCGCTTTCAACGACCGTGACACCGTCGCCCACCCGACCCGCTCCGGTCTCATCGGCCTGATCGCCTCGGCTCTCGGCATCCCCCGGGACCAAGCCGTCGGCGGAACCGGTGACCGTGACGAGCCGACCCTCTTCGAACGGCTCGGGCACCTGCGCTTCACGGTACGTCACGACCGCCCTGGTACGCGGGTGAGGGACTACCACACCATCGGAGGCGGCCTGCCTGCCCATCGCACCGTCCCCACCGCGAAGGGCGGCCGACGCGGTGCCGGTCAGACCACCATCATCTCCCACCGTCACTACCTGGCCGACGCCGTCTTCACCATCGCGGTCACCGCACCCGAGGCACCCGACCCCACCGAACTCACCACAGTCTGTGCTGCCGCTCTGGCCGCGCCCCGCTGGCCCCTGTACCTCGGCCGCCGTTCCTGTCCACCCGGTGCGCCACTCGTCGTTGCCACGCAGGTGTCCGACCCCGTCTCCGAACTCCTTACCGGCGTCCCTCTCGCTCGCGTCCGCCCCCGTACGCCCCACACCACCGACCGGGAAGCCACCGTCCCCGTACGGTTCACCGCTGACGCACCCTTCCCCGTCGGCTTCCCCGTCACAGTCTCCTCCCGGGCGTCCGTCACCTCCCTCAACGACGAACCCGTACGCCTGACGCAACGCGACCGCGTCTATCGCAGTCGCCCTTCTTATGCGGCCAGTTGTCGGCTTCCCGCCGACCTGTGCAAGGGCTACGGCCCCGCCTACCTCGACGAGCTCATCGCCTACCTCCGCCCGCCCGCACCGCAGGAAGCCGACGCATGACCACCGACGTGCACACCATGCCCGCCGCACCCCTCGCCGCGGACACTGTCCAGACCACGACAGCCTGGCTGGCCAGACTGCTCCTGAACCCGGCGAGCAGGGCAGTCCAGCACGACCTCAGGGACATCGCGGTCCTGCATCGACGGCTCATGGCCCTGTTCCCCGACGGCCTGGGTGACAGCCCGCGAGCCCGCGCAGGCCTCCTCTTCCGCCTCGACCACGACGGCACCGGAGCCCCCACCCTCCTCGTGCAGAGCCGGACAGCCCCCGACGCCAGCCGGCTGCCGGACGGATACGCGCATGTCGGCATCCGAGAGATGTCCCCCGTACTCGAGGCCCTGCGGCCCGGCTTGACCGTCCGCTACCGGCTGTTCGGCAACGCCATCAAACGATGCGGCCGCAACAGCACCGAGGGCCGCTGGAAGCAGGCCATCGTCCTGCACGGCCCCGACGCCGAGAACTGGTGGGCGGCCCAGGCCCACAGAGCCGGGCTCACCCTGCACACCGTCCAGGCCGACACCGCGGACACCCTCACCGCCTGGCACAGGACTGGCCGAACCGCAGGCACGGACAAGATCGCAGTCCACCACAAGGGCACACGCTTCGACGGCATCGCGACGATCCACGACGCCGACGCGCTGCGCCACGCGCTCCTGCATGGTATCGGCCGCAGCAAGTCCTACGGCTGCGGACTGCTCAGCCTCGCTCCCGCACACCTGAGTGCGTGAGGAACCACACCAGTGACCGTTACTCCCTCACGCAAGGGTCAGAGCTCCGCGCGACGTCGCATCGCCGCCCCGACCCTCGCGATGCTTCCCCGCGTCGGTGACTCCCTGTCGTTCCTGTACGCGGACGTCGTCCGCATCGTCCAGGACGACACCGGAGTCAGCGCCGAGACGACGAGCGCCGACGGTGAAACCACGCGTGTCTACCTCCCCACGGCCGCCCTCAGCTGCGTACTGCTCGGCCCTGGCACCTCCATCACCCAGCCCGCACTGGCCACCTTCGCCCGCCACGGAACCACCGTGGTGTGCAGCGGATCGGGTGGTGTGCGCTGCTACTCGGCAACGACGTCCGACGCGTTGACGACCCGGTGGCTGGAACAGCAGGTCCACCAGTGGAGCGACCCTGCCCGACGCCTTGCCGTAGCGCAGCGTATGTACCTCAAACGCTTCAACATATCCGTCCCGCCCAGTACCCCGCTGAACACGCTCCGCGGACTGGAAGGCCAGCGCATCAGGGCGCTCTACAAACTTCTCACACAACAGCACCGTATCGGTCGATTCCGGCGGAACTACGACCCTGACTCCTGGGACGAACAGGACCCGGTCAACCTCGCCCTCTCATCCGCGAACACCTGCCTGTACGGCATTGTCCACGCGGCCATCGTCGCCCTCGGCTGCTCACCGGCCCTCGGCTTCGTGCACCAAGGAAAACAGCACGCACTTGTCTATGACATCGCCGACCTCTACAAGGCGGAACTCACCATCCCCCTCGCCTTTTCACTGCACGACTCGCCCCATCCCGAAGCGATGGCCCGACGCAGCTTTCGCGAGGAGCTGCGCCTGTACAAGCTGCTTCCCCGCATCGTCGCAGACCTCCAGTCCCTCCTGGCACCGGAGGAGGCAGTACCACTGCCCGATGGCCATGCCGTGGAACTGGTCAACCTCTGGGACCCGGACGCCGGGTCCGTTCCCGCCGGAGTGAACTACGCCTCCCACGAGGGCCGATCCGCCTTTGCCGAGGCACCTTCCTCGGACGGCTCCGACGATCCGGACCCAACAGATGCGGCGCGCTGAAATCCTCGGAGAAGGGGAAACACCATGCCGTCCGTGACCGTCCTCGCCACCACAGCCGTTCCTGATCACGTGCGCGGCGCCCTCACCCGATGGATGATCGAGCCCATGCCGGGCTTGTATGTCGGAACCCTCTCGGCGCGAGTGCGGGACGAGCTCTGGAGTGTCGTCAGCGACTCGATCGGTGCGGGCGCGGCAGTGCTCGTGCACCCGGACTCCAACGAACAAGGCTATGCGCTGCGGACAGCTGGCGAACGCCGCCGTATCCCTGTTGATTTCGACGGGCTGAGTCTGGTCGCTTTCCGCCCCGAGGAATACACCGACATGCCGCGCTCTGACGTCGGCTCGTCCCTGGACCCATCAGCTGAGCCCTCCTGCTGACCGGGCGGGTTGTGCGGAAAAGGGCCCCGCTCGTCAGCGGGGCCCGGGGCTGGTGGCTGGATGGACTATTCCACGGGGGCGGTGCGCCAGAAACGGTGGAGGGTTTCGCGGTAGGCGGTGTGGGTGGGGTGGTGGCCGCTGTGGGTGAAGGCCCAGTTCCGGGCGGCTTCGAAGGAGCGGTGGGGGCCGGACCGGTCGAAGCAGACGACGCATTCGAGGTCGTAGATGATCCGGGGTACGGCGGGGATCTTCTCCTGGCCGATCGTCCACCGGGCGAACGGGACGACGGGCTGGCTCGTAGGCTGGTTCACGGGCTGGTTCACTTTCCCCACCTGGTTCCTGCGCTCTGCGCGTTCGCGGCTTGCGCTCTTGGCTGTCAGCTTCTCGGTCTCCGTCGCGGGGCGGACGTCGTCGGCCCGCGCGTCCCACTCGAGGCCGCCGCGGGGCGGACGTAGCTGAAGGAGCGCGCCTTCGTGCCCCATGACCTGCCCGAGCCGGTCCTGGCGGAGGTCGATGACGAACGCTCCCTTGGCCGGCTGGTGTTTGTGGGGGCTGTGGTGTGGGGCGTCCTTCTCCACCGGCGTCACTGGTCCGCCTCCGGGGGTGGGCAGGGGCGGAGGTTGATGCCGTGCGCGGTGACCCAGAGTTCGGGGTGGCTGGCGACGGGGGCGAGCTGCTCGCAGCCGCAGGATGGC
>NZ_JAINFC010000121.1 GCF_020740835.1 Streptomyces sp. UNOC14_S4
CCGCTGGCCTCGTCCCAGGGCGCCCGGTGGCCCCCCTGCGGGCCCGTGGTGTGCGCACGGGCCTCCCGCGGCGCGGGCTCCTGGTCCAGGAACATCGGCCCGGTCTCCTCCGGCAGCGCCCCACCCGCGGCGGTCTGCCGCCGCGGCTCGACGGGACGCGCGGGCGCGACCGGCGTGGGAGCGGGTGCCTTGGGGTAGCCGACGGGCGGCGCGGGCAGCGGCTCCCCCTCGGCGGGCGCGGGCCGACTGGTCCCGGGCACCCAGGCGGTGCCGCTCCAGTAGCGGATGTAGCCAGGGATGGACGGGTCCGGATAGAAGCCCTGGACGGGGCTGCTGTCGGCGGATCCTGAGAGAGGAGCGCTCATGGTGTCCGATGTCCCGTATCTGTCGGCCGTACTGGGTGTCGTGTCGGTGGGCGGCTGGCGGACCCTCAGTCTGCCGCACGCGCGTCACGTCCGGTGCGCGGCTCCGGTACCTCGTGACCTCAATGCACAAAAGGCAACCCGGGGCGCTGCAGACAGGTCTACCAGACGGCTCTCTCCTCTGCGGCCGTCCCGCGGGCGGGACCACTCACACGTGCGACCGGTGGGCATGGCGTGTCAGCCGCGGGGGGAAGTCCATGCGCCGATGTGCGGAAGTCGCGTAATGGTGTGAGGGTCGACGCGCTCTGTCCGGTGCGGGCCCGCCTCCGAGGGGCCGACGCACCGAGAGAACGCACAGCAGAGAGGGCGCACTTCATGCACACCGTGGTGGAACGAGAGCTGGAGATCGACCTGGTGCTGGCGCCGGACCGCACCGTTCCGGTCCCCTGCAGGCTGAGCTACCGCACGGCCGATCCCTATGCCGTCAACATCACTTTCCATGTCACGTCGGATTCCCCCGTCAGCTGGACCTTCGCCCGCGAGCTGCTGATGGAGGGGCTCTTCCGCCCGGCCGGGCACGGCGACGTGAGAGTGTGGCCCACCACGGCGGAGGGACGCAGCGTCGTGTGCATGGCACTGTCCTCGCCGGACGGTGACGCGCTGCTGGAGGTGCCGGACCGGGCGGTGACGGCGTGGCTGGAGCGGACGCTGCGGGAGGTGGCGCCGGGGGCGGAGCCGGAGCTTCTTTGTCTGGAGGAGGGGTTGCGGCACCTCCTTGGGGCGTGACACCGGGGCTTCGCCCCGGACCCCGGCGCCTATGGGGGTGCCTCTTGCGCTTGGTGCGCGGCTGCGGGTCCGTTCTGGCTGGGCGCGCAGTTCCCCGCGCCCCTGGCCTACAGCACCTTGCCCGGGTTGAGGAGGCCCAGGGGGTCCAGGACGGACTTGATGCCCTGTTGGATCTCCATGGCCACCGGACCCAGCTCCTTGGCCAGCCAGTCTCGCTTGAGGAGGCCGACGCCGTGTTCGCCGGTGATGGTGCCGCCGAGTTCGAGGCCCAGGGCCATGATCTCGTCGAAGGACTCCCGGGCGCGGCGGGCCTCGTCCTCGTCGGCGGGGTCGAAGCACACGACCGGGTGGGTGTTGCCGTCCCCGGCGTGGGCGCAGACGCCGATGGTCAGGCCGTGCTTCTCCGCGATGGCGGCGGTGCCGTCGATCATGGCGGCGAGCCGGCCGCGGGGCACGCACACGTCGTCGATCATCGTGGCGGCCTTGAGCGACTCCAGGGCGGGCAGGGTGACGCGGCGTGCCTGGAGGAGCAGCTCGGACTCCGCGGGGGTCTCGGCGGGTACGACCTCGGTGGCCCCGGCCGCGGTGCACAGCCCGGCGACGGCCGCGAGGTCGGCGGCGGGGTCGGGGGTGTCGAAGGCGGCGAGGAGCAGGGCCTCGGTGCTCTCGGGAAGGTCCATGCGGGCGTAGGAGTTGACGGCCCGGAGGGAGGTGCTGTCCATCAGTTCCAGCAGCGAGGGCGCGTGGCCGCGGGCCATGATCTCGCAGACGGCGTCGCAGGCGGCGGCCGTGGAGGGGAACTCGGCGGCGAGCACGAGCTGTTCGGGCGGCGCGGGCTTGAGCGCGAGCACGGCCTGCACGACGACGCCAAGGCTGCCCTCGGAGCCGACGAAGAGGCGGGTGAGGTCGTAGCCCGCGACGCCCTTGGCGGTGCGGCGGCCGGTCCGCAGCAGCCGTCCGTCGGCGAGGACGACGTCGAGGCCGAGGACGTATTCGGCGGTCACGCCGTACTTCACGCAGCACAGGCCGCCGGAGGCGGTGCCGATGTTGCCGCCGATGGTGCACTGTTCCCAACTGGAGGGGTCCGGCGGGTAGAAGAGGCCGTGTCCGGCGACGGCGCGGGAGAGTGCGGCGTTGACGACGCCGGGTTCGACGACGGCGATCCGCTCGACCGGGTCGATCTCCAGGATGCGATCCATCTTGACGAGGGAGAGGACGATGCAGCCGTCACTGGCGTTGGCCGCGCCGGAGAGCCCGGTACGGGCGCCCTGCGGGACGACCGGGGCGCGGTGGGCCGTCGCCGTGCGCATGATGTGCTGGACGTGCTCCACGGTGCGGGGGAGGACGACGACGGCAGGCGTGCCGGCCTCGCAGAAGCCGGCCATGTCGTGGGCGTACGAGCGGGTGACGTCGGTGTCGGTGAGCACGGCGTCGGCGGGGAGCCCCTTACGCAATTCCTCGATGAGATCATCCATAAGAGGGCTCCTCCCCACCGATGGGCGCCCCGTAACTGGTCGCGCCCCGTCAGGGGCGCGGGGGTCCGGGGGCGAAGCCCCCGGTGGGTGCCACGTGAGGCGGGGTGACCCTGACGGTCAGAGATTGCCCCGCTTCTCCTGCTCCCTCTCGATCGCCTCGAAGAGCGCCTTGAAGTTGCCCTTGCCGAAGCCCATCGACCCGTGCCGTTCGATCATCTCGAAGAAGACCGTCGGCCGGTCCTGCACCGGCTTGGTGAAGATCTGGAGCAGGTAGCCGTCCTCGTCGCGGTCGGCGAGGATCTTCAGCTCGCGCAGGGTGTCGAGCGGGACGCGCGTCTCGCCGACCCACTCCCCCAGCGTGTCGTAGTACGAGTCGGGCGTGTCCAGGAACTGGACACCGGCCGCCCGCATGGCGCGCACGGTGGCGACGATGTCGTTCGTGGCGAGGGCGATGTGCTGCACGCCGGGGCCGTTGTAGAACTCCAGGTACTCGTCGATCTGCGACTTCTTCTTCGCGATCGCGGGCTCGTTGAGCGGGAACTTCACCTTGCGGGTGCCGTCCGCGACGACCTTGGACATGAGGGCGGAGTACTCGGTGGCGATGTCGTCGCCCACGAACTCCTTCATGTTGGTGAAGCCCATGACCCGGTTGTAGAAGCCGACCCACTCGTCCATCTTGCCGAGCTCGACGTTGCCGACGCAGTGGTCGATGGCCTGGAAGCGGCGGGGACCGGCGTCCACGATCGGGTCGGCGGCGACGAAGCCGGGGAGGTAGGGGCCGGTGTAGCCGGACCGGTCCACGAGGGTGTGGACGGTCTGGCCGTACGTGGCGATCGTGGCGAGGACCACCGTGCCGTGCTCGTCGGTCAGTTCGTGCGGCTCCGTCACCCCGGTGGCGCCGTGCTCGACGGCGTGCGCGTAGGCGGCGCGGGCGTCCGGGACCTCGATGGAGAGGTCCACGACGCCGTCGCCGTGCTCGGCCACGTGGCCGGCGAGGAAGCGGCCCCGGTCGGTGGTCGCCTTGATGACGGAGGTGAGGACGAAGCGGGCGCCGCCGGACTCCAGTACGTAACTCGCGGTCTCCCGGCTGCCGTTCTCCGGTCCGGAGTAGGCGACGAGCCGCATGCCGAAGGCGGTGGCGTAGTAGTGCGCCGCCTGCTTGGCGTTGCCGACCGCGAAGACCACGGCGTCCATCCCCTTGACCGGGAAGGGGTCGTCCTGCCGTGCGGTGTGGAGGGTGTGTTCTGTGGTCTGAGTCATGGCCGCAGGTTCCCGCCGATCCACAAGGTGCGCAATAGTTCTTGCATTTACTGGGCAATATGCATAGCGGTAGCGCAGTGCATCCGGGCGTTCTGTACAGGGTGACCATCAGGAGGCGGCCATGGCGATCGATCGTTTGGACGGCAGGCTCATCGAGCTCCTCGCCGAGGAACCCCGCATCGGCGTGCTGGAGGCCTCTCGCCGCCTGGGAGTCGCCCGCGGTACGGTGCAGGCGAGGCTCGACCGCCTGCAGGCACAGGGCGTGATCAGGGGGTTCGGGCCCGAGGTGGACCCGGCGGCGCTGGGCTATCCGGTGACCGCCTTCGCGACGCTGGAGATCAAGCAAGGGCAGGGCGCGGACGTACGGACCCATCTGGCGACCGTTCCGGAGGTGCTGGAGCTGCACACCACGACCGGCCACGGCGACATGCTCTGCCGCCTGGTCGCCCGCTCGAACGCCGACCTCCAGCGTGTGATCGACCGGGTTGTGGGTTTTGATGGCATCGTGCGGGCCTCCACCGCGATCGTCATGGAGAACGCGGTTCCGCTGCGGATCATCCCGCTGGTGAAGCAGGCGGCGGAGGACCCTTACCGGCCCTGACGGGAGTGACCGGGTGAGCTTCTGGGAGTACCTGGGCAGCCGGCACGAGCAGCTGCTGGCCGACGCGTACCAGCACGCCAGCGCCGTCCTCCAGTGCATGGCCGTCGCCACCCTGCTCGGCGTGGCGATCGGCGTGCTCACCTACCGCAGCGACTGGGCGGGCGACCTCGCCGTCACCGTGACCGCGACGCTGCTGACGATCCCCTCCCTGGCCCTGATCGGCCTGCTGATCCCCGTCACCGGTCTGGGCGTGGCGCCGACCGTGACGGCCCTGGTGCTCTACGGGCTGCTGCCGGTCGTCCGCAACGCGATCGTGGGGCTGCGCGGGGTGGACCCCTCGCTGGTCGACGCGGCGAAGGGCATTGGCATGTCGCGGCCCGCCCGGCTGCTGCGCGTCGAGCTGCCGCTGGCCTGGCCGCCGATCCTCACCGGCATCCGGGTCGCCACCCAGATGCTCATGGGCATCGCCGCGATCGCCGCGTACGCCTCCGGGCCCGGCCTGGGCAACGAGATCTTCCGCGGGATCTCCTCGCTGGGCAGCGCCAACGCGCTCAACCAGGTGCTGGCCGGGACGCTCGGCATCGTCGTGCTCGCGCTGCTCTTCGACGCCGCGTACGTGCTGATCGGGCGGCTGACCATTCCGAGGGGGATCCGTGCCTGAGCCCGCGCCTGAGCCCGAGCCTGATGCTGCGCCCGGCCCTGCCCCTGGCCCCGCGGCCGCGCACGGGGTCTCGGGCGCCGCCATCCACCTGGAGAACCTCACCAAGCGCTTCCCCGGCTCCTCCGCGCCCGCCGTGGACTGCGTGAACATGGAGATCCGGGCCGGGGAGCTGGTGGTCTTCGTGGGCCCGTCCGGCTGCGGCAAGACCACCACCATGAAGATGATCAACCGGCTGATCGAGCCGACCTCCGGCCGTATCCGGATCGACGGCGAGGACGTCACCGGCATGGACCCGGTCAGGCTGCGCCGCAAGATCGGCTACGCCATCCAGCAGTCCGGCCTGTTCCCGCACATGACCGTCGCGCAGAACATCGCGCTCGTCCCCCGCATGACCGGCTGGTCCAAGGTCCGCACCGGCGCCCGCGTGGACGAGATGCTGGACCTGGTGGGCCTGGACCCGGGCGAGTTCCGCGGCCGCTATCCGCGTCAGCTCTCCGGCGGCCAGCAGCAGCGCGTGGGCGTCGCCCGCGCGCTCGCCGCCGACCCGCCCGTCCTCCTGATGGACGAACCCTTCGGCGCCGTCGACCCGATCACCCGCGACCACCTCCAGGACGAGCTGATCCGGCTCCAGCACGAGCTGCACAAGACGATCGTCTTCGTCACCCACGACTTCGACGAGGCGATCAAGCTCGGCGACCGGATCGCGGTGCTCCGGGAGCGCTCGCACATCGCCCAGTTCGACACCCCCGAGGCCATCCTCACCAACCCCGCCGACGACTTCGTCTCCGGCTTCGTCGGCGCGGGCGCGGCACTCAAACGGCTCAACCTCACCCGGGTGCGGGACGTGGGCGTGAGCGCGTTCCCCACGGCGACGATCGACGACCCGCTCCAGTCCATCTTCGACCAGCTGCGTACGGGAACGACCAACGAGGTGCTGCTCCTCGACCGGCACCGCCGCCCCTACAAGTGGCTGCGCCGCGGCGACCTCATGCGCGCGAAAGGCTCGCTGGCGCGCGCCGGGACGCTCGTGCACGACACGGTCACCCGTGACGCCACGCTCCGCGACGCGCTGGAGGCCGTCCTCATCGACAACGCGGGCCGGGTGGCGGTGACCGGACGGCGCGGCGAGTACGAGGGCGTGGTCGACATGGAGACGCTGATGAACTCGGTCCACGAACTCCTGGAGGCGGACCGCCTCGACGCGGCCGAGCACCAGCACCGCCTGGAGGAACAGCGCTCCCAGCAGACCCGCCAGGAGCAGGAGGGCTGCGCGCCCGGCGAACCGGGGGAGGAGGGGTGAGGACGACGGCGACGGCGCGCCCCGTCAGGGGCGCGGGGCTGTGTTTCATCGTGCGGCTCCGCCGCGTGGGCGCGACCAGCCACAACGCACCCGCAGCCGCGCGCGGAGCGCAAGAGGCACCCCGGTGGGCGCCGTACCACCGGAGGCGGCCGTGACACGGCGCGGGCACCGGCCGCCCCCCGAAGGGGAACGGCCCGCTGGTGAGCACGAGGTCCATGGGATCGCCTTCCGTGACCCCGAGGAACCCGGGGAGCCGACCCCGGCCGTGGCCCCGGCCGCGGCCGCAGGCCACCGCGTCGGCCCCGCGAAGCTCACCGTCCTCCCCTCGTTCCTGCTCCTCCTGCTGCTCGGCACCTGGCTGTGGTTCCGGGGCGCGCACCTCGACGCCATCGCGCACAACGCGATCGCGGACGGGAACGTCTGGCTGCGGTTGCGGCAGCATGTCGTCCTCACGGTGCTGTCGACCGTCCTGGTCCTGGTCATCGCGATCCCGCTGGGCGTCCTGCTGACCCGCCGCAGGCTGCGCCCGGCCGTGCCCGTCGTCATGGCCGTCGCCAACACCGGCCAGGCCACGCCCGCGATCGGCCTGCTGGCGCTGCTGGTGATCTGGTTGGGCATCGGGATGCGGGCCGCGCTCGTCGGCATCGTGGTCTACGCGGTGCTGCCCGTGCTGTCCAACACGATGGCGGGCCTGCGGGCCATCGACCCGACGCTGGCGGAGGCCGCGCGCGGCATCGGCATGTCGCCGCTCGGGGTGCTGTTCAAGGTCGAACTCCCGCTGGCCGTACCGCTGATCCTCGCGGGGGTGCGCACCGCGCTCGTCCTCAACGTGGGCACGGCGACGCTCGCCTACTTCGGCGGGGGCGGCGGGCTGGGCGACCTGATCGCCTCCGGCATCACCAACCAGCGGATGCCGGTCCTGGTGCTGGGTTCGGTGCTGACCGTGGCCCTCGCGCTGCTCGTGGACTGGCTGGCCTCGCTGGCCGAACTCCTGCTGCGGCCACGTGGTCTGGAAGTGGGTGACTGAGGTGGGAGCGGCGCACTGGAGGACGGTGACGGCGACGGTCTGCGCGCTGCTGCCGCTCGGGCTCGGCGGGTGCGGGCTGACGAGCGGCTCCCCCATGGTCGACCACGTACGGCCCGGTTCGATCGGCCAGGGCCTGCCGCTCAAGGGCGCCCGGCTGACGGTGGCCTCGAAGAACTTCAGCGAGAACATCGTCCTCGGCCAGATCATGGGCCTCGCCTTCAAGGCGGCGGGGGCGGACGTCCTGGACCGCACCAACATCCAGGGTTCGATCGGCGCCCGCGAGGCGGTCAAGTCCGGTGACGCGGACGGGATGTACGAGTACACCGGCACCGCCTGGATCACCTATCTGGGTCACGACACGCCGATCGCGGACCCGCGTGCCCAATGGCAGGCCGTGGCGGACGCGGACGTGCGCAACGGCCTCACCTGGCTGTCCCCCGCCGCCCTCAACAACACCTACGCGCTGGCCCTCAACCGCGCGAACGAGAAGCGCTACGGGGTACGCACCCTCTCGGACGTGGCCCGCCTCTCGAAGCGCGACCCGGCCGCCGTGACCCTGTGCGTGGAGAGCGAGTTCGCCGCCCGCAACGACGGGCTGACCGGCATGGCGAAGACGTACGGGATGTCCGTCCCGGCCCGCCGTGTGCAGAAGATGGACGGCGGCATCGTCTACACCCAGGTCTCCCGCGGCCGCTCCTGCACGTTCGGCGAGGTCTTCACGACGGACGGCCGGATCAAGGCGATGAACCTGGTGGTGCTCGACGACGATCTCGGGTTCTTCCCGAACTACAACGCGGCGCCGGAAATCAACAGCGAGGCGATCCGCAAGTACCCGGCGATCCGGGAGGTGCTGGACCCCATCACGGCCCGCTTGACGAACGACGTGGCCCGCACGCTGAACGCGAGGGTGGACGTGGACGGAGAAGACCCCCACGACGTGGCGAAGTCCTGGCTGACGGAACAGGGTTTCATCCAGAAGGGCTGACGCCCCGTAAGGCCGCGCCCCGTCAGGGGCGCGGGGCTGTTGTCGATATGCGGCTCCGCCGCGTGGGCGCGACCGGCCTCGGGACCGTGCCCGTCAGGGGCGCGGGGAACTGCGCGACAAGCCCCCACCGGCCCGCAGCCGCGCACGCAGCGCAAGATGCACCCCCGGTAGGCGCGGGGTCCGGGGCGCAGCCCCCGGAATCAGCAGACAGGCACCCGGCCGTCCTGGCCAGAGGCCAGGGCCCGCAGCGAAGCAACCGCGTCGCCGAGCTTCTCCACCGGCACCAGCCGCAACCCCTTCGGCAGATTCGCGGAAGCGTCCCCGCACTCCCCCTTCGGCACGAGGAAGACCGTCGCCCCGTCCCGCCGGGCCGCCTGCGTCTTGAGCGGGACGCCGCCGACCGCCCCGACCGTCCCGTCCGGCTCGATCGTCCCCGTGCCCGCGATCGTGCGGCCCGCCGTGAGGTCGCCGCCGCGGCCGTCGCCGTCGAGCTTGTCGATGATGCCGAGGGTGAAGAGGAGGCCGGCGCTCGGGCCGCCGATGTCGGCCAGGTTCAGGTCGACCTTGACCTGGTCGGGCGACTTGTGGAGGTAGCGGAGGGCCGCCTGGGACGCGGAGTCCTGCGACTTCTTCATCTCGGCGACGTTGTGCTGCTCGATCTCCTTCTCGGAGTCGCCCACCGGGTAGACGGAGTCGCGCGGCATGACGGCGCGGTCCGTACGGAACCAGCCACTGATCACGTCGCTCAGGCTCACGTCCACCTTCGGCCCGGTGGCCACGATGGTGGTCATCCGCAGCTGGCCGCTGGTCCGCCTGCTGTCGGCCCCCTTGATGGTGATGACTTCCTTGCCGTCGTCAGCGCCGAGCACGTTGACGGTCGTGCCCGGCTGCGCGACGGAGAACGGCAGCGGTACGAACGCGGCCACCGCGAGCAGGGCGACGAACGGGGCGGCGCAGACGGCCAGGGTGCGGGCACGGCGAGTCGGAGCTGGCATGTGACCGAATCTAGTTCACGCGGGGGCACCGCCCCGGACCCGCACCCGGCAAACGCGCCGGTACGTACGCGGCACGGCCTCGACACGGCCTCGGCGCGGCCTCAGCGCAGCGCGTCCGCCACCTCCTTCGCCGCCTCCATGACGCGCGGGCCCACCCGGTCGGGGACGGAGTCCGAGAGCATGACGACGCCGACGCTGCCCTCGACGCCGAGTACGCCGAGCAGGGGCGCCGCGGCGCCGCTCGCCCCGGCCTCCAGCTCGCCGTGCGTCAGCGCGTACCCGGGGCTGTCGATCTCGCCCCGGCGGGCCGCGAGTATGGCCCGGCCCGCCGCGCCGCGGTCCAGGGGGTGTCGGAACCCGGCGCGGTAGGCCACGTGGTAGTCGGTCCAGGTCGGCTCGACGACGGCGACCGCGAGCGCCTCGGTGCCGTCGACGAGCGTCAGGTGGGCGGTCGCGCCGATGTCCTCGGCGAGCGCCCGCAGGGCGGGCAGCGCGGCCTCGCGCACGAGCGGGTGGACCTGGCGGCCCAGCCGCAGCACGCCGAGGCCGACCCGTGCGCGGCCGCCGATGTCGCGGCGCACGAGGGCGTGCTGTTCCAGGGTGGCGAGCAGTCGATAGACCACCGTCCGGTTGACGCCGAGCCGGGTGGAGAGCTCGGTGACGGTCAGCCCGTGATCGGTGTCGGCGAGCAGTTTCAGGACCCGTAGTCCCCTGTCGAGCGTCTGCGAGGTTTCCGCGGTCACGACGCCCCTCCTCCGATGAGTGGCGGCCCTCGTCGCGGTGGGGTTGCGTCGCCGGTCCCGTCCGGCAGCGCGCGAGGAGAGGCCGCCGGCCTTGGTCGCATGGCACCGGCTGCGCTCCGCGGCGGCGCTGCCACGGGGCGTGTGCGTGACCGGCACGGTAGCGCCGCCGGTCCGCTCAGCGGAAGAGTCTGCCCAACATCCGGGCGGTACGGATTCTTTTTATGAATATCGGGGGGCGGATCCCACTATCCGGACGGTGCCGCACTCCGTTGTCCCCTCCCGGGGCTCCGCCCCGGACCCCGTCGCCTACGGGGGTGCGTCTTGAGCCCGGTGTGCGGCTGCGGGCCGGTGGGGGCCGGTCGCGCAGTTCCCCGCGCCCCTGACGGGGCGCGGCAGCCCCCGGCCGGTCCCCTACTTCATGCGGGTCGCCCATTCGCGGACTTTGCGGATGCGTTCGTTGAGCTGGCCCGCCGTGGCCTCGGCGGAAGGGGGGCCGCCGCAGACGCGGCGGAGCTCGGTGTGGATGACACCGTGCGGCTTGCCGCTCTGGTGGACGTACGCCCCGACGAGCGTGTTGAGCTGCTTGCGCAGTTCGAGGAGCTCCTTGTGGGTGACGACCGGCCGCCGGTCGGCGGGCATCTCCAGGAGGTCGGCCTCCTCGTCCGGCTTCTTGCGGCTGTGCGCGATCTGCCGGGCCTGCCGCTTCTGGAGCAGCAGCTGCACCTGGTCGGGCTCCAGCAGGCCGGGGATGCCGAGGTAGTCCATCTCCTCCTCGCTGCCCGGGTGCGCCTGCATGCCGAACTCGGCGCTGTTGAAGAGGACGCGGTCGAAGACGGCGTCGGACTCCAGCGCCTCGAAGGGCAGCATGTCCTGCTCGCCGGTGTCCTCGTCCTGCTCCTTGTTCGCCTCGTCCATCTCCTTCTCGGACTCGGCGTACGGATCCTCCTCGCCCTCCTTCTTGGGCTTGTCGAGGACGTGGTCGCGCTCGGCCTCCATCTCGTTCGCGAAGGTGAGCAGCGTGGGGATGGTCGGCAGGAAGACGGACGCGGTCTCGCCGCGGCGCCGGGAGCGCACGAAGCGGCCGACGGCCTGGGCGAAGAACAGCGGGGTGGAGATCGTCGTGGCGTAGACGCCGACCGCGAGCCGGGGCACGTCGACGCCCTCGGACACCATGCGGACGGCGACCATCCATCGCGAGTCGCCGTGCGCGTAGTCGTCGATGCGCTGCGAGGCGCCGGAGTCGTCGGAGAGGACGACGGTGGCACCCTCTCCGGTGATCTCGCGGAGCAGCTTGGCGTAGGCGCGGGCCGAGTCCTGGTCGGAGGCGATGACGAGGGCGCCCGCGTCGGGGATGGACTTGCGGACCTCGGTGAGCCGCTGGTCGGCGGCGCGCAGCACGTTCGGCATCCAGTCGCCGCGCGGGTCGAGGGCGGTGCGCCAGGCCTGCGAGATCGCGTCCTTGGTCATCGGCTCGCCGAGGCGGGCCTCCAGCTCGTCGCCCGCCTTGGTGCGCCAGCGCATGTTGCCGCTGTAGGAGAGGAAGATCACCGGCCGCACGACGTGGTCGGCGAGGGCGGTGCCGTAGCCGTAGGTGTAGTCGGCGGAGGAGCGGCGGATGCCGTCGTTGCCCTCTTCGTAGGTGACGAAGGGGATGGGGTTGGTGTCGGACCGGAAGGGCGTTCCGGTCAGGCACAGGCGCCGGGTGGCGGGCTCGAAGGCCTCCAGGCACGCCTCGCCCCAGGAGCGGGAGTCACCGGCGTGGTGGATCTCGTCGAGGATGACGAGGGTCTTGCGCTGCTCACAGCGGTTGCGGTGGAGCATGGGCCGTACGCCGACACCGGCGTAGGTGACGGCGACGCCGTGGTACTCGCGGCCGAGAGGGCCGGCGCTGTACTCGGGGTCGAGCTTGATGCCCACGCGGGCGGCGGCCTCCGCCCACTGCTTCTTCAGGTGCTCGGTGGGGGCGACGACGGTCACCTGCTGCACGACGTGGTGGTGCAGCATCCACGAGGCGAGGGTGAGGGCGAAGGTGGTCTTTCCGGCGCCCGGGGTGGCTACGGCGAGGAAGTCGCGGGGCTGGGCCTGGATGTACTTGTCCATGGCGCCCTGCTGCCACGCGCGCAGCTTGTTCGCGGTACCCCAAGGGGCCCTGCCGGGGAAGGCGGGCGAAAGGTGGTGATTGGCGGTGGTGGTAGTCACGGTCTCCGTCGGCTGGTCGGCTGGCTCGGCGATCGGCAACCGCGTCAGCCTACCCGCGTCCCGTGCCCCGTTCGGGGACAGCACCACGGCCTCACCCGGGGGTGGGACTCAGGTCACACTCCCGCCGAAGCCCGGGTTCCCCGGCGTCAGGCGAGGCCGGCCCGCGGCTTGAGGCGCGTGGTGACGTACGTGCCGACGAGGGCGGCCGCGGCCATGGTGAGGAAGACCACGGCGAAGGCGGAGGCGGGTACGGCGGCGGAGGGGGAGTCGTGGGCGGCCGTGCCGGAGCCGCCGCCCAGCGCGGCGAAGGCGGCGCCGCCGATGCCGACGAGGGTGATGTTGCCGAGCGCGTCGGAGATCTGGAGGGCGGCCGAGTTCGCGCCCTGTTCGCCGGGCTCGGAGAGCCCCAGCAGCAGCACGCTGCCGCCGGAGATCGTCAGGCCCATGCCGTAGCCGCCGATGATCCAGGAGACGGCGACGATCCATACGGGCATGCCGTCGGCCAGGACGGTGGGCACCAGCAGGATCGCGAGGGAGACCAGGGCCGTGCCGAGGCCCATGAGGCGCTCGCGGTGCGGCACCAGGCGGGAGCGGCTCTGGGTGAACGAGCCGAGCGTCCAGCTGAGGCCGCCGCCGGTGAGGGAGAGCCCGGCCATCGTGGCGGACAGGCCGCGGTCGCTCACGAGCATCAGCGGGATGAAACTCTCGGAGCCGAGGAACGCGCCCGCCACGATGCCGCGCAGCAGCACCACGGACGGCAGTCCGCGCCCGGCCCGGAAGGTGCCCTTCGGCAGCAGCCGTACGACGGCCGGGGCGAGCAGGGCGAGCCCGGCGGCCGCGGGGAGCAGGGACACCCAGCGCAGGTCCTGCCCGGCGTACTGGAGCAGCCCGGCACCGGCGGCGACGGCGAGGGCGAGCAGGATGCGGCGGCGGTCCATGGCCGCGGTGTGCTCGCCGGGGGGCAGCTTGCGCAGCGCGGGGAGCATCACCAGGAGCGGCGGGACGATGAGCACGGGGATGGCCAGGAAGACCCAGCGCCAGCCGAGCTGCTCGGTGACGGTGCCCGCGGCGAGCGGGCCGATGATCACGGGGACGACCCAGGCGGCGGAGAAGGCGGCCATGACCGCGGGCCGCAGCCGCTCCGGGTAGGCGCGCCCCACCAGCACGTACAGCGCGACGAGGACGAGGCCGCCGCCGATGCCCTGGACGCCGCGGCCCGCGACGAACATCCACATCCGCTGCGCGCTCCCGGAGACGACGAGCCCGGCGCCGAAGGCGGCGATCCCGGTGAACAGCGGCGCCAGCGGCCCCTTGCGGTCGCACCACTCCCCCGACAGGGTCATCGCGAAGAGGCTCGCCGTGAAGAAGGCGGAGAAGGAGAAGGCGTAGAGCCCGATGCCGTCGAGGGCGCGGGCCGCGACGGGCATCGCGGTGTTGACCGCGCTCGCCTCGAAGGCGATGAGGGAGACGACGGAGACGATGCCGAGCGTCAACGCCCGGTAGGAGCGGCCGAGTACGCCCTGCTGACTTTCCGGTACGTCACCGGTGGCTATGGATTCGAGAGCGGTCATGGCCTCAGCGTAAGAACCGAAACGTAGTTTGACCCCTGGCGAGAGAACCAGATCGGCTGGGACTTCAGTCCTAGGGGAGCAACATCATCGGGACGAGGCGGGACTACGTCCGAGGTCCCGCGTCCCACGCATACGGAGAACTCATACGAGGAAGGGGCCCGGCGGTGATCGCCGGACCCCATACCGCTGCGTGTGGGGCTCACGTCGTGAGCAGCACGCCCCCGTACGACGCTCCCGCGATCACGACCCACGAGCACAGCCCGAGCGCCGCGACGCGTCCGCCGGTGCGGACGAGCGTGGGCAGGTGGACGGCGCTGCCGAGGCCGAAGAGGGCGGCGGCGAGCAGGAGTTCCTGCGCGTGCTGGGCGAGGCCGGGCGCGCTGTCCGGCACCCATCCGGTGGTGCGTACGCCGACCATGGCGAGGAAGCCGAGGACGAAGAGCGGGACGAGCGGGGGCCGCTTGCCGGTGCCCGGCGCCTCGGGGTCGTGGGCGCGCCTGCGGCGGAGCGTGACCGCGACCGCCGCGACGAGCGGGGCGAGCAGGGCCACGCGCATCAGCTTGACGAGGACGGCGTCGGTGAGCGCCTCGGGGCCCGCGGTCTGCGCGGTGGCGACGACCTGTCCGACGTCGTGCACGCCCGCCCCGACCCAGCGGCCGAACTGGGCGTCGTCCAGTCCGAGCGGGTGGTGGAGCAGCGGCAGTACGGCGATGGCGAGGGTGCCGCAGAGCGTGACCAGGGCCACGGACGTCGCGACGTCCTCCTCGTCGCTGCCCGAGACCTCGCTGACGGCGCCGATCGCGGAGGCGCCGCAGATGGAGTAGCCGGTGGCGATCAGCAGCGGCTGGTCGCCGCGCAGCCCGAGCCGCCGCCCGAGCCACAGCGTGCCGGAGAAGGTGGCCGCGACCACGGCGACGACCATGGCGACGGTGGCCCAGCCGAGCCCGAGCACGTCACCGGCGCTGAGCTTGAGCCCGAGCAGCACGATGCCGACGCGCATGAGCCGCTTGCCCGCGAGGCTGAGCCCGGGCCGGCAGGCGCCGCGTACCCAGGTCCGTACGCCGGGGGCGTGCGCCGCCGCGACGCCGAGCACGACGGAGGCGGTGAGCATGGGGACGGCGGGTACGAGCCGGTGGACCGCCCAGGCGGCGGCGACCCCGGCGACGGCCATGGCGAGCCCGGGGATCCCGGGGTGCCAGGACTTCTTGGAGGCGGCCGACGCCCGGGCGGCGGCCGACGGTGAAAGAGAAGGGAGCAGTGTCATCGGGGTGTCATCGGATTTCTTCGGCCGGGAGGTCGTAGACCCGGCGGACGCTGCTGCCGAGCCGGGAGACGTCCGCGCCGTAGATGTGGATCGAGATCGCGGTGGAGGTACAGGAGTTGCGCACGCGGTGGATGTCGCCGGGCGGGGCGAACCCGCAGACGTCGCCCTGGGCGTTGACGACATCCTCGGTCGCGACGAGGCGGGCGGTGGTGCCGTCGGGGACGAGCCGGTAGCGGCGCTCGCTCTCGGTGCCCTCGTGGACTCCGGTGACGCACCAGGAGACGTGGTCGTGGATGGCCGTCTGCTGGCCGGGGAGCCAGACGAGCGCGACGATCGAGAAGCTGCCGTCGTGCTCGGCGTGCAGCAGGTGCTGCCGGTAGCGGTCGGGGTCGCCCTCGCGCTGCTCGGCGGTGAGCAGATCGGGGGCGCCGAGGTGGGCCGCGAGCCGTTCGCCGACGAGGTAGGCCGTCGTGTCGGGCGGCAGGCCACGGCCCACCGCCTCCCGTACGTCGACGACCAGCCGGGCGACACGCGCGGTGGTGGCCGTGGGGGTTGCGGTGGGAGTGGTCATGCCTTGAGCGTCGACGGCCGGATTCCCTCGGTCCAACGACAGTTCGTTGACGGGAGTACAGCGTGGGCTTATACGTGGCCCCGTCAGGGGCGCGGGGAACTGCGCGACCAGCCACGCACAACGGGCAGCCGCGCACGCAGCGCAAGACGCACCCCATTAGGCGCAGCGGGGGTCCGGGGGCGCAGCCCCCGGTCAGCAACCAACGCGCCGGGCGGCAACCCCTTTCAGCTCGTCAAGAACAAGCACCGTCGCCGGAATCCGCAAATGCTCCCGCAGCACATACGCCGAGACCTGCCGCCGCGAGGCCGGGTCGAGAGCCCGCCCCGTGATCTTGTCGTGCCGCAGGAACGACAGGACGAGCCCCGGCATCATGGCCACGCCGAGCCCCTCGGCGACGAGGGACTGGACGACCAGGTTGTCGTCGGTGGTGAAGGCGATGTCCGGGGCGAAGCCGAGCTCGGCGCACTCGTGCAGGAAGTTGGTGCGGCAGCGCAGGCAGCCGGCGATCCAGCGCTCCCCGGCCAGATCGGCGAGTTTGACGGCCCGGCGCCGGGCGAGCGGATGCCCGGTGGGCATCAGCACCGTCAGCTGGTCCTCCATCAGCGGTATCTCGACGACCTCGTCCGGGATGTGTTCGTGCAGGCCGGGATAGGTGAAGGCGAGGGTGATGTCGCACTCGCCGCGCACCAGGCGGCGGATCGAGTCCGGCGGCTCGCCCTCCAGCAGCTCGACCCGTACGGCGGGGTGCCCGGCGGCCAGCCCGGCGAGGGCCTCCGGCACGAGGGTGGCGCTGGCGCTGGGGAAGGCGCAGACGCGGACCCGCCCGGCGCGGAGCCGGGTGAGCGAGCTCATCTGCTGCTGGGCGGCGGTGAGGCTGTCGAGGATGGTCTCGGCGTGCCGGGTGAGCGCCTCTCCGGCCTCGGTCAGCCGCATCCGGCGGCCGACGCGTACGAAGAGCGGGGTGCCCACGGCCCGTTCGAGCGCCTTGATCTGCTGGGTGATCGCGGGCTGGGTGTAGCCGAGCACGCGGGCCGCCGCGGAGTACGACCCGGCCGTGACCACCGCGTGGAACGTCTTGAGGTGCCGGGTGTCGAACACGCCGGAATCATAAGCGGAATTTGGGGTAGCACGGGAGTGAGCGGGGAGTCCCTTTTGGATCACCGGACCACTCGGGCAAAGTGCCCTTATGCCGCATTACATGTCGAATGACTGGATGGAGCTCGCCTACCGCACGCTGGGACCGCGGGAGCGGGAGGGGGACGGCGCGCCCACGACCGTGATCTGCCTGGCGGGCGGCCCGGGCCGGGACGCCGCCTACCTCGGCGACCTGGGCGGCCTCGACGCCCGCCACCGCCTCGTCATCCCCGACTCCCGGGGCACAGGAGCCTCACCGCCCTCCCCCGACCCGACC